>NZ_QZEZ01000003.1:0-300000 GCF_003594885.1 Vallicoccus soli
TCGCCCCGCTGCGCCACCAGGTCCGCCGGCGCCGACGGCGCCGTCAGGTCCGTCGGCGTCGCCGCGACCCCGGGACCGGTCAGCGGGGACCAGTTGCCGGAGGTGTCGCGGGCCCGCACCGCGTAGCGGTACGTCCGGTCGTTGACCACCGCGGTGTCGGTCCAGGACGTCGTGGCGCGGCCCAGCAGGCCGCTCACCGCGGCACCGTCGCGCAGCACCTCGTAGGCGTCCACGTCGTACTCGGGGGCGGCCGGCCAGACCAGGGAGACCCTGCCGTCGCCGCGGGTGGCCGTCACGGCCGGTGCCGCCGGCGGCACGGCGTCCCGCGGGACGCCCGTGACCGGGGCGCTCGCCTGCGTGCCCTCGTGCTCGACGAGCAGGCGGGTGGTCACCGAGGTGACGGTGACGACGTAGGGCGTGCCGTTGACGAGCCCGGTCAGCGTGACCCCGGGGCTGGTGGGGCTGGCCCGGAGCACGCCGTCGACGTAGACCCGGTAGCCGCTGAGGAAGTTCTCCTTGGGCGCGGTCCACGCGACGGCCAGCGCCCGGTCGGCGGGGGTCACCACGACGTCGGTGGGCGGGGCGGGGTCGGTCACGCTGACCGGCTGCACGCGCAGCTCCCGCTGCGGGCCGGGCCAGGGCGGGGCCCCCGCCGCGACCGCGCCGAGCGCCAGCGCCACCGCCACCGCCCGGACGAGGGCGCCCCGCACCAGCGCCCCGCCCCGACGACCCCGACCGACCCCGCCCGCGTGCTCCACGACCCGCCTCCGCTGCCCCCGGTGGACCGCTGCCACCGCGCCGTCCCATCGGCGGGCGGCCCCGGCGGGAGCAGGGCCGTACGGGTGTCAGTCGTGCAGCGGGGCGCCCGTCGGCTCCGCGTCGAGCCCGGCCACGGCCTCGACGACCTGCCGGCTGACCTCCTGCGCGGTGAGGCCGACCTCCTCGAGGACCTCCGCGCGCTTGGCGTGCTCGAGGAAGCGCTGCGGGATGCCGTAGTCGCGCAGCGGCGTGCCGACCCCGGCGTCGCGCAGCGCGCGCGCGAGGACGCTGCCCACGCCACCGGCGCGCCCGCCGTCCTCGACGCTGACGACCAGCCGGTGCCGCGCCGCGAGCGCCACGACCTCCTCGGCGACGGGGAGCACCCAGCGCGGGTCCACGACGGTCGCCCCGACCCCCTGGTCCGCGAGCCGGTCCGCCACCTCGAGGCACAGCCCCGCCATCGGCCCGACCGCGACGAGCAGCACGTCCTCGTCGCCGTCCCGGCGCAGCACGTCGACCCCGCCGCGGCGCTCGAGGGCGGGCAGCGCCCCCGGCACGGGACCCTTGGGGAAGCGCAGCACGGTGGGCGCGTCGTCGACGTCGAGCGCCTCGCGCAGCTCCTCCTGCAGGGTCACCGCGTCGCGCGGGGCCGCCACGCGGGCGCCCGGGACCACCGACAGCAGCGACAGGTCCCACATCCCGTTGTGGCTCGCGCCGTCGTCGCCGGTGACCCCGGCGCGGTCGAGCACGAAGGTGACGCCGGCCCGGTGCAGCGCCACGTCCATGAGCAGCTGGTCGAAGGCCCGGTTGAGGAACGTCGCGTAGACCGCGACCACGGGGTGCAGCCCCCGGTACGCCATCCCCGCCGCCGAGGTCACCGCGTGCTGCTCGGCGATGCCGACGTCGAAGACCCGCTCCGGGTGCGCCGCCTGCAGCAGGTGCAGGCCCACCGGGATGCACATGGCCGCGGTGATGCCGACGACGTCGGGGCGCTCCTCGGCCACGTCGCGCAGCTCCTCGGCGAACACCGAGGTCCACGAGGTGGTCTTCACCGCGAGGCTGCGCCCGGTCAGCGGGTCGATGGCGCCGATGCCGTGGAAGCGGTCGGCCTCGTCGGCCTCGGCCGGCTCGTAGCCCAGGCCCTTGCGGGTCAGCGCGTGCACGATGACCGGCCCGCGGAACGCCTTGGCCCGCGCGAGCGCGTGCTCGAGCGCCTCGACGTCGTGCCCGTCCACCGGGCCGACGTACTTGAGCCCGAGGTCCTCGAAGAGGCCCTGCGGCGCCACGACGTCCTTGAGGCCCTTCTTCATCCCGTGCAGCGCGTCGTAGACCGGCGCGCCCACGACCGGCGTGCGGCCGAGCACCTGCTTGCCCCAGTCGAGGAAGCGCTCGTAGCCGCGGGTCGTGCGCAGCGTCGCGAGGTGGTTGGCCAGGCCGCCGACCGTCGGCGCGTACGAGCGCTCGTTGTCGTTGACGACGACGACCACCGGCCGGTCGGCCGCGGCGATGCCGTTGAGCGCCTCCCACGCCATGCCGCCGGTGAGCCCGCCGTCGCCGATGACCGCCACGACGGTCCGGTCGTCGTGCCCGAGGAGCTCGTCGGCCTTGGCGATGCCGTCCGCCCAGGACAGCGACGTGGACGCGTGGGAGTTCTCCACGACGTCGTGCTCGGACTCGGCCCGGCTCGGGTAGCCCGACAGCCCGCCGCGCTGGCGCAGCCGCGCGAAGCCGTCGGCCCGGCCGGTGAGGAGCTTGTGGACGTACGCCTGGTGCCCGGTGTCCCAGACGATGGTGTCGCGCGGGGAGTCGAAGACCCGGTGCAGCGCGATGGTCAGCTCGACCGCGCCGAGGTTGGGCCCGAGGTGCCCGCCGGTGCGCGACACGTGCTCGACGAGGAACGCGCGCACCTCGCGGGCGAGCTGCTCCAGCTCCGCGGGCCCGAGCCCGCGCAGGTCCTGCGGGCCCGTGATGTGCTCGAGCTGCCCCAACGTCCGGTCCCCTCTCGCCCGCGCCCGCCGTGCGGTGCGGGCGCCCCTCCACTGTAGGTGGGCGCCGCTACGCCAGCAGCCCGGCGCGCAGGCCCGCGGCCAGCCCCGGCGCCAGCGGCAGCCGGGGCACGAGCGTGGCCTGCACGGCGTGGTACAGGTCGGGCTTGCCCGGCCACACGGTCCCCGTGGGGGTGTTCGTCGCGTCGAGCTGGTGCACCCACGAGCCGTCGCGCAGGTCCAGGAGGTGCTCGGCCGTCCAGTCCCACCAGCGGCGGTAGTCCTCGGCGTAGCGGTCCTCGCCGGTGCGCCGGTGCAGCGCCGCCGCGGCGCCGATCGCCTCCGCGGCCACCCAGTGCATGCGGTCGCGCACCACCGGCTTGCCGTCCCAGTCGGTCGTGTAGACGAAGCCGCTGGCGCCGTCGGCGTGCCAGCCGTCCTCGACCGCCTGCGCGTAGAGCGCCCGCGCCGCCGGCAGCAGCTCGCCCCCGGGCAGGTCGCCCGAGGCCGGCGCGGGACCGGCGGCCGCGAGCCCGGCCTCCAGGTGCAGCAGCAGCCGCGCCCACTCCAGGGCGTGCCCGACCGTGGCGCCGTACGGCTGGAACGGGTGGTCCGGCTGGTCCGCGTGGTGCTCGGGCAGCGGGCGCCACTGCGGGTCGAAGTGCTCGGGGATGCGCCAGGAGGTCGCGCGGGCCCAGCCGACGACCGACGTCGCGATGCGCAGCGCACGGCCGCGCCAGCGCGGGTCCCCCGTCGCGTCGGCGGCCGCCATGAGCGCCTCGACCGCGTGCATGTTCGCGTTCACGCCGCGGTAGTCGTCCAGCGCCGTCCACGCGGTGTCCCAGCGGTCGGCGCACAGGCCCGCGGCGTCGTCCCAGAAGCGCTCGTCGAGCACCGCGAGCGCCTCGTCGAGCAGCGCCCGCGCCCCCGGGCGCCCCGCGACCGCGGCGCTGGAGGCGGCGAGCACGACGAAGGCGTGGTCGTACGCCGCCTTGCCCCCCTCCGGGGTGCCGTCCGCGGCGACCGAGGGGTGCCAGCCGCCGTGCTCGGCGTCGCGCAGCACCCCGGTGAGCCCCGCGAGCGCGGCGTCGGCGCGCGGCCCGCAGCCCGGGACCCCCAGCAGGTGCCCCAGCGACTGGACGTGGACGGTGCGCGCGGTGATCCACGTGCGCACCGGCTCGTCCACCGCCGGCTCCCCCGTCGGGCCCAGCCAGGCCGCCCCGCCGAGCGGGTGCGCGGCGCGGGCGCCGAACGCCAGCAGGCGGCGGCACTCCTCGTCGAGCCAGCGCAGGTGCGGGGGCAGCTGGGTCCAGGGGGTCATCGGGTGCTCCAAGTCGTGCGGTGGCGGGACGCGCACCGGCCGGCGCTCCCCGGGCGGACCCGGGGTGCGCCGGCCGGCGACGGTGCTGCTGGTCGTGCTGGTCGTGCTGGTCGTGCTGGTCGTGCTGGTCCTGCTGGTCCTGCTGCTCGTGCTGTCCTGCCCGCCGTGCGGGTGCTCAGCCCTTGGTGAGCGGGGCGAGGTTCGGGTCGTTCGCGTACGCCTCGACCACGTTGTCCTTGGTGACGATGAGCGGCGGGAGGAGGTACGCCGGGACGGTCTTGACGCCGTTGTCGTACGACTCGGTGTCGTTGACCTCGGGCTCCTCGCCCGTGCTCAGCGCGGTCACCATGCTGACGGTCTGCTCGACGAGGGCGCGGGTGTCCTTGTTGATCGTGGAGTACTGCTCGCCGGCCACGATGGACTTGACCGACTCGACCTCGGAGTCCTGGCCGGTGACGACCGGGATCGGCTTGCCGGCGCCCTTGACCGAGGTGATGATCGCGCGGGCCAGGGTGTCGTTCGGGGACAGGACGCCGTCGAGCTCCTTGTCGCCGTAGGTGCTCGTGAGGAGCGAGTCCATGCGGCTCTGGGCGTTCTCCGGCTTCCAGCCCTGCGTCGCCGTCTGCTCGATCTCGGTCTGGCCCGAGCCCACGACGACGTCGCCGGCGTCGATCGCCGGCTGCAGCACGGACATGGCGCCGTCGAAGAACACCTGCGAGTTGGCGTCGTCGGGCGAGCCGGAGAACAGCTCGATGGTCCAGGGGCCCTCGGGCTTCTGGGCCTTCATGCCCTCGAGCAGCGCCTGGCCCTGCAGCTCCCCGACGTTGAAGTTGTCGTACGCGACGTAGTAGTCGACGCCCTCGGTGTTGAGGATGAGCCGGTCGTACGCGATGACCGTGGCGCCGGCGGCCTTGGCCTGCTCGACCTGCGTGGTGAGCTGACCACCGTCGGCCGCGCCGATGACGATGACCTTCGCGCCCTTGGTGACCATGCTGGAGATCTGGCCCTGCTGGTCCGCGACGGTGCCGGAGGCGGCGGCGTACTGCACGTCGCCCTCGAAGCCGGCCTCCTGCAGGCCCTGGCTGAACAGGTCGCCCGCGAGCACCCAGTTCTCCGAGGTCTTGGCGGGCAGGGCCACGCCGATGAGCGAGCCCTGCTCGAAGCCCTCGGCCGCGGCGCCGCTGTCCCCGGACGAGCCGGTGCCGCTGGCGGAGCTGTCGTCACGGCCGGAGCCGCAGCCGGCGAGGGCGATCATGGCCACGGCCGCGAGCGCGGCGGTGGGCTTGGCGATGCGACGCATCTGGTTCCTTCTTCCGTACAGGAGGCACCGCTGCCTCCGTGCTGGTCGTGCTGGGTCGTCCTGCCGGTGCGGCGCGGCGCGCCGCGTGCGAGGGGTGGTCAGGGGGTGGGCACGGTCGGGCGCGCCGACTCCGGGGTGCCCGAGGTGGGCGCGAGGCCCTCCGGCTCCGGCGTGGCCGGGCGCCGGAAGCTGCGGGTGAGGTAGCCGGTGATCGACGGCCGGCCCTGCTTCTTGTTGTAGACGTCGAGCGCCACCGCGGCGAGCAGGACCAGGCCCTTGATGATCTGGACCCGGTCGGCGCCGACGCCGAGCAGCTGCAGGCCGTTGTTGAGCACCGCCATGACGAGGCCGCCGATGATCGACCCGATGACGGTGCCGACGCCGCCGGCCACCGCGGCACCGCCGATGAAGACCGCGGCGATGGCGTCGAGCTCCCAGTTGAGGCCGTCCTGCGGGCCGGAGGCCGCGGAGCGGGCCACGAAGATCATGCCGGCGAGCGAGGCCAGGACCGACATGTTCATCATGACGAAGAAGTTGACCCGCCGGGACTTCACGCCGGAGAGCTCGGCGGCGTGGGCGTTGCCGCCGACCGCGTAGATGTGCCGGCCGAAGATCGTCGAGCGGGTGACGAACGAGTAGACGAGCACGAGCACGAGCAGGATGACGCCGGAGACCGGGAAGCTCGTGCCGACCCGCCCGCTCGCGAAGAGCAGCGTGAAGTAGACGACGACCGCGACGAGCAGCCCCACCTTGACCAGGCTCACCCAGGCCGGCGCCATCTCCGAGCGCATCCGGGACTGCACCGCGCGCAGGCGGTACTCCCGCACCGCGATGAGCAGGCAGAGCAGCAGCCCCAGCAGGAGCGTGGAGTTGTTGTAGCCCGTGTCCGGCCCCCACTCGGGCAGGAAGCCCGCGCCGATCTCGCGGAAGCCCTCGGGCACCGGGATCGTGTCGGCGTTGCCGATGTACTGGTTGCCGCCGCGGAACAGCAGCATGCCCGCCAGGGTCACGATGAAGGCGGGGACGCCGACGTACGCCACCCAGAAACCCTGCCACGCGCCGATGACGGCGCCGACGGCGAGGCCGAGCAGGATCGCCAGCGGCCAGGCCAGGCCCCAGTCCTGCATCGCCGTGGCGACGACGATGCCGCAGAAGGCCGCCACCGAGCCCACGGACAGGTCGATGTGCCCGGCGATGATGACCATGACCATGCCGATGGCCAGGATGAGGATGTAGGAGTACTGGCTCACCAGCTGGATGAGGTTGCCGCTGGAGAGCGTCAGCCCGTCCGTGAGGAACTGGAAGAGCAGGACGATCGCCACCAGGCTGAAGATCATCCCGAACTGGCGGCCGCCGGACTGGCCGCCGCCGAACATCCGCTTGAGGTCGGAGAGCGCCTTCATCGGGCCGCCGCCGCCGAGCGCGAGGTCATGTTCTTCATGAGGGTCTCCGGGTCTGCCTCTGCCGTGGAGAACTCGTTGGTGATCGAGCCCTCGAAGATGGTGTAGATGCGGTCGGACAGCCCGAGCAGCTCAGGGAGCTCCGACGAGATGACGATGACGGCCTTCCCCTGCGCCGCGAGCTGCTGGACGATGCCGTAGATCTCGTACTTGGCGCCGACGTCGATGCCGCGCGTCGGCTCGTCGAGGATGAGCACGTCGGGGTCGGTGAACATCCACTTGGCCAGCACGACCTTCTGCTGGTTGCCGCCGGAGAGCTTGGCGACGCCCATGTCCACCGACGGCGTCTTGATCCGCAGGCTCGTGCGGTAGGACTCGGCGACGTCGTGCTCCTGGAACGCGTCGACGACCGGGCCGCGCGAGATCTTGCGCAGCTTGGCCGAGACCGTCGAGCGCTTGATGTCGTCGAGGAGGTTCAGCCCGAGCACCTTGCGGTCCTCGCTGACGTACGCCAGCCCGTGCTCGATGGCCTCGGAGACGCTGCGCAGCTGCACCTCGCGCCCGTCGATGAGCACCTGGCCGGACAGGTAGGTGCCGTAGGAGCGGCCGAAGACGCTCATCGCGAGCTCGGTGCGCCCGGCGCCCATGAGGCCGGCGAAGCCGACGATCTCGCCCCGGCGGACGACGAAGCTCTCGCCCTTGCAGACGAGCCGGTCCGCGTCGAGGGGGTGCTGCACGGTCCAGTCGCGGACCTCGAGGAGCACGTCGCCGATGACGGGGGTGCGCGGCGGGAAACGGCTCTCCAGCTCCCGCCCGACCATGCCGCGGATGATGCGGTCCTCGTCGACGCCGCCCTCGGCGACGTCGAGCGTCTCGATGGCCCGGCCGTCGCGGATGATCGTGATGGCGTCGGCCACCTGCGCGATCTCGTTGAGCTTGTGGCTGATGATGATCGAGCTGATGCCCTTGTGCTTGAGCCCCACGATGAGCTCGAGCAGGTGCTGGGAGTCGGCCTCGTTGAGGGCGGCGGTCGGCTCGTCGAGGATGAGCAGCTTCACGGACTTGGCGAGCGCCTTCGCGATCTCCACGAGCTGCTGCTTGCCGACGCCGATGTTCTTGATGAGCGTGTCGGGGTCCTCGCGCAGGCCGACCCGCGCGAGCAGCTCGACCGCCTGCTCGCGGGCGCGCTGCCAGTCGATGACCCCGAAGCGCGTGGGCTCGTTGCCCAGGAAGATGTTCTCCGTGATGGAGAGCTCGGGGATGAGCGCCAGCTCCTGGTGGATGATGACGATGCCGGCGTCCTCGCTGGAGCGGATGTCGCGGAAGCGCACCTCCTCGCCCTGGTAGAGGATCTGCCCCTCGTAGGTGCCGTGCGGGTAGACGCCCGAGAGCACCTTCATGAGCGTCGACTTGCCCGCGCCGTTCTCGCCGCAGACCGCGTGGATCTCCTCGGCGTGCACGCGCAGGGACACGTCGGACAGCGCCTTCACGCCCGGGAAGGTCTTGGTGATCGAGCGCATCTCCAGGATCGTGGGACCTGGGCGCATGTGCCGCTCCTGTGCCGGTCGATGGGGGCCGGCCCCGTCGTGGTGCCGGGCCCGGGCGCGTGCAGGGCGGGCAGGGGCGTCCGGGAGGGCTCGGGCCCCCTCGGCCGCGGTGCCGCGCGCCGGGACACTACGTTCGCATGTCATCGATGTCAACGCGGGCCGCCGCGCGGGTCCGTGACCGTTCCGTTGCCGTGGAGCCGCAGGTCACAGCCCTGTCACGGCGACGTGCGCGGAGCGTGTCATCGATGTCATGCTGGAGTGCCGACGCGGGCCGGGGGCCCGCCGCACCGGCACGGCGCAGGACCGCGCCGACCCACCCGACCAGCGGCCGCCGCGGCCGTACCTCCGCCCGCGGCCGTCCGGCCCGCACCCCCGGGCCGCCCTGCCCCAGGAGGCCCCGTGGACGCCGTGGACGCGCTGGAGGGGCCGCACCCGGGGCCCGCTCCCCCGTCGCCGCCCGCACCCGCCGTCGCGGCGACGCTGCAGGACGTCGCCCGCCTGGCCGGGGTCAGCGCCAAGACCGTCGCCCGGGCGCTCAACGGCGAGCCCAACGTCCGCGACGCCACCCGCGAGCGGGTCGCGCGGGCCGCGGCGGCGCTGCGCTTCCGGCCCAACCGCCTCGCGCGCGAGCTGCGCCAGGGGGCGCGCACCGGCGCGGTGGGCCTGGTCATCGGCGGGCTGGAGAACCCGTTCTACTCCCACCTCGCCGCGGGCGTGGAGCGGGCGCTGCGCGCGGAGGACCTCGAGCTGGTCATCGCCTCGACCGACGACGACCCCGAGCGCGAGCGCGCGGTCGTGCAGACGATGCTCGAGCGGCGCGTCCGAGCCCTGCTCGTGGTGCCCGTCGCCGAGGACCACCGCTACCTCGAGGGCGAGCGCAGCGCCGGCACCCCGCTGGTGTTCGTCGACCGCCCGCCGACCGGCCTGGCCGCCGACGTCGTGCTCTGGGACAACCGCACGGGGGTCCGCCAGGCGGTGGACGCCCTCGTCGCGGCCGGGCACCGGCGCATCGCCGTCATCGCCGACCGGATCGCCAACTTCACCGCCCGCGAGCGCCTCGCCGCCTTCCGGGAGGCCGCCCGCGCGCACGGGCTGGGGCTCGAGCCGCGGCTGCTCGTCGTCGACGTGCACGACGTGCCGGCGGCGCGGGCGACGGCGCTGCGCCTGCTCGCCGCGCCGGAGCCCCCCACGGCCTTCTTCGGCCTCAACAACCGCATCACCGTGGGCGTCGTGGCCGCCCTGCTGACCACGGGCGGCGCGCAGGCCGTCGTGGGCTTCGACGACTTCGACCTCGCCGAGGCGCTGGGCACGACGGTGGTCGCCAACGACCCGGCGGCCATGGGCGGACGGGCGGGGCGCCTCGCGCTGGCCCGCCTCGCCGCGGGCCCGGGGCTGCCCGAGCAGGTGCTGCTGCCCGCGACCCTCGTGCGCCGCGGCAGCGGGGAGCGGGGGCCCGCCGCGGCCGCCCCGTCCCGGGCGGCCGCGGCGCTCGCCTGAGCGGCCCCGTCAGTGCCCGGTGGCCGCCGCCCGCCGGCGGGCCAGCGCGTCCACGCTCGCCGCGAGGAGCAGGACGCCGCCGGTGATGAGGTAGTTGAGGTACGCCTCGACGCCGAGCAGCCCCAGGCCGTTCGCGATGGCCGCGATGACGAGACCGCCGAGCAGGGCGTCGCGCACCCGCCCGCGCCCGCCGAAGAGGCTCGTGCCGCCGATGACCGCCGCGCCCACCGCGTAGAGCAGGGTGTTGCCGGCGCCGGAGCCGGGCGTCACCGAGCTCAGGCGCGACGCGGCCGCGATGCCGCTGACCGCCGCCATCGTCGAGGAGATGACGAAGGCCGCCACCCGGATCCGGGCGACCGGGATGCCCGCGCGGCGCGCCGCCTCGGCGTTGCCGCCCACGGCGTACACGTGCCGGCCGAAGGCCGTGCGGCCCAGCACGAACGACAGTGCGACGAGCAGCACGACGACGAGCGGCACGGCGTACGGCACGCCGGCGAGCTCGACGGCGGGGTTGAGCGCGCGGTCCGCGCTGAGCACGGCGACCGTCGCCAGCACGAGCACCGACACGACGACGACCTTCGCGACGACGACCGGCAGCGGCTGGCGGGCCAGGCCCCGGGCGTGCTTGCGCTGCCAGCCGAGCAGCGACAGCGCGCCCCAGACCAGCGAGCCCGCGACCGCGAGGCCCCAGCCCCATGCCACCGGCATCGTGCTGTTCGCGATGCCGCGGACCACCTCGTCGCGCACGGGGACCGTGCCGCCCTCGCCGATGATGCGCAGGGTCGCGCCCTGCAGGCCGAGGAACAGCGCCAGCGTCACGACGAAGCTGGGGATGCCCACCAGCGCCACGAGGGAGCCGGTGACCAGGCCGATGAGCGCGCCCGCGGCCAGCGCGGCCAGCGTCGCGACCCACCAGCTCGCGCCCTGCACCGCCAGCATCTGCGCCAGGACCGCCGCGCACACGCCGCTGACGACGCCGGCGGACAGGTCGATCTCGCCGAGCAGGAGCACGAAGACGAGACCCATGGCGAGCAGGGTGATCGGGACGGCCTGCACGAGCAGGTTGTTGACGTTCAGGGCCGTCGGGAAGGTCTCGGGCCGCAGCGCGGTGAACAGCGCGCAGAGGGCGAGCAGGCCGAGCACCGCCGGGAGCGCGCCGAGGTCGCCGCCGCGGATGCGGTCGACGTACGCCCGCACGGCGCCGCCGACGCTCGTCTCCTGCCGGTCGGCGCGGAAGGCGCCCGCCGCGGGGTCGTCGGCCGGGCCCGGCCCGGGCGCGGGTGCCGTGTCCGGCAGCTGGGTCATGGTGCTCCTCGTACGGGGGTGGGGGCTCAGGCGGCGCTGCCGGCGGCGGGGCCGAGCCCCAGCTCCCCGGAGCGGCCGGTCGTGATGAGCTCGACGACCTGGGCGCGGGTCACGTCGGCGGTGGCCACGTCGGCGGCCATCCGGCCCAGGTAGAGCGGCGCGACGCGGTCGGCCACCTCGAAGACGTCGTTCATGTTGTGCGAGATGAGCACGACCGCGTGGCCGGTGTCGGCGAGGCGGCGCACGAGGTCGAGCACCTGGCGGGTCTGGGCGACGCCGAGCGCCGCGGTCGGCTCGTCGAGGAGCACGACCTTGCTGTCCCAGAGCACCGCCTTGGCGATGGCCACCGTCTGGCGCTGGCCGCCGGAGAGGCTCGCGACGAGCTGGCGGACGCTGGCGAGGGTGCGCACGGAGAGCTTGGCCAGGGTGTCGCGGGCCGCCTGCTCCATCGACGGCTCGTCGAGCAGCACGCCGTGGCGGCGCTCGCGGCCGAGGAACATGTTCTGCACGACGTCGAGGTTGTCGCACAGCGCGAGGTCCTGGTAGACGACCTCGATGCCCAGGGCGGCGGCGTCGCGCGGCCCGGACACGCTCACCGGGCGCCCCTCGAAGAGGTACTCGCCACCGTCGATCGGGTGGATCCCCGCGATGCACTTGACCAGCGTGCTCTTGCCGGCGCCGTTGTCGCCGACGAGCGCGGTGACCGTGCCCGGGTAGACCTTGAGGTCGACCCCGTGCAGCACCTGCACCGCGCCGAACCGCTTCTCCACCCCGCGCAGCTCGAGCAGCGGCTGCCCCGGCGCCGTCGCGGCGGGGGTCGTCCCGTGGTCCATGCCTCGTCCTGTCTGTCGGTCGTGCGGGCCCGCCGCCCGCCGGGCGGCCGGGCGCGCGGGCGGCGCGGTGCCGTCGAGGGCACCGCGCCGCCGCGCGCCGGGGTGGGCTACTGGATGCCGAGCTCGGTGCAGTCGGCGGCGAACTCGCCGGTGCACAGGTCGGCGGCGGTGACGAAGCCGTCGTCGACGACGTCCTTGACGTTGTCGCGGAAGACCGCCACCGGGTCGAGGAGCACCGACGGCACCTGGCGCCCGCCCTCGGGGTCCTCGACCTCCTCGGTGCCGCTGGCCTCCTCGCCGTTGATGAGCCCGATCGCCAGCTCGGCGAGGGCGTTGGCCTCCTCCGCGATGGGCTTGTAGACCGTCATGCACTGGTTGCCGGCGAGGATGTTCTGCAGGCCCTCGACGGTGGCGTCCTGGCCGGTCACCGGCACCTCCCCGGCGGCCTGGTTGCGCGCGAGGATCGAGATCGCCGCGTTGCCCAGGCCGTCGTTGGCGGCGAGGACGCCGTCGATCTGGCCGCCCGCCTCGGTGTACATCTGCTCGAAGATCGTCGCCGCCTGCTGGTTGTCCCAGCCCGGCACCGCCTGCTCGGCGACCACGGTGTAGTCCTGCACCGCGTCCAGGACCTCGTGGGCGCCCTGGGAGAAGAGCGTGGCGTTGTTGTCGTCGGGCGAGCCGTTGAGGTAGGCGATGTTCTTCGGCCCCTCGCCGAGGCACTGCTGGAGCCCCTGGCCCTGGAGCCGGCCGACCTCGACGTTGTCGAACGAGACGTAGTACTCCGCGGAGCCGCCGAGGGTCAGGCGGTCGTAGTCGATGGTGAGCACGCCCTGCTGCTGCGCGGTGCTCTGGATCTGCGCGCCCGAGGCCGAGTCGAGGTTGACGATCGCGAGCACGGTCACGCCGCCGGTGATCATCTGGTCGGCGATGGTCTGCATCCGCTGGGCGTCGCCCTCGGCGTTCTGGATGTCGTACTCGATGCCGGCCTCCTCGAAGGCCTGCGCGAGGAGGGGGCGGTCCGCGGTCTCCCAGCGGGCGGAGGACTCGGTGTCGGGGAGGATCACGCCGACCTTGCCCTCGGCCTGCGCCCCGCCCGTGCTGCTGCCCGTGCTGCCGCCGCCGGACGCCGTGCCGCCGCTGCCGGAGTCGTCGTCGCCGCAGGCCGCCAGGCTCAGCGCGAGGGCCGCGGACGCCGCCGCGGCGAGGATGCGTCGATGCACCATGGGTCGTCTCCACAGGTCTGGTCCGCGGGGGCGGACGGGGACCCGGTCCGGTTCTGCCGGGTCCGCGCCCATCGTGGGGCCCCGCCGGCCCGCGCGAGCCGTGTTGCGCGACATCGACCACGGCGTTTGCCGAACTGTTACCGGAGACTTCCGGGACAAGGGGGCGTAGCGGGCGCACCGGGCACCGCGCCTGGGAGCGCGCCCGGGCCCGCGGCAGGGCCGGCTCGGGGCCGCTCAGGGCCGGCTCAGGGCCGGCTCAGAGCCGCGCGACGAAGCGGCGGCCGCGCAGCGCCTGCTCGACGAGCCCGACGGCCCGCTCCACACCGACGAGGCGCGCCCCCTCCCGCTCCCAGGCCTGCACCGCGGCGGCCACGGCCTCCGGCGGCACGGCGTCGCGCAGCTCGGTCCGGCAGGTGGCCAGCCCCTCGCGCGTCGCGCGCACCGCCCCGGCGACGTGGTGCGCGGCGAAGCGCGCCAGCACGACGGGGTGCTTGCGCAGCACGTCGTAGCGCCGGTGGTCCGGCGGGCAGAGGTCCAGCAGCCAGGCGACGGCCGTCGCCTCCCAGTCGGGGGCGCCGGGCGGGCGGACCTCGCCCGGCCAGCCGGGCGGGACGGCGGGGGTGCTCACGCGGACCAGTGTGCGTCGCGGGTCCGACAGCCCCGGCGCCCGCCCGGACGCGCGGAGGGCGCCACCCCACGCGCACGGTGCACGTGGGGGGCGCCCTCCGCGCGGTCGCGCGGCGCCGGCCGTCCTGGGTCAGGCCAGCCCGGCGAGGTTGCGCAGCACGTACTGCATGATCCCGCCGTGGCGGTAGTAGTCCGCCTCGCCCGGGGTGTCGATGCGCACGGTGGCGCGGAACTCCGTGCCGTCCGCGCGGACCGTCACCGTCTCGGGCGTCGCGCCGTCGTTGAGCCCGGTCACGCCGGTGATGGTGAAGGTCTCCTCGCCGGTGAGGCCGAGGCTCTCGGCGCTCTCCCCCGGCTGGAACTGCAGCGGCAGCACGCCCATCCCGATGAGGTTCGAGCGGTGGATGCGCTCGTACGACTCCGCGATGACGGCCCGCACGCCGAGCAGCGCCGTGCCCTTGGCCGCCCAGTCGCGCGAGGAGCCCGAGCCGTACTCCTTGCCGGCGAGGATGACGAGCGGGACGCCCGCGGCCTGGTACGCCTGCGACGCGTCGTAGATCGTCGTGACCTCGCCGCCGGCGAGGAAGTCGCGCGTGAACCCGCCCTCGGTGCCCGGCGCGATCTGGTTGCGCAGGCGGATGTTCGCGAACGTGCCGCGGATCATCACCTCGTGGTTGCCGCGGCGCGAGCCGTACGAGTTGAAGTCGCGCCGCTCGACGCCCTTGGAGCCGAGGTACTTCCCGGCCGGGCTGTCGACCTTGATCGCGCCCGCGGGCGAGATGTGGTCGGTCGTCACCGAGTCGCCGAGCTTGGCGAGCACCCGCGCGCCCTCGATGTCGGTCACCGGCTGCGGCTGGGCCTGCATGCCCTCGAAGTACGGCGGGCGCCGCACGTAGGTCGACTCCGGGTCCCAGGCGAAGGTGTCGCCCGTCGGGGTCGGCAGGCCGCGCCAGCGCTCGTCACCGGCGAACACGTCGGCGTAGTCGCGGCTGAACATCTCCGCGGCCACCGCCGAGTCGATGACCTCCTGGACCTCCTGGCTCGAGGGCCACAGGTCGCGCAGGTAGACCGGCTGCCCGTCGGGGTCGAGGGCCAGCGGCTCCTCGACGACGTCGAGGTCCATCGTCCCGGCGATCGCGTACGCCACCACGAGCGGCGGCGAGGCGAGGTAGTTCATCTTCACGTCGGGGTTGATGCGCCCCTCGAAGTTGCGGTTGCCGGACAGCACCGCGGTGACGGCGAGGTCGGCCTCGTTGACCGCCGCGCTGACCTCCTCGATGAGGGGCCCCGAGTTGCCGATGCAGGTGGTGCAGCCGTACCCGACGAGGTTGAAGCCGAGCTTGTCGAGGTACGGCGTGAGGCCGGCCCGCTCGTAGTAGTCGCTGACGACCTTCGACCCGGGGGCGAGCGTCGTCTTGACCCACGGCTTGGCGGTCAGGCCCCGCTCGACGGCCTTCTTGGCCACGAGCGCCGCGCCGATCATCACCGACGGGTTCGAGGTGTTGGTGCACGAGGTGATGGCCGCGATGACGACCGCGCCGTGGTCGAGCACGAACTCCGTGCCGTCGGCCAGGCGCACCGGCACCGCCGCGCTCGGGCGCCCGTCGGCCGGGGCGGCGGCCGGGTGCTCCTCGGGGCGGCCGTCGACGTCCTCGCCCTCCTCGCCGGGCGCCGGGGTGGCCGGGTCGCTCGCCGGGAACGACTCCGACGACGCCTCGTCGACGGCGGAGGCGACGCCGTGCGGCGCCGTCTGCTGCGGGACGCCGGGCTCGCGGTCGTCGCCGCCGGTGACGTCGTGCTCCACGTAGTCGCGCAGGGAGGTGCGGAACGCGGTCTTGGCGTCGGACAGCGCGATCCGGTCCTGCGGGCGCTTCGGGCCGGAGATCGACGGCACGACCGTGGCGAGGTCGAGCTCGAGGTACTCGCTGAAGACCGGCTCGACGTAGCCCTGCGCGGACGGGTCGTGCCACATGCCCTGCTCGCGGGCGTACGCCTCCACGAGCGCGACCTGCTGGGCCGAGCGGCCGGTGAGCTGCAGGTAGCGCAGGGTCTCCTGGTCGATGGGGAACATCGCCGCGGTCGAGCCGAACTCCGGGCTCATGTTGCCGATCGTGGCCCGGTTGGCCAGCGGGACCGCCGAGACGCCCTCGCCGTAGAACTCGACGAACTTCCCGACCACGCCGTGGCGGCGCAGCATCTCGGTGATGGTGAGGACCAGGTCGGTGGCGGTCGCGCCCTCCGGGAGCTCGCCGCTCAGCCTGAAGCCGACGACGCGCGGGATGAGCATCGAGACCGGCTGGCCGAGCATCGCGGCCTCGGCCTCGATGCCCCCGACGCCCCAGCCGAGCACGCCGAGCCCGTTGACCATCGTGGTGTGCGAGTCGGTGCCGACGCAGGTGTCGGGGTAGGCCACGCCGTCGCGGACCATGACCGTGCGCGCCAGGTGCTCGATGTTGACCTGGTGCACGATGCCGGTGCCCGGCGGGACGACCTTGAACTCGCTGAAGGCGCCCTGGCCCCAGCGCAGGAACTGGTAGCGCTCGAGGTTGCGCTGGTACTCGATGTCGACGTTCTGCTCGAACGCGTCGGGGCGGCCGAAGACGTCGGCGATGACCGAGTGGTCGATGACGAGCTCGGCGGGCGCCAGCGGGTTGATCTTCGACACGTCGCCGCCGAGCGAGGCCATGGCCTCGCGCATGGTGGCCAGGTCCACCACGCAGGGCACCCCGGTGAAGTCCTGCATGACGACGCGGGCCGGGGTGAACTGGATCTCGACCGACGGGTGCGCCGAGGCGTCCCAGCCGGCGAGGGCGCGGATGTGCTCCGCGGTGATGTTCGCCCCGTCCTCGGTGCGCAGGAGGTTCTCCAGCAGCACCTTCAGCGAGTACGGCAGCCGCGCGACCTGCTCCTGCAGGCCGTCCAGCGCACCGAGCCGGTAGATGTCGTAGGCCTCGTCGCCGACCTCGAGCCGGCCCTTGCTGCCGAAGCTGTCCACGCTCATGCGCGTCCCCTCTCGTCCCGCCCATCCTGCCCGCCCCGACGGTCCGGGCCACCGCTGGGGGTGGCCCCACCCGCGGGCGGGGCTCCGGAAAGTATCTCGACGTCAAGATAACACGGGGTGGCCCCGCCGCACCCCTTGACAGCACCGCGCCGCACCTCCATGGTTCCTTACATGAGTAAGGAACCTAGGAGGTCCGGTGCCGGGCGGGCCTGACGGCGCGCCCCTGTTCCGGCAGGTCGCCGAGCTCGTCGAGGCGGCCGTGCTCGACGGCTCGCTGCCCGAGGGCGCCCGGGCCCCGTCCACCAACGAGCTCGCCGCGTTCCACCGCATCAACCCGGCCACCGCCGCGAAGGGCCTGCAGCAGCTCGTCGACGACGGTGTGCTCCACCAGCGCCGCGGCCTCGGGGCCTTCGTCTCCGACGGCGCCCGCGAGCGCCTCCTCGAGCGGCGCCGCCGCTCCTTCGCCCGCCAGTACGTCGGCCCCCTCGTCGAGGAGGCGCGGGCGCTCGGTCTCGACCCGCAGGAGGTCCGTTCCATGCTGGAGTCCGCACTGGCGCAGGGCGCCGCCGACGGCGCGGGGGCTCGCTCGTGAGCCCCGGGCCCGCACCCGCCGCCGTCCTCGAGGGCGTCTTCAAGGGGTGGCGCGGCGTGCGCGCGCTCGACGACGTCACCGTCGCCCTCCCCGAGGGGGCCGTCACCGGCCTGCTCGGGCGCAACGGCGCCGGCAAGTCCACCCTGCTGCGCCTGCTCGCCGGGCACGCGCTGCCCGACGCCGGCACGGTCCGGGTCGGGGGGCGCGACCCGTACGAGCAGGACGCGGTCCTGGCCGGCGTGTGCCTCGTGAGCGAGGCGCAGCGCTACCCCGACTGGTACGAGGTGCGCCACGTCCTCGCCGCGGCCGCGCTGCTGCAGCCGCGCTGGGACGGGGCGTACGCCCGCCGCCTCGCCGAGGAGCTCGCCCTCCCACCGCGCCGGCGGGTGGGCAGGCTCTCCCGCGGCACGCTCTCCGCCCTCGGCGTCGTCGTGGGCCTCGCCGCGCGCGCCCCGCTGACGCTCTTCGACGAGCCGTACCTCGGCCTCGACGCCGTCGCCCGCCGCCTCTTCTACGACCGCCTCCTCGAGGACGTCGCGACGCACCCGCGCACGGTCGTCCTGTCGACGCACCTCATCGACGAGGTCGGCGACCTGCTCGAGCACGTCGTGCTCCTCGACCGCGGCCGGGTGCTGCTCGACGAGCCCGCCGAGGACCTGCGCCGGCGCGCCGTACGGCTCCTCGGCCCGGCCGCCGCGGTCGGCCGCGCCGCGGCGGGCCGCACGCTGCTCGCCGACGAGTCCCTCGGGGGCACCCGGCGGGCCGTCGCCCTCGGCGCCCTCGACGAGGACGAGGCGCTCGCCGCGCGCGCCGCGGGCGTCGCGCTCGAGCCCGTCCCGCTGCAGGAGCTGATCGTGCGCGCGACCGCGGCCGGCGGCGCCCCACCCGCGCCGCCCCTCACCCCCCGCCCCGCCCCGCAGGAGGTCCTGCCGTGAACCGCGTCCTGACCGTCGCCCGGCTGCACGTGGTCGGCTGGCCCGGCTTCCTCGGCTGGCCCTGGGGCATCCTGGCCAGCTCCTTCCTCGTCAACCTCGCGATCTGGAACGTCGTCGAGGAGGCGGGCTCCGGGTCGGGCACGGGCGGCGTCGTCTCGCTGCCGATCGTGGCCGCGGTCGCCGCCTCGCAGTGGGTCACCCGGCTCCTGCCGCTGGCCATGGCGCTCGGCGCCTCGCGACGGGCGTTCTTCCTGGCCACCCTGCTGGCCTGCACGGCGCTCGCGGCCGTGCACGGCACCGGCCTGCTCCTCGGCGACGCCCTCGAGCGCGCCACCGGCGGCTGGGGCGCCTCGCTGGAGTTCTTCGGCGCCTTCGTGCCCGAGGGCGCCGGCGCCGCGACGCGCTGGGCGGCGCTGACCGCACCCGTCCTGGCGGCCCTGGTCGCCGGTGTCGCGACCGGCGCCGTGCTGCAGCGCTGGGGCACGAACGGCCTCTTCGTCACCACGAGCGCGCTCGTCCTCGTCCTGGGCGGCGCTGCGGTCCTCGTCAGCGCCCGCGGCTGGTGGGGCGACCTCGGCGACGCGCTGACCGCGATGCCGGCGGCCACCCTGCTGGGCGCCCTGCCGCTGGCGCTGGCCGCCGCGCTGGCCGGCGCCGCCTGGGCCGCGCTGCGCCGGACGACGCCGTGAGCGGCGGGCGCCCGCTCACCGTCGTGACCGGAGGGGCCCGGGGCATCGGCGCCGCGGTGGTGCAGCGGCTGGCCCGCGAGGGGCACGACCTCGTCGTCGGGTACGCGCGCGACGCCGCCGCCGCGGAGGCGAGCGCGGCCCGGGCCCGCGCCCACGGGGTGCGCGCCGTCCCCGTCGCGGCCGACGTGGCGGACCCGGCCGACGTCGACCGCCTGCTGGCCACGGCCGCGGGGCTCGGCCGCCTGACCGGGCTGGTGACGTGCGCCGGGCTGACCGCGCACCTCGGCGACCTCGCGGACACGCCGGTCGAGGTGGTCCGGCGGGTCGTCGACGTGAACCTGCTCGGCACCCTGCTCTGCGTCCGCGCGGCCGTGCCCCTGCTGTCGGTGCGCCGCGGCGGCGCGGGCGGGGCGGTGGTCACCGTCTCCTCGGTCGCGGCCTCGACCGGCTCGCCGCACGAGTACGTCCACTACGCCGCCGCCAAGGCCGGCGTCGAGGCCGCCACCGTGGGGCTGGCGAGGGAGCTGGCCGGCGACGGGGTGCGGGTGGCCTGCGTCGCCCCCGGCGTCGTGCGCACCCGCATCCACGAGGACGCCGGGGAGGCCGGTCGCGCCGAGCGGGTCGGCGCCGGCGTGCCGATGGGGCGGCCCGGGGAGCCGGACGAGGTGGCCCCCGCCGTCGCGTGGCTGCTCGGCCCGGAGGCGTCGTACGTCTCCGGCGCCGTCCTGCGGGTGGCCGGCGGCGCCTGAGGGCGCCCCTCAGCCGGCCGGGCGCAGCACCGCCACGCACTCCACGTGCTGCGTCATGGGGAACAGGTCGAACGCCCGCAGGCCCTCCAGGGCGTAGCCCCGCTCGGCGAACCAGGCCAGGTCGCGCGCGAGCGCGGCGGGGTCGCAGGCGACGTACGCGACCGCCCGCGCGCCCGACGCGGCCACGGCGGCCACGACCTCGCGCCCCGCGCCGGTGCGCGGCGGGTCGAGCACCACGAGGTCCGCCCGGCGCAGCCCCTCGCGGCGCAGCACCCGGGCGACGTCCCCGCGCTCGACCCGCGCGTGCGCGAGGTCCGCGAGGTTCTCCCGCGCGTGCGCGGCGGCGGCGCGGTCGCCCTCCACCGCGACGACCCGCCCGGTCAGCCCGACCCGCTCCCCCAGCGCCCCGGCGAAGAGCCCGACCCCGGCGAAGAGGTCGAGCACCCGCTCGCCCTCGCGCGGCGCGAGGCCCTCGAGCACCGCGTCGACGAGGACCTGCGCGGCGCCGGGGTGCACCTGCCAGAAGCCGTCCACCGCGACGCGCCAGTCACGCCCGGCGGCCCGCTCCACCACCACCTCGTCGGGGCCGGCCCCCGGCGGCGACGGCACGAGGGCCGGGCCCGAGGCCGCCGCCACCGCCTCCACCGCGCGGGTCCCCGGCCAGGGCCGGTCGGTGACGCCGAGCGCCACGACCGCCGGGGCCGCGATGCGGCACCAGCTGATCGGCTCGACCTCGTGGGAGCGGTGCCGGCGCAGGCCGGCCCGCCCGGACGCGTCGACCGCGTACGTCACCCGGGTGCGCCAGCCGAGCCCGCCGTCGTCGCCCGGCACCGCCTCGACGACGACGTCGCGCTCGAGCCCGGCGAGCCGGCGCAGCTGCTCCTGGACGACCGCGGCCTTCAGGCGCCGCTGCTCGGCGAGGTCCACGTGCTGCCAGTCGCAGCCGCCGCAGCGTCCCGGCCGGGCGTGGGGGCACGGCGGCTCGACCCGGTGCGGCGAGGCCTGCAGGACCTCGACGGCGTCGGCGCGCAGGAACCGGTCGCCCTCGCGGCCCTCGGTGACGCGGGCCCGCACCCGCTCCCCCGGCGCCGTGTGCCGCACGAAGAGCACGCGCCCCTCGTGCCGCGCGACGCAGTGCCCGCCGTGCGCGACCGGGCCGACCTCGACCTCGACCTCGGTGCCGGCGAGGTCCGCCCCGCGCTGCGCGCCCTCGCGCGCCCGCCGGCTCAGAGCTCCGCCCGGACGCGGTCGTCGGCGGGGGCCGCCGCGCCGCGGCGCACGTCGCCGGGGGCCGAGGCGTCGAGGCGCGCCTCTGCGTCGGCGGACGAGCGCAGCTGCCACGGCACGCTCGTGACCATGATCCCCGGGGTGAAGAGCAGCCGGCCCTTGAGCCGCAGCGCGCTCTGGTTGTGCAGCACCTGCTCCCACCAGTGCCCGACCACGTACTCCGGGATGTAGACCGTCACGACGTCGCGGGGGCTGGCCCGGCGCACCGACTTGACGTAGTCCACGACGGGGCGGGTGATCTCGCGGTACGGCGAGTCGAGCACCTTGAGCGGCACCGGGATGCCGCGGCGGTCCCACTCGGCCTGCAGCGCGCGCACCTCGTCCTCGTCCACGGAGGCGGTGACCGCCTCGAGCGTCGAGGGGCGCGAGGCGCGGGCGTACGCCAGCGCGCGCAGCGTCGGCTTGTGGATCTTGCTGACGAGGACGATGGCGTGGTTGCGGCTCGGCAGCATCGGCGGCTCGGCGTCGTCGTCGACCGCGAGCTCGCGGGCGACCCGGTCGTAGTGCTGCTGGATGCCGCGCATGAGCAGGAAGAGCACCGGCATCGCGAGGAAGACGAGCCAGGCCCCGTGGGTGAACTTCGTGATCGTCACGATGACGAGGACGAGGCCGGTGAGCGAGGCGCCGGTGGCGTTGATGGCCCGCGAGCGCACCATCCGCGCGCGCTCCTCGGGCGCCGGGCCCTCGGCGAGCAGCCGGTTCCAGTGCCGGACCATGCCGATCTGCCCGAGGGTGAACGAGGTGAAGACGCCGATGATGTAGAGCTGGATGAGCCGGGTGACCGAGGCCTCGAAGGCGACGATGAGCACGCCCGCCGCGCTCGCCAGGACGATGATCCCGTTGCTGAAGACGAGCCGGTCGCCGCGGGTGTGCAGCTGGCGGGGCAGGTAGCGGTCCTGGGCGAGGATCGAGCCGAGCAGCGGGAAGCCGTTGTACGCCGTGTTGGCCGCGAGGATGAGGATCGCGGCCGTCGCGGCCTGGATGAAGAAGAAGAACGGCGAGGTGTCGCCGCCGAACACGGCCGCCGCGACCTGCGCGATGACCGTCCGCTGCACGTGCCCGCTGCAGTCCTCGAGCCCGATGAGGTCGCAGGAGTTCTCGACGTACCGGACGTCGCTGATGAGGGCCAGCGCGGTGATGCCGAGGAACATCGACATCGCCAGCGTGCCCATGAGCAGCAGCGTGGTCGCCGCGTTCCTGCTCTTGGGCTTCTTGAACGCCGGCACGCCGTTCGCGATGGCCTCCACGCCGGTCAGGGCGGTGCAGCCGCTGGAGAACGCGCGCAGGACGAAGAACACCAGGGCCAGGCCGGCGATCCCCGTCTGCTCGGGCTCGACGTCGTACGGGGCGCTCTCGGCCACCGGCGCGTCGCCGAGCAGCGTGCGCAGCAGCCCCCACACGACCATGCCGAGGACGCCGACCACGAAGAGGTAGGTGGGCACGGCGAACGCCGTGCCGGACTCGCGCACGCCGCGCAGGTTCATCGCGGTGAGGAAGACGACGAAGCCGACGGCGATGGCCACGCGGTGGTCCACGAGCGCCGGGACCGCCGAGATGATGTTGTCCACGCCCGCCGAGACGGACACCGCGACGGTGAGGACGTAGTCGACGAGCAGGGCGCTGGCGACGGTGAGGCCGGCCTTGTCGCCGAGGTTCTCCCGGGCGACCTGGTAGTCGCCGCCGCCCGTCGGGTACGCGTGCACCAGCTGGCGGTACGAGGCGACGACGACGCAGAGCAGCACGAACACCGCGGCGGCGAGGTACGGCGTGAGGTAGAGGTACGCGAGCCCGCCCAGCGTGAGCATGAGCAGGATCTCCTGGGTCGCGTACGACACCGAGGACAGGGGGTCGGACGCGAACACCGGCAGGGCGAGGCGCTTGGGCAGCAGCGTCTCGCCGAGGCGGTTGCTGGGGAGGGCCCGCCCCACGAGGATGCGCTTGGGCAGGTCGGTCACCTTGGACACTCGGTCCATGCTAGGCCCGCCCCGGCGCGCTGCGTGTAGCGTCGGCCGTCGACCGCCCGTCCGGGCGCGCGGTGTCGAGCAGGAAGGCGTGGGACCGCTCCGTGCACTTCGTGATCATGGGGTGCGGGCGGGTCGGCTCGACCCTCGCGCACAGCCTCGAGGACAAGGGGCACACGGTCGCCGTCGTCGACCAGGCGGCCGACGCGTTCCGCCGGCTCGGCTCGCACTTCCAGGGGCGCACCGTGACCGGGGTCGGCTTCGACCGCGACACCCTGCTCGAGGCCGGCATCGAGGACGCGTACGCCTTCGCCGCGGTGAGCAGCGGCGACAACTCGAACATCCTCGCCGCCCGGGTGGCCCGCGAGACCTTCGGCGTGGAGAACGTCGTCGCGCGCATCTACGACCCGGGGCGCGCCGAGGTCTACCAGCGCCTGGGCATCCCCACCGTCGCCACGGTGCGCTGGACCGCCGACCAGATGCTCCGGCGCCTGCTCCCCGCCGGGGCGGAGGCCGAGTGGCGCGACCCCACGGGGACGGTCCGCCTCGCCGAGGTGCACGTCGACCCCTCGTGGGTCGGCCAGCGGGTGTCCAGGCTCGAGCGCGACTCCGGGGCGCGCGTCGCCTTCCTCACGCGGTACGGCGCCGGCGTGCTCCCCGAGCCCGGCACCGTCGTGCAGGACGGCGACCTCGTCCACCTCGTGATGCGCGACGAGGACGCCGAGCGCATCGAGGACCTCTTCGCCCGCGGACCGGAGGCCTGACGTGCGCGTCGCCATCGCAGGGGCCGGCAGCGTCGGCCGCTCCATCGCCCGCGAGCTGCTGCAGAACGGCCACGAGGTGCTCCTCGTGGACCGCAGCCCCTCGGCGATCAAGGTCCAGAGCGTGCCCGACGCCGAGTGGCTCGTCGCCGACGCGTGCGAGATCGCCTCGCTCGAGGAGGCCGGGCTCCAGCGCTGCCAGGTGGTGGTCGCCGCCACCGGCGACGACAAGGTCAACCTCGTCGTCTCGCTGCTGGCCAAGACCGAGTACGGCGTCCCCCGCACCGTCGCCCGGGTCAACAACCCGAAGAACGAGTGGATGTTCGACGAGGCCTGGGGCGTCGACGTCGCGGTCTCGACCCCGCGCATCATGACCGCCCTCGTCGAGGAGGCCGTGAGCGTCGGCGACCTCGTGCGCATCTTCACGTTCCAGCAGTCCGGCACCGACATGCTCGAGATCACGCTGCCGGTGGACTCCCCCATGGCGGGCACCCGGGTCGGCGACGTCGCCTGGCCCGCCGACACCGCGCTCGTGGCGATCATCCGCGAGGGGCACCCCGTCGTGCCGAGCCAGGACGACCCGCTCGAGGCCGGCGACGAGCTGCTCTTCGTGGCGAGCCCCGACATGAGCCGCGAGCTCGAGGACCTGCTCGCCCCGCACCTGCGCTGAGGTTCGGGGCGGGTCAGCGCTCCTGCTGCGGCGCCCCGTCGGCACCGGAGCCCGGCGGGTCCACGATGCGCACCGGGACGGCGAACGGCCGCTTGACCGCCGGCGGGACCCGGCGCAGCACGAGCCACGACAGGGCGATGGCGAGGCCGAAGAGCGGGAAGCCCATGGCCACCCGCGCGATGCCGAGCGCCTCGACGGCGCCGGCCTCGTACAGCGGCCACTGCACGGCGAGCCGCGACAGGAAGAGGGCGACCCAGATCCAGCTCGCCCGCTGGTACGCCCGCAGCCGGCGCGGGTCGTCGCGCCAGGCGAAGCCCTCGCCGAGCAGCGGGCCGAGGAAGACCCCGAGCAGCGGCCACCGCACGAAGATCGAGACGACGTAGCCCGCGGCGTACGCGACGTTGATCCAGAGCCCGGGCAGGTAGAAGTCCTCCGCGCGGCCGGTGCGCGAGGCGACGAAGGCGCAGACGCCGACGCCGAGCAGGCCGCCGAGCGCCTGCTGGGGGGACTCCCGGCGCACGAGGCGCACGAGGGCGATGAGCGCGGCGAGCCCCACCGCGGCGTAGACGGACGGGCGCAGCTCGGAGGTCAGGGCGTACGCGACGACGAAGACGACGCCGGGCACCACCGACTCGACGATGCCGACCGGGCCGCCGACGGCCGCCACGACGTCGAGGCGGTCCTGCTCGGCCAAGGCGCGCAGGCCCGCCCGGCGCCCCTGCTGCCCCTGCTGGTGCTGCGGGCCCTGCTGGTGCTGCGGGCCCTGCTGGTGCTGCGGGCCCTGCTGGTGCTGCGAGCCCTGCTCCGACCCGTGGGCGCTGCCGCCGGTCGCGCTCATCCGTCCTGCGCGGGACCCGTGCAGCGCAGCTCGTAGCGCGGGTTGTACATGGTCGGCCGGCCCTCCTCGCACGAGACGAGCCCGTGCGCGACGACCGGGCGGCCCGGGACGATGCCGGGGATCTGACGGCGCCCCAGCCACACCACGTCCATGGTGCCGGAGCCGTCGTAGAGCTCGGCCACGAGCGCCGGGACGCCGGCACGGGGCCGCAGGGTCACGGTCCGCAGGGTGCCGGCGACGGTCACGCGCTGGCGCGCGGCCAGCTCGGCGACCGGGGTCGCACCGACGACGGTGCAGGTGGTGCGCAGCTCCTCGGCCTCGAGCTCCTGCGGCGAGGAGGCGAAGCGGGCGAGGGCGCGGCGCAGGCGGCTCGGGGCGGCGACGCTCATGCCCCCAGGCTATCCCCGTCCGGGGCGTGCGTCGCCGGGACCGGGGGAAGGCTCGGGTCACATCGGGCGACGACGAGGGGCAGGGGCATGCAGGAGCAGGCGGTCGAGGCGTCGGCGCTGGAGCCGGGCCGGGTGCGGCGGGTCGGGCCGTGGGCGGTGGGGCTCTCGCAGGGCGAGCCGTTCGCGACCTCGCGGCGCTGCCGGCACCAGCTCGCGGACCTCAGCGAGGGCACCGTCGACGCCGACGGGTGCCTCGTGTGCCCGTGGCACCAGAGCCGGTACGACGTGCGGACCGGCGCGATGGTCTCCGGGCCGAAGGGGTTCCTCGGGTGGCACGGGCCGACGCCGGGCTACACCCAGCTCGTCCTCGCCTACGGCCGCAAGCTGCGGCTGCGCCTCGGCAAGGTCGCGCGGGACGGGTCCCGCCTCGTCATCCGCTGAGCCGGCGGGTCAGCGGACCTCGGTGATCTCCGGGCCGCGCTCGAAGGGCTTGAGGTCGTCGCGCGCGGGGGCGCCGGCGTCGTCGGCGCCGCCCTCCTCGGCCGGGGCCTGCTCCTGCTGGTCCTCGTCGACCTGCGCCTGGGGCGGGAGGCGCAGCGGGATCGGCTCGCGCGGCGCCATGGCCGTGCCGCCGCGGACGACGACGATCCCGCGGAAGAGCGCCTCGAGCGGCTCGGCCGCGGCCGGGTCGACGGCCGCGACGCCGGAGAAGACGCCGCGCAGGAACCAGCGCGGACCGTCGACGCCGACGAAGCGCACCGCCTGGCGCCCGACCTGCCCGTCGGGCAGGCGCACCGGCACCTCGGCGAGCAGCTCCGTGCCGAGGGCGCTCTGGCGCTCCCCCGCCCGGCCGCCCTGGCCGAGGATCCCCTGCGCGATCTCGCGGCGGACGTCCGACCAGACGCCCTCGGTGCGGGGGGCCGCGAAGGCCTGCACCTGCACGGCGCCCTGGCCGAGCACCGCCGCGACGCTCACGACCTGCTGGGAGGACTGGTCCATCTCGACGCGCAGCTCCATGCCCTGCACGCCCGGCAGCCAGATGCCACCGAGGTCCACGCGCCCGCCCTCGGCGGGGTCGTCCACCTCGGTCACGTCGAACGGACCGCCGCTGCGGTCCACGGCGCCCGCGGCGCGCGGGGGCGCACCAGCGCCCCCGGGGGCCCCGGGGGCCCCGGGGCCCGCAGAACCCCCATCCCCGTCCCCGGGCCCGTCCTCGGCCCCGTCGGCGGCGCTCGCCACGACCTCGTCGGTCCCCGGCGCGGCGTCCTCGCCCTTCTTGCGGCGGCGTCCGAACACGGTCATCCCCCTCCTGGCGCCGTGACCGGCGCCGACGTGCGGTGGTGCTCCCCGGCGGGCGCCGGCACCGGCGCGCCGTACCCGGTGGAGCCGTGCCCGCCCTCGCCGCGGGCGGACCCCGGCAGGGCGTCGACGAGCTCGAACGCGGCCCGCTCGACGCGCTGGACGACGAGCTGCGCGACCCGGTCGCCGCGGCGCAGGCGCACCGGCTCGGCCGGGTCGAGGTTGACGAGGCAGACCTTCACCTCGCCGCGGTAGCCCGCGTCCACGGTGCCCGGCGCGTTGACGATGCTCACCCCGTGCCGGGCCGCGAGGCCCGAGCGGGGGTGCACGAAGCCCGCGTAGCCCTCCGGCAGCGCGAGCGCGACCCCGGTGCCGACGAGGCGCCGCTCGCCCGGCGCCAGCTCGACGTCCTCGCGGGTGCACAGGTCGGCGCCCGCGTCGCCCGGGTGCGCGTACGCCGGCACCGGCAGGCCGGGGTCGAGGCGCTGCAGCAGCACCCGCACGCCCGTCGGGGCCGGGCCGGGCGCGCCGTCGCGGTGGCTGGTCATCGCGCCCGACCCTACCCGCCGGTCCCGGCGGGCTCCGCGCGCCCGAAGAGGCTGCGCTCCATGAGCGAGACCGGCAGGCGGCCCGAGCCCGCGGCGCGGTCGTGGAACGCGCGCAGCGTGCCCCGGCCCTCGGCGAGCCAGCGCTCGCGCAGCCGCGCGATCTCCAGGGCCCCGGTGAGGTACGACGCCGCCTGCGTCGGCCAGGCGCAGTAGCGCAGGACCTCGGCGCGGGCGGTCTCGCGCGAGAGCGAGGTGCGGGTGGCCATGTGCTCGACCGCCTCCTCGACCGACATCTCCCCCAGGTGCAGGGAGGTGTCGACGACGATGCGCGCGGCGCGGAACAGGCGCATGTCGCGCTGGGCGAGCTCCTGCTGCGGGGTGGTGAAGAAGCCCTGCTCGCGCATGAGGTCCTCGGAGTAGAGGCCCCACCCCTCCACCACGTAGGTCGAGCCGAAGAGCGTGCGCAGGACCCGGGCGCCGCCCGGCGCCCGGCCGGAGGCGATCCAGGCGAAGTGCCAGTGGTGCCCGGGGTAGGCCTCGTGCACCGTGATGGACCACAGGGTCGAGCGGCTGTTCGTCGCCAGCCGCTGCTGCACCTGCTCCGGCGTCGCGCCCTCCGGCGGGTAGGGCACGAAGAAGTGCCCGGTGCCGCGCCCGGCGAAGGGCGGCGGCTGGATGTAGTGCGCGACGGCGAGCATGCCGCGGGTGAAGGGCGCGGAGGGGACGACGCGGCACTCCTCGCCGTCCGGCAGCGTCACGAGGTCGCGCTCGGCGCAGAAGGCGCGGGCGCGCGCCGTCGCCTCGCGGTACTCGGCCAGCAGCTCCTCCGGCGACGCGGCGTGGTCCGCGTTGAGCTCCTCGAGCAGGGCGCGCCAGTCCGCGCCGTCCCCGCCGCCGCGCAGCGCCGCGGTGCGCGAGCGCAGGTCGTCGAGCAGGGCGTCGTACGCCTCCCGGCCCCGCTCGCGCATCGCGCGGGCGCCGTAGGGCAGGCCCTCCGCGTCGCGCAGCAGGGCGTCGTAGCGCTCCTCCCCGAGGGCCCAGCTCCCGCGCGCCCGCCCGGCCAGCTCCTCCAGGTGCGCCCCGAAGCGCTCGTACGCCGCCGCGGCCCGCTCACCGGCCTCCTCGACCCCCGCGCGGCGCGCCTCGTCGGGGTCGAGCTGGCCCGCGACCGAGCGCGCGTACGCCGCGCCCGCGGCGACCTGGCCCAGCGACCGGCGCAGCAGGACGGGGTCGGCGAGGTCGGGGTCGAGGTTGGCCTCGCCCTGCGCCAGCAGCGCGGGGGTCGCGTCGAGGCGCGCGGCGACGGCCCGGGCGAGCGGGCCCGGCTCGCGCAGGCGGTGCAGCAGCAGGCCGTGCACGCCGGACAGCGCGGTCCCGGCGTAGGTGTCGGCGCTGCGCCGCCAGGGCGCCCAGTCGCGCAGCGCCCGCCGCCCCCGCAGCACCATGAGGACCAGGTCGCGGTCGATGCGCTCGTCGTCGTCGAGGTCGCCGTCCGCCAGCGCGCCGAAGCGCTCGAGCCAGGCGTCCTCGCGCGCCTCGCGCGCCGCGACCGCCGCGGCCGACAGGTCGGGGAGGCGCTCGTCGTGCTCGGTGAGGCCCAGCGCGCTGCCCAGCGTCGGGCTGGCCTCGAGCTGGTCGGCGGCGAGCTCGAGGGCCAGGGCGTCGAACGGGCGCGCGGGGGGCGGCAGCGGCATGGGGCGACCCTAGGCGAGCGCTCCGACGGGACCGGCGGGACGGCCCCGCGGCGCCGCCGGGCCGCTCCCCCGCGGGCGGCGCGTGGCAGGCTGGGCGGGTGGCGAGCACGCGCGGGACGGACCGGCCGGCGGCGGCGCAGGGGCCGGTGCGCTACCGCGAGCGCATCGGCGCCCCCTGGTGGATGTGGGCGACCCTCGTGGCCCTGGCGCTGAGCGCCTGGCTCGTCATGCTCGTGGTCCTGGGCCCGCTCGGCGCGCTCTGGACGGCGCTCGCGGTGCTGCTGCTCGGCGGCACGGGGCTGGTGCGCTCCGCCGCCGTCGTCGAGGTGCGCCTGGGGGGCGACGGGGAGCTGCGCGCGGGCCGCGCGCGGCTCCCGCTGTCGGTCGCGGGCGCCGTGGTGCCGCTCGACGCCGAGCGCGCCGCGCACGCACGCGGTCCGGGGATCGACGCGCGCGCCTACCACCTGCTGCGCGGCTGGGTCCCCACCGCCGTCCTCGTCGAGGTCCGCGACCCGAGGGACCCGACGCCCTACTGGTACGTCTCGACCCGCCGCCCCGAGCGCCTGGCGCGGGCGCTCGAGGAGGCCCGCCCCGGCGCCGCGGGCGCTCCCTCGCGGGGCGCGCCCGGGGACGGAGCGGGCCCGGGCTGAGCTCCCCCGCCCCGGCGGCTCACCGGGCGGGGGTCGTGCGCGGCCGGGCACCCCGCTGCGGGGTCCGGCCGGCGGTCGTGCGCGTCAGGCGCACTCGGTGCAGACGAGCTGCCCGCCGTCCTCGCTGGCGAGCTGGCTGCGGTGGTGCACGAGGAAGCACACCGAGCAGGTGAACTCGTCCGCCTGGCGCGGGAGCACCCGCACCGAGAGCTCCTCGTTGGACAGGTCGGCGCCCGGCAGCTCGAGGTTCTCCGCGAGCTCGGCCTCGTCGACGTCGACGGTGCTGGCGCCCTTGTCGACCCGCCGGGCCTTCAGCTCCTCGATGCTGTCCTCGTTGATGTCGTCGTCGGTCTTGCGCGGGGTGTCGTAGTCGGTGGCCATGCTCGGGGCTCCCCCTCGGGTGCTGCTGTCGTGTCCGTCGCGCGGCTAACGCGGGCGGGGCCCGGTTCATGCCCGCCGTCGGGCCGCAGATGGTACCGACCCGCGGGCCGGTCCCGTACCACCGCGCCCCTCACGCGTCGTGGCAGGGCGAGGACGAGCAGTCACCACCGGCCGCGGTCGCAACCAAACGCGGCGCCCGGACGTCGTACAGGCGAGGACGGGACCGGCGGGACGCCCTGCGGGGGCGCCCGCGACGCGCGAGGAGGCGCCATGGGTGAGTTCGCGACGGAGCTGCGCCGGCGGGTGCTGGTGGCCGAGCAGGCCCTGCTGGCCGCCCGGTCCGACGGCGACGACTACCTGCAGGCCGTGCACACGGGCGAGCTGGAGTCGCTGCGGCGGCTCGCGGCCGCCCACGGGGTGGCGCTCGCGCGCACCCTGCCCGAGCAGGCGCCGCCGGCACCCGTCGCGCTGCCCGAGCGCGAGCCGGTCGCGGGCTAGGCGCCCGGCCGGCCCCCCGCCCCGCCGCTCAGGCGGGCCAGGAGGCCGGCCAGGCCGCGTCGAGCAGGGCGTGCAGGTCGTCGAAGAGCGGGTCCGCCGCCGCGAGCACGAGCTCCTCGGACTCGGGGGCGCCGCGCAGCCCGCCGACCCGCACGCCCGCCTCGCGCGCCACGAGGGCCGCCGCCGCGACGTCCCAGTGGTGGGTGCCGCGCTCGAAGTACGCGTCGTGCCGTCCCCCGGCCACGCCGCACAGGTCGAGCGCCGCCGACCCCGCGCGGCGCAGGTCGCGCACCCGCGGCAGCACCTGCGCGGCCACCTGCGCCTGCAGCGCGCGGTGGCGCGCCTCGTAGCTGAAGCCGGTGGCGACGAGCGCCTGCCCGAGGTCCGCGCCGCGCCCGCGCCGCAGGGGCCGGCCGTCGAGGTGGGCCCCGCCCCCGCGGGTCGCGGTCCAGGTCTCGCCGAGCGCCGGGGCGGCCACGACGCTGGCCACCACCTCGCCGTCGACCTCCGCGGCGATGCTCACGGCCCACTCCGGCAGGCCGTACAGGTAGTTGACGGTCCCGTCGATCGGGTCGACCACCCAGCGCACCCCGGTGCTGCCGGTGGCCGCGGCGCCCTCCTCCCCCAGCACGCCGTCGTCCGGGCGCTCGGCCCGCAGCGTGCGGACGACGAGCTCCTCCGACCCCCGGTCCATCGCCGTGACGACGTCGGTGGGGCTCGTCTTCGTGGCGGCCACGTCGAGGTCGGCCGGGCGCTCCTGCACCAGGAAGCGCCCGGCGGCGCGGGCGGCGCGCAGGGCGAGGTCGAGCAGGTCGGCGGGCGCGGGCGCGGTGCTCACCCGCCCATCCTCGTCAGTCGCGACCGCACAGGGCGGGGCGGGGTCCGCGCAGGTTGCGGCAGCAGCCGACCGGGCACACGTCGTGGCTCGGCGGCAGGGCCCCCACCGCGGGGCGCGCGGGGCGCGCGCCGGCCTCGGCCTCGTCCCGCTCGACCACGAGCTCGCGCAGCGCCGCGACGAACCGGGGGTCGGTGCCCACCGTCGCCGCGCGCTGGTACGGCAGCCCGAGCCGCTCCGCGGTCTCCCGGGCCTCGGTGTCGAGGTCGTAGACGACCTCCATGTGGTCGCTGACGAAGCCGATGGGGGCCACGACGACGCCGGGCACGCCCTCGCCGTGCAGGGCCTCGAGGTGGTCGTTGACGTCCGGCTCGAGCCACGGCTGGGTGGGCGGCCCGGAGCGGCTGCAGTAGACGAGGTCCCAGCGGTGCGCGCGCCCGGTGCGCCGCGCCACCTCCGCGGCGACGACCTCGGCGACGGCGCGGTGCTGGCGCTCGTACGCCCCGCCCTCCGGCCCGGCGGCCGCGGCCATCCCGGTGGGGATCGAGTGCGTGGTGAAGGCGATCGCGGCGCCCTCGCGCGCCCCCTCGGGCAGCGCGGCGAGGGAGTCCACCACGGCGTCCACGGTCGGCGCGACGAAGCCGGGGTGGTTGAAGTAGTGGCGCACCTTGTCCAGGGCGGGCGCGCCGGGGACCTCGGCGGTGGCCGCCGCGAGGTCCTCGCGGTACTGCCGGCAGCCCGAGTACGAGGCGTAGGCGGACGTCACGACGCACAGGGCGCGGCGCACGCCGTCGTCGCGCATCTGCGCGAGCGCGTCGCGCAGGTAGGGGTCCCAGTTGCGGTTGCCCCAGTAGACCGGCACGTCGACCCCGTGCTCGCCGAAGTCGCGGCGCAGGGCCTCGAGCAGGTCGCGGTTCTGGCCGTTGATCGGGCTCACGCCGCCGAAGAGCATGTAGTGCTCCCCCACGGCCGCCAGGCGCTCGCGCGGGATGCCGCGGCCGCGGGTGACGTTCTCGAGGAAGGGGATCACGTCGTCGGGGCCCTCGGGCCCGCCGAACGACACCAGGAGCACCGCGTCGTACGTCTTCACGGCACGATCCTCGCAGCGCCCCCGGGCGCGCGCAGGGCGGGACCGGGGTGGCGGTCCTCACGCCGCCGCCGCTCGCAAACCTGTCGGCGGCGGGGCCCGGCGTGCGCGAGGCTGGTGGAGGGGCTGCCGGGCGGCAGCACCGCCGCGGCGCGCGCAGCCCGCGGCGCGACGACGGGGAGGGCGATGTTCCGGCCGTACCGGGAGGTGCTGGCGCTCCCGGGCGCCCTGGCGTTCTCCGCCGCGGGCGTCCTGGCGCGCCTGCCGATCTCCATGCTCGGCATCGGCACCGTGCTGCTCGTCGAGGGCGCGCGGGGGTCGTACGCGCTCGCCGGCGCGGTCTCCGCGGTGCTCGTCGTCGTCGCGGCGGTCATGGCCCCGCAGGTCGCGCGGCTCGTGGACCGCTCCGGGCAGGCGCGGGTCCTCGTCCCCGCCGTCCTCGTGCACACCGGCGGCGTGCTCGCGCTCGTCGCGTGCGCGCTCACCGACCTGCCCGCCTGGACGCTCTTCGCCGCCGCCGTCGTCGCCGGCTCGGTGCAGGGCTCGGTGGGCGCGCTGGTCCGCGCGCGGTGGAACGCGCTGCTCGGCTCCAGCCCCCGCCTGCACGCGGCCTTCAGCCTGGAGTCCGTCCTCGACGAGGTCGTCTTCGTCGTCGGGCCGCTGCTCGTCACGACCCTGGCGACCGCGGTCGCGCCCGCCGCCGGCCTGCTGGCGGCCGCGGTGGCCGCGCTCGTCGGCGGGCTCGCCCTGGCGGCCCAGCGGCGGACGGAGCCGCCGACGACCGGCCGCCCGGCCGGCGCCGGGACGTCGGTGGCGGGGTCGCCCGGGATGCTCGCGCTCGCGGCCGTCTTCGTCTTCGTCGGCGGGCTCTTCGGCTCCGCGGAGATCGTCACCGTCGCGTTCACCGAGGAGCGGGGCAGCCCCGGAGCGGCGGGCCCCGTCCTGGCGGCCTTCGCCGGCGGGAGCATGGTCGCGGGGCTGCTGTACGGCGCCGTGCACTGGCGCTCCGGCAGCGGCGTCCGCTTCCGCCTCGCGGTCGTGGCCCTGGCGGTCGGCGTGCTGGCCCTGCCCCTCGTCGACGGGGTGCTCGCGCTCGCGCTCGTGCTGGCCGTCGCCGGCGTGACGATCTCGCCGACGATCATCGCGGGCAACGCGCTCGTGCAGTCGCTCGTGGCGCCGCAGCGCCTGACCGAGGGGCTCACCTGGCTCTCGACCGGCATCGGCCTCGGCATCGCCGGCGGCTCGGCCCTGGCCGGCCCGGTCATCGACGAGCACGGTGCGCGGGCCGCGTTCCTCGTCACGTCCGGCAGCGGCGTCCTCGCCGCGGTGCTCGCGGTGGCGGCGGCCCGCTACCTCGTGGAGCGGCCCGCCCCGGCCACCGCGGCGACGGTCGTGCTGCCGGACGCGGCCACCGTCACCCTCCCCGACGCCCAGCGGGGCGCCGCCCCGCTCGGCGACGCCTCGGCGCCCGCCGTCCCCGAGGGCGGCTGGGCCGCCGGCGCGGCCGGCGCCACCGGCGCGGCCCCCGGCCCCGGCGGGGCACCGGCCGGGCGCGGCGGGCGCGGTGGGCGCGCTGGGCGCGGCGGGCACGACCAGGGCCGCGGAGCCCGCGGGGCCGCGTCCTAGCGGCGCACCGGGCGGAGGGGCTCACCGGCCGGCCGGGTCGCGCACCGCGGGCGCGCCCACCCGGGTGCCCGTTCCGCACCCACGACGGGTCCCCCGGAACGGCGTGCCGGGCCTGCGGAGCCGCGACACGCCCAGCACCCGTTGCGCGGAGGGGACGCGCGGCCCCTGCACCCCGGCTGCGCGCAGCGGAGCCGCACCGTGCGCGCCGGCGAGCAGCGCGGCGCCACCGCCGCGGCGCCCGGTGTGCGGCAGCAGGTGCGCGTCCCGCGCACCCGACCGGTCGTCGCCCGCGGCGTGCCGCGCTGGCGGGGCGACGGCACGCGGGCACCGGTGGCGCGCCCGGGGCAGGGGGGCTGCGCGTACGGCCCCCGGGGCGCGACCACCCGCGGCGTCCGGGCGCTGCCCGCCCGCCGTCAGCCGCCGGCAGCGCCCCCGCCCGCGCCGGCACCGGAGCCGGTGCCCGACGCGGTGCCGCCGCCGGTGAGCGGGGCGGGACCGCCGTAGCCCTGCGCGGCGCCGCCGTCCGCGGAGCCGTCGTCGGGCGCCACGGCGTCGCCGCCCTGGGACCCCGTCCCGCTGTCCCCGCCGGCCGGGCCGTCGGACGGGGCCCCGCCCGGCGCGTCGCTCGGGGCCTGGCTCGGGACGTCCGTCGGCGCGTCGGTCGGCGCGTCGGTCGGCGCGTCGCTCGGCGCGTCGGCGGGCTCGTCCGCGGGCTCCTCGCTGCCGGTCGGGGACGGCGACGGGTCGGGCTCGCTGCCCTGCGTGCCCGTGCCCCCGTCACCACTCGAGGAGGGGCTCGGGCTGGGTGCGGGAGCGGGCTCGTCCCGCTCCTCCTCGCCGCTGCCACCGCCGCCGAAGATCCGCTCGCCCGAGCTCTGCGACCCGGTGACGATCGCGTCGATCGGCCGGTCGGCCACGGCCTCCACGGTGCCCAGGACGCCGACGACCCCGGCGAAGATCCCTGCGGCCACGCCCGCGAGCGCGAGGCCGCCGGCCACGGGTCGGCGCGACCGCCGCGGGGCCGCGGGCTCCGCGGCCGGGGCCGAGGTGGCGTACGGCCCTCCGCCGGCGCCCCGCGCCGCAGCCGCCGCCGGACCGGGAGAGCCCTCGCCGTCGCTCACCGGCGGCAGGCCCGTGACCGCGGTGGGCGCGTCGTGCCCGTCGGCGTCGGCCTCGACCCGCTCGACGACCGACCCGTCGGACAGGGTGCGCCGGACGATGCGCCCGCCGGCGACGCGGCGCACCTCGTACCCGGTGCGGTCGATCGAGTAGTTGTAGACGGCGCCGGCGGTCACCGAGAGCGCGCTGACGATGCCCGCCCCGATGACCGTGCCCGTCACCCCGAGGGTCGAGCTGGCCACCGAGGTGGACGTCGCGGCCAGCGCGCTCGCCAGCACCTGCTTGCCGGACAGCTGCAGCTTCGGACGCTCGTCGGTCACCTCGTCACCCATGCGGACCATTGTCGGCGGCCCACGGGGCACCCGGCGGCGCCCGGGGCCCGGTGTCGGCGTGGGTCTGGTCACGCCGGCACCGCCGCGGGTCCACCCGGGGGCGGGGGCGCCACCGGCGGAGGGCGCGCCCCCCGGTGTGGGAGGGTTGGCGCTCTGTGCGCCCGCCACCAGCGGGCGCCGTGGCACGCAGCGCAGGAGGGGCACCGCCGATGGACGACCTGCAGCTCGTCGGCCTCACCGAGGACGGGGAGCACCTCGTGGTGGCCGCCTCCCACGGCGAGCAGTTCCGGCTGCCGCTCGACGACCGGCTGCTCGCCGCGATCCGGGGCGACCTCGTGCGCCTCGGCCAGCTGCAGATCGAGCTCGAGAGCCAGCTGCGGCCGGCGGAGATCCAGGCCCGGATCCGTGCCGGCGCCTCCGCGGAGGAGGTCGCCATGGCGGCCGGCATCCCGGTGGCGAAGGTGCGGCGCTACGAGGGCCCGGTCCTCGCCGAGCGCGAGCACGTCGCGGGGCTCGCGCGCCGCGCGCCGGCACGACGGCGCGGCGACGGCTTCGTCCCGGCCCTCGGCGCGCTCGTCGAGGAGCGGGCCGCGGCCCGCGGGGTGCCCGCCGACGCGCTGCGCTGGGACGCGGCGCAGCGCGAGGACCGTACGTGGACCGTCTCGGTCGTCCTGCCCGCCGGCGCCGCGCCCGTGCGCGCCTCCTGGGTCTTCGACCCCCGTCGCGGCCTGCTCAGCCCGCTCGACGACGAGGCGGCGGCCCTCTCGGGCGAGGAGGCCCCGCCGCGGCCGGCCCCGGAGCCGCGGTCGGCGACCGTACGGCGCCTGTCGAGCGTCCCGCGCCGCTCCCGCGAGGCGGCCGACGCCCTGCCGATGCCGTTCGAGGGGCGTACGGACGACGACCCCGCCGGTGCCGTCCCACCGGCGCCCGACGCACCGCCGACCGTCGCCCCCGGCTCCCCCGACGCTGCCGACGCTGCCGGCGCCCCCGACGACGCGGACGACGGCCTCGAGGCGGACCTCGAGCTGCACCGGGCCACGCCCCCGGGACCCCCGGCCCGACCCGCCCCTGCCGCACGCGACGCGGCTCAGGACGCCGCTCCGGCCGGCACGCCGGGCGAGGACGTCGAGGACGTCCCCCTCGGCGCGGTCGGCGCGCCCCTGCCCCGCGAGCGGGCGGAGCGCGGCGACGACGCGGACGACGGCCGCGGCGGGCGGTCGCGGCGCCGGCAGCGGGGACGCGGACGACCCGCTCCCGGGCCTGCCCGCCACGCCGCCGGCCCCGCGGGCACGGCCGCCGCGCCCGCCGACCCGCTCCCGGTGGCCGGGCAGGCCCCGCAGGACGAGGACCGGCGCGGACCGCGCACGCCGGCCGCCGACGGAGCGCAAGCCGGCGCCGCCTCCGCCCCCGGGCCGGACCGCCTGGCGAGCCCCCTGTCGGGCGGGGACGAGCGGTCGGCGGGCTCTGCCGCAGGCGGCCGCGCCGACGCGCCCGCCGGTTCCGCGGTCCCTGCAGCGGTCCCTGCCGCGCCCCCGGCGCCCGCACCGGCACCGCCCGCACCGGCGGCGGGCGCCGCGCCCGACGAGGACCCGGAGCCCCCGGCGCCGGCCGCCGCGGACGACGCCGCCGAGGAGGCCCCGCAGGGGCCCGCGGCGCGGCGCGCTCCCGCGCGCCACGGCGCCAAGGGCCGCCGCGCCGCCGTCCCCGCGTGGGACGACATCGTCTTCGGCACCCGCCGCAAGGACTGACGCCGCCCGAGAGGACGCCGCGCCCGCTGCCCCCGCCCGGGGGCACCGGGCCCGGTGCCCCCGCCGTGCCGTCGCCGCCCGGCCCCGCACCCCCGCACCCCCGCACCCCCGCACCCCCGCACCCCCTGACGAGCGTCGCTCCAGGACGGGGCGAGGACCGCGTATCACCGCCGGGGGTGCCGTGCTCCTCCCCTCGACCGGCGCACGGGGCGCCGGCGGCGACGAGCGGGGGCCAGGCGATGGCGCGCACGGCACGGGAGGTCCGCGGGGACGGGCAGGGCGGCGCTCGCCGCGCCGGCCTCGACCCGCGCGACGCCCGCCACCTGCGGCGTGAGGAGCTCCTCGTCGCCGCCCGACGGCGCACGCACCGGCGCACCGCGCGCCGCGTGCTCGCGGTCCTGTGACGGCCCCGCTGCCGGGCGCGGGGGGTGGCTGCGCCGTGCACGGGGGCGTGGGCGCGCGCAGCGGCACCCGCGCCGCGGGCAGCGGGGACCCGACCCGGTCGCGCGGCCGCCGGCGGGGGCACCCCGCCGGCGCCGCCGACCGAGCGCGCGGGGACGGCCGGGGGGTCGGCCGCCCGCGCGGCCGGCGCCGGCGGGCGGGGGGCCCGTACGGCGACCGGCGGTGCGGTGCCGCGGGGGGCGGCACCGCGCAGGGCACGGCGACCGGTCGGGGGGCCGGTCGCGGGCCCGGCGGCGGCGCGGCTCGGGGGGGCCGCGCCGCCGCCGGGCCGCCCGCGGGGACGGGGCGCCGCCGGCGCCCCGCGGACCCTGCCGCCCGGGAGCGCCGAGGCGCTAGGCTCCGCGACGCCCTGCAGGACCGGAGGACGGAGCGCGTACGGTGCCTGACCTGCCCGCGGCACCCGGCGCCGCGCCCCGCGCCGGCACGGACGTGCGCGGCGACCTGCGCGGCGACCTGCGGGGCCTCGTCGAGCGCGCGGCCCGCGGCGAGCAGGAGTCCTGGGACGCGCTCGTCGAGCGGTTCGCGCCGCTGGTGTGGAGCGTCGCGCGGGGCTACCGGCTGGGGCAGGCCGACGCGTCGGACGTCAGCCAGACCGTGTGGCTGCGCCTGGTGGAGCACCTGCGCGACCTGCGCGAGCCCCAGGCGCTGCCCGGCTGGCTGGCCACGACCACACGCCACGAGTGCCTGCGCGTGCTGCGCCGCGCCGGGCGCGAGGTGCCCGACGACGACCCGGCGGGCGGTGTCGCGGAGCGCCCGAGCGGGGAGCCCGGGCCCGAGGCCCTGGCCGTGCGGGGCGAGCGCGACGTGCTCGTGTGGCAGGCGCTGCAGACCCTGTCCGACCGCTGCCACCTGCTCCTGCGGACGCTGGCGTGCAGCCCCGAGGCGAGCTACGCCGAGGTGTCGGCCGCCCTGGAGATGCCCATCGGCAGCATCGGCCCGACCCGCTCGCGCTGCCTCGCCCACCTGCGCAAGGCGCTCGCCGGCGTCGGGGTCACCGGCCCGGACTAGGCCCGGGCCGGGCGCCGGCCGCGCCGCTCGCGCGGCAGCCCGACCCGCAGCGCACCCCGCGGCCCCGACCGTCCCAGCCCGGACCGTCCCGGCCCGACCCGTCCCAGCCCGACCCGCAGCGCACCCCGCAGACCCGGAAGGAGGTGCACCGTGAGCCCCGCACCGCGACAAGGGCCGACGGACGCCGACCTGCTCGCCCTCGTCCGGGCGGCCGCCGACGCCGTCGACCCGGTCCCCGAGGGCGTGCTCGCCGCCGCGCGCGCCAGCCTGACCTGGCTCGACGTCGACGCCGAGCTCGCCCGGCTCGTCGAGGACTCCGCGCTCACCGGCGCGGTCGGCGTCCGCAGCGGTGGCGGCCCGCGGCTGCTCACCTTCGAGGGGGGCCAGGGCGACGTCGTGCTGGTGGAGGTGGAGGAGCGCCCGGGCGACCGCCGCCGGCTCACCGGCCAGCTCGTGCCGGGGCGACCGGTCGACGTCGAGGTCCGCCGCACGAGCGGGTCGAGCACCGTGCGGGCCGACGAGCTCGGCCGCTTCGCCCTCGACGACGTGGAGGCCGGCCCGCTGAGCCTCGCCTGCCGGCTGGAGGAGGGCCGGGGCGCGCTCGTCACGCCCTGGACGAGCGTCTAGCGCGCCTCGAACGGCAGCACCTCGGCCGGCCCCTCCGTGCCCGCGACGGCGGAGGTCGTCCGCCGGACGTGGTGGCGGCGGCAGAGGACCTCGTACGCGACCTCGCCCCCGGCCTGCGGCGCCGCCGGCTCGCCCGACGGGCCGCTGTCGCGGACGTCGCCGACGACGACCGTGGCGCCCTCGGTCACCATGGCCCCGTCGACGGTGCGCGCGTTGTGCGTCGCGCGCGCACCGCACCAGCACAGGGCCTCGACCTGCAGCAGCTCGAACCGGTCGGCGAGCTCGATGAGCCGCGCGGAGCCGGGGAAGAGCCGGCCGCGGAAGTCCGTGGTGAGGCCGAACGCCATGACGTCCACACCCAGGTCGTCCACGAGCGCCGCGAGCTGCTCGACCTGCTCCGGCGTGTAGAACATCGCCTCGTCGCACACGAGGTAGTCGACGCGCTCCCCGGCCGTCATGCGCCCGCGCACCAGCGCGCCCAGGTCGAGCCCGGGCGTCACCTCCACCGCCGGGACGACGAGCCCGAGCCGGCTGGACACCCTGCTCTCCCCCGCGCGGTCGTGCGCCGTCAGCACGATGCCGCGCAGCCCGCGCGCCCGGCGGTTGTGGTCGAGCTGCAGGGCGAGCGTGGACTTGCCGCAGTCCATCGTGCCGGAGAAGAAGACGAGCTCGGCCACGGCGGCGGGGACCTCCAGGTGCAGGGCGTGCAGGGCGTGCAGGGCGGGCGGGTGCTGGGCCGGGCTCAGGTGCGCAGGGACAGCAGCGGCACGAGGGCCTCCTCCGGCGTGAGCGAGCCGTGCAGCCCGACGAGGTCGAGGAGCCAGGCGGGCGTGGTGGCCGAGTCGACGAGGCTCGCGCCGCCGAGCGCGGTCGCGACGACGTCCCCGATGCGGGGCAGGACGTGCGGGGCGACCTGCGGGCCGTACCAGCCGGCCGCGACCGCCTCGTCGCGGGACAGCACGAGGAACCGCCCGGCGAGCACCTCGCGCCAGGCGGCGAGGACGTCGGCCCGCGCGCCGGGCCGGGCGTGGGCGTAGCGGGCGCGCGGCTCGCCGGCGACGACCTCGACGCCCTCGCGCAGCGCCGGGAGGGCGGCCAGGTCGAGGCGCTCCGCGCGCGGAGGGTCGACCATCCCGTGGTCGCCGGTGACCTGCAGCAGGCAGCCCGGGGGCAGCCGCTCGGCGAGGTCGGCGAGGAGCCGGTCGACGAGGCGCAGCTCGAGCCGCCACGCCAGGGAGCCGCAGCCGCGCCGGTGCCCCGCCGCGTCGAGGTCGCCGAGGTAGCAGTACACGAGCGAGCGCGGGTCCGCGACGAGCGCCTCCAGGGCGGCGGCGACGCGCTCGCCGGGGGTCTCGGCGGCGGCGTACCGGCCCCCGCGCAGGGCGGCGGCGGTGAGCCCGGCGCCGTCGAAGGCGCGGGGGCCGACGCGGGTGACGGGCACGCCCGCGGCGGCGGCGCGCTCGAACGCGGTCGGCAGCGGCTGCCAGGCCCGCGGGTCGACCCGCTCGTCCCAGCGCAGCGCCTCGAGCGCCCAGTCCTGCCCGGGCACGCGCACGGCGAGACCGACGAGGCCGTGCCGGCCGGCGGGGGCGCCCGTGCCGAGCGAGCCGAGGCTCGTCGCGGTCGTCGTGGGGAACCCGGCGCAGAGCACGGGCGCGGCGTCGAGCAGCCCGGCCAGGAACGGCGCGTCGGCGGCGTGCCGGCGCAGCAGCCGCTCGCCGAGCCCGTCGACGAGGACGAGGCAGGCGCGGGGCGCGGGGGCCGTGGGCAGCGCCCCTCCCGGCTCCCGGCCGAGCACGGCGCCGACGAGGGCGGGGACGACGTCGGCGAGGGTCGCCGGCGCGGCCGCGGGGTCGACCAGGCCGGCGTCGAGCCCCGGGGCCCTCACCGCCCGCGGGAGCGGGTGGTGGCGGCGGAGAGGTCGGCGGCGAAGGCGAGCGCGGCGGTGACGGCCTCGGGCCCCTCCGCCGCGGCGCTGATGCGCAGCGACAGGTCGTCGGCGGTGGCGGACCCGGTGTAGCCGTGGTCGGCGTCGCACTCCGGGTCGCTGCAGCCCGCCGGCTCGAGGTCGACCCGGCTCACCGCGCCCCACGCCACGGTGAGGGTGACCTCCTGCGGGGGGGTGCCGGGGACGTACCGCTCCGGGTCGGGCACGACGCGGGTCACCACGAGCGAGCGGATCCGCCCCACGTCGACGCTCTCGGCGGAGGTCATCGCCACCGGCGCGGCGCCCTGCCCCGGCGCGCCCTGCTCGGCGTGGTCGTCGGTGTGGCCGATGACGAGGCGGCTCGGCGTCAGCGCGAGCACCGTGACGTGCCGGCGCACCTCGTCGCCGTCGAACGTCGTCTCCTGGTGGACCAGGTGCGCGAGGACCTCCTCGCCGGCGATCGCGTCGGCGGTCGCGTCCACGACCAGCGCGGGGTAGTAGCCGGCGCGCTCGATGTCCGCCCGCAGCCGCGCGGGCAGGCCGCGCGCCGTCGTCTGCTCGACCATGGCGCCATCCTCGCACCCGCGCGGGGCCCGGCTGCGCGGGCCGGCGTCAGGACGGCAGGCGCCGCGGCCCCGTGTCCGGCCGCGCGGCCGGCTCGGCGAGGCGCACCCGCGCGTGGAGCACGGCCAGGCCCCGCTCGGCCACGAGCACCGGCAGCTCGAGCTCGGCCACCTGCGGCACCTCGTCGGCCAGGCGGGCGACCCGCAGCAGCAGGTCCTCCAGCGCGTCGGTGTCGACGGGCTCGGCGCCGCGGTGCCCGAAGAGCAGCGGCGCGGCGCGCACCGAGCGCACGAGCTGGCTCACGTCGGTGTCGGTGAGCGGCGGGATCCGGTACGCGCGGTCGCCGAGCAGCTCGGTCGCCAGGCCCGCGAGCCCGAAGGAGACGACCGGGCCGAAGAGCGGGTCCTCGGTGGACGTGACGACGCAGGCGATGCCGGGGCGCGCCATGGGCTGGACGAGGACGCGCCCGGCCCCCGGGCCCAGGCCCGCGACGATGGCGGCGTGCGCGCGCCGCACGGCGGCCTCGTCGACGAGGTCGAGCCGGACGTCCTGCAGGTCCGGGCGCGCGCGCAGGTGGGTGGCGGCGGCCTTGAGCACGACCGGGTACCCGATGCGCGCCGCGGCCGCGACGGCCCCGTCGGCGTCCTCGGCGAGCTCCTGCGCCAGCACCTCGATGCCGTAGCAGGCCAGCAGCGCCGCGGCGTCGTCGGCGCCCAGCTCCAGCCCGCCCGGCGCCTCGACGAGCACGCTGCGCGCGATGGCGCGGGCGGCCCGCCGGTCGACGTCGAGCTCGGGGACGCTGCCGCGGGGGCGGCGGCGCCAGTCCGCGTACGAGGTCGCGGCCGCGAGCGCCCGTACGGCGTCCTCGGGGGTCGGGTAGGACGGCACGGAGCCCGGCGGCGCCGGCTCCGGGCCGCCGGCGCCCGGGGCGCGCAGCTGCTCGGGAACGCCCCGTACGCCGAGGAAGGTCGCCACGACGGTCTTGTCGGAGGCGGCGGCCGCGCCGGCGAGGACCGCGGCCACCTCCTCGTGGCTCGTCACGAGCGGCGGGATGAAGACCGTGACGACCGAGTCGACGCCCGGGTCGGCGAAGACCGCGTCGAGCGACACGCGGAAGTCCTCGGCCGTCGCGGCCGGCGGCAGGGCGATCGGCTGGCCGATGACGTGCAGCCCGGCCTCCGCGCAGGCGTCCGCGGCGAGGAGCCCGAGGGCGTCCGAGTTGCCGAGGATCACGACGCGGTCCCCGGCCGGCAGCGGCTGGGTGACGAGCAGCTGCCCGACGTCGAGCAGCTGCGCCATCGTGTCGACCCGGATCACCCCGGCCTGGGCGAACATCGCGTCGACGGCCGCCGCGGGGACCGTGCTGCGGCGCACGGCGTGGCCCAGCGGCACGCCCTGCGTGGTGCGCCCGGCCTTGATGGTCGCCACCGGCTTGCGCGCCGCGAGGCGGCGGGCGAGGCGGGAGAACTTGCGCGGGTTGCCGATCGACTCGAGGTAGAGCAGCACGACGTCGGTGCGCTGGTCCTGGTCCCAGAACTGCAGCAGGTCGTTGCCCGAGACGTCGGCCCGGTTGCCCGCCGAGACGAAGGAGGACAGGCCGAGCCCGCGGGCGGCGACGGCGTCGAGGATCGCCAGGCCGAGGGCGCCGGACTGGCTGAAGAAGCCGATCCGCCCGACGGGCGGGACGGTGGTCGCGAGCGAGGCGTTGAGGGGGTGCTCGGGGTCGGTGCTCACGACGCCGAAGGAGTTCGGGCCGACGACGCGCATGCCGCTGGCCCGCGCGGCGGCCACCAGGGCGCGCTGGCGCTCGCGGCCGACGGGACCGGTCTCGGCGTACCCGGCGGAGAGCACCACGAGCGAGCGCACGCCCTTGGCGGCGCACTGCGCGACGACCTCCTGCGCCGCCGCGGCGGGCACCGCGAGGACGGCGAGGTCGACCTCGCCCGGCACGTCGAGGATCGAGGGGTACGCCGGCACGCCGGCGACCTCGCGGGCCCCGGGGTTCACGGCCCACACCTCGGGCGGCCCGGCGGCGCGCAGGTTGCGCAGCACGGTCTGACCCACGGAGTCGTACTCGCGGCTGGCGCCGACGACGGCCACCGAGCGCGGGGTGAGCAGGCGCTCGATGGAGCGCGCCTCCGCGCGCTGCTCGCGGTCCTGCAGGACCTCCAGCGCGGTGCCGGTCAGCGCCGGCTCGAACGACAGGTGGACGATCCCGTCGTCGAACGCGGAGCGGACCTCGTACCCGGCGTCCTGGAAGACCCGGATCATCCGGCGGTTCGTCGGCAGGACCTCGGCGACGAACCGGCGCACGCCGCGCTCGCGGGCGGCGGCGGCGATGTGCTCGAGCATGACCGAGCCGAGCCCGCGGCCCTGGTGCGCGTCGGAGATGTTGAAGGCGACCTCGGCCTCGTCGGGCCCGGTGCGGTCGTAGCGCACGACCGCGACGATGTCGTCGCCGATGGTCGCGACGAGCCCGACGCGGTCGTGGTGGTCCACGTGGGTGAACCGCTCGACGTCGCGGTCGCTGAGCTCGGGGTAGGGCGCGAAGAACCGCAGGTAGATCGACTCGGCCGACTGGCGGCGGTGGAACGCGCGCAGCCGGTCCGCGTCCTGGGGCGTGATGGGCCGCACGTGCGCCGTGCCGCCGTCGCGCAGGACGACGTCGGCCTCCCAGTGCGCGGGGTACGGCGCCGTCGCCGTCGGTCCCTCCCCTGTCACACGGGCGAGGCTAGCCGGGACCTGTCGGGGCCGGGCTGCATGATGGGGCGGCAGCGGACGAGGAGGGCTCCCCAGGTGGCACGGACGACGACGGCGCGCGGCGGCGGTGACGGGCAGGGCTTCACCGAGCGGATCGTCGACATCGACGTCTCGGAGGAGATGCAGGGCTCGTTCCTGGAGTACGCGTACTCCGTCATCTACTCGCGGGCGCTGCCCGACGCGCGCGACGGGCTCAAGCCGGTGCACCGGCGGATCCTCTACCAGATGGGCGAGATGGGGCTGCGCCCCGACCGCGACCACGTCAAGTGCGCCCGCGTCGTCGGCGACGTCATGGGCAAGCTGCACCCCCACGGCGACACGGCGATCTACGACGCCCTCGTGCGGATGGCCCAGCCCTGGTCGATGCGCCTGCCGCTCGTCGACCCGCACGGCAACTTCGGCTCCCTCGGCGGCGAGGACCCGGCGGCGGCCTACCGCTACACCGAGTGCCGCCTGGCCGAGCCCGCGATGCTCATGATCGGCGGCCTCGACGAGGACGTCGTCGACATGCGCCCCAACTACGACGAGAAGGAGGAGGAGCCCGAGGTCCTGCCCGCGGCGTTCCCCAACCTGCTCGTCAACGGCGCCGCCGGCATCGCGGTCGGCATGGCGACGAACATGCCGCCGCACAACCTCGTGGAGGTCGTGCAGGCCACCCGCCACCTCATCGCGCACCCGCGGGCCACGCTCGACGACCTCATGCGCTTCGTCCCCGGCCCCGACCTGCCCACCGGCGGGCGCATCGTGGGCCTGGAGGGGGTGCGCGACGCGTACGAGACCGGGCGCGGCACCTTCCGCACCCGGGCGACGGTCCGCGTGGAGAACGTGACGGCCCGCAAGAAGGCGATCGTCGTCAGCGAGCTGCCGTACGGGGTCGGCCCCGAGCGGGTCAAGGAGAAGGTCGCCGACCTGGTCCGGGCCAAGAAGCTGCAGGGCATCGCGGACCTCGAGGACCACACCGACATGAAGAACGGGCTCCGGCTCGTCATCGGGGTCAAGAACGGCTTCAACCCCGACGCGGTCCTCGAGCAGCTCTACCGGCTGACGCCGATGGAGGAGACCTTCGGCATCAACAACGTGGCGCTGGTCGACGGCCAGCCGCGGACGCTGGGGCTCGTCGACCTGCTGCGGGTGTACGTCGACCACCGGCTGTCGGTGGTGCGCCGGCGCTCGGAGCACCGGCGGGGCAAGGCGCAGGACCGGCTGCACCTCGTCGAGGGCCTGCTCGTGGCCATCCTCGACATCGACGAGGTCATCGCGGTCATCCGCTCCAGCGACGACACGGCCGCAGCGCGCGAGCGCCTCATGCAGGTCTTCGACCTGACCCAGGTGCAGACCGACTACATCCTCGAGATGCCGCTGCGCCGGCTGACGAAGTACTCCCGCATCGAGCTGGAGCAGGAGCGCGACGAGCTGCGGGCCCGCATCGCCGAGCTCACCGCGGTCCTCGAGGACGAGCGCAGGCTGCGGCGGCTGGTCAGCGACGAGCTCGCCCAGGTGGCCAGGGACCACGGCACCCCGCGGCGCACCGTGCTGCTGGAGTCCGCGGGCCAGCCGGTGACCGGCGCGGTCCCGCTCGAGGTGGCCGACGACCCCTGCCACGTGCTGCTCTCCTCGAGCGGCCTGCTCGCGCGGACCACCGGGGCCGGGCCGCTGCCGGTCGAGGGCGGGCGCAGCAAGCACGACCTCGTCGTGTCCGCCGTCCCGGCGACGGCCCGCGGGCACGTCGGGGCGGTGACCGACCTCGGGCGGGTCGTGCGCCTGCCGGTGCTCGACCTGCCGGCCCTGCCGCCGACCGCGGCGCCGCCGTCGCTGGCGGGCGGGGCGCCGGTGACCGAGTTCGTCGCGCTCGGCAAGGGGGAGCGGGTGCTCGCGCTCACCTCGCTCGACCCGGCCTCGCCCGGCCTCGCGCTGGGCACTGCGCAGGGCGTCGTCAAGCGCGTCCTGCCCGAGCACCCGGCGGGCAAGGACGAGTGGGAGGTCCTCGCGCTCAAGCCCAAGGACCGGGTCGTGGGCGCGGTGGAGCTGCGCACCGGCGACGAGGACCTCGTCTTCGTGACGTCCGACGCCCAGCTGCTGCGCTTCCCGGCCGCGGGCGTGCGGCCGCAGGGCCGGGGCGCGGGCGGTGTGGCCGGCGTGCGCGTCGCCGCGAAGCAGTCCGTCGTGGCGTTCGTGGCCGTGGCGCCGGGGGAGGACGCCGTCGTCGTCACCGTCGCCGGGGGCTCCGGGGCGCTGCCCGGCACCGACGCGGGCACCGTCAAGGTGGCGCCGTTCACGGAGTACCCGCCCAAGGGCCGCGGCACCGGCGGGGTGCGCTGCCACCGCTTCCTGCGCGGCGAGGACCAGCTCGTCCTGGCGTGGGCGGGCACCGGTCCGGCGCGGGCCGCGGGGACCGGCGGCGCGCCGGTCGAGCTGCCGCCCGCGCAGGGGCGGCGCGACGGCTCCGGGGTCCCGCTGGCGCGCGCGGTGGTCGCGGTCTCCGGGCCGGCCGGCGCGCTCGTCGGCCCGACCGCGGCGCCCGACGCCGACGCCCCCGACGAGGGGGGTGCCGGGCCCGCCGCCGACGGGCAGGGCTGATCGGCGCGGGGACCCGGCGGGCCGGCGCTCAGGCGCCCGCGGCCCGGCGGTCCGCCCCCTCACGCCCACCGCCGTGCACGAGCGTGTTCACGACCCACAGCGCCAGGCCGACGAGGAGCAGGACGCCGGCGGTGGCGTACTGGGAGGCCTCGCGGCCCGACAGCGGGCTCGCGAGGTAGAGGCAGGCGAGCACGCCGAGCACGGGCAGCGCCGTGGGGGCCCGGTAGTGGTCGTGGTCCGCCCGGTCGTGCCGCAGGACGAGGACGCTGGCGTTGACCACGGCGAAGACGCAGAGCAGCAGCAGGGCCGTCGTGCCGCCGAGGCCCTCGAGGTCGCCGGTGAGCACCAGCGCCACCGCGAGCACGGTGGTGAAGGCGATGGCGGTGACGGGCGTGCGCCGGGTGCGGTGCACCCGCCCCAGCGCGGCCGGGACGATCCGCTCGCGGGCCATGCCGTACACCAGGCGGCTCGCCATGAGCATGTTGATGAGGGCGGAGTTCGTGACGGCGAAGAGCGCGATCGCCGAGAACACCGCGAGCGGGAACGCCGGCGCCGCGGCCCGCACCACCTCGAGCAGCGGGCCGGTCGAGCCGCCGAGGGTCTCGAGGTCGACCACCGCCGTCGCCACGAACGCGATGAGCATGTAGATCACGCCGGTGACCGCGATCCCGAGGAACAGCGCCCGCGGGAAGGTGCGCCGCGGCTCCTCGACCTCCTCGGCCATGTTGACGCTGTCCTCGAAGCCGACGAGGGCGAAGAAGGCCAGCGCCGCGCCGCTCACCACGAGCCCGAAGGCGCCGCCCTCCTCGAACTCCAGGGCGCGGCCGGGGTCGCCCGTCCCCTGCGCCAGCGCCCACGCGCCGAGCCCGAGCACGAGCAGCAGCCCGCCGAGCTCGACGGTCGTCAGGACGACGTTGCACTTCACCGACTCGCTGACCCCGCGCAGGTTGACCAGCGCCAGCAGCACCAGGAAGCCCACCGCCACCGCCCACGTGGGCAGCTCGACGAACTCCGCCAGGTAGTCGCCGCCGAACGCGCGCGCGGCCGCGCCGGCGGACGTCAGGCCGGAGCACATGACGGCGAAGGCCACGAGGAAGGTGAGCAGCGGCAGGCCGAACGCCCTGTTCGCGTAGAGCGCGGCGCCGGCGGCGCGGGGGTACTTGCTGACGAGCTCGACGTACGAGGTCGCGGTGAGCAGCGCGACGAGGAACGCCAGGCCGAACGCGGTCCAGGCCGCTCCCCCGACCTCGGCGGCGACCTCGCCGGTGAGGGCGTAGATGCCGGTGCCGAGGATGTCGCCGATCACGAAGAAGAGCAGCAGCTTCGGCCCGATGACCCGCCGGAGCCCCGGCTGCGAGCCCTCGCGCTCGTCCACCCCCGCCGTCGTGCCCGCCATGGCGACCTCCCGGTCCGCGCCGCGCACGGGCTCCCCGTGCTGGCCGCGTCCCTTCCCGCGCTGTGATCACGGCACACCTGGGCGTCGTCCGGGTGCCCGATCGCCTGTGTTCCTGTTGTTCCTTGCCCGAAACCCTGGACACGACAGGGGAAGCGGGGGTAAACAAAGAGAAGCAAGCAGAACCGGACCCGACGGCGGGAGGCACGGTTGTACGCGACGGAGCGCCAGCAGGCGATCCTGGCCCGCGCCCGCGAGCACGGGCGCGCGGAGGTGGCCCAGCTCGCGGCCGACCTGGCCGTGACCCCCGAGACCATCCGGCGCGACCTCACCGCCCTCGAGCGCCAGGGGCTGCTGCGCCGGGTGCACGGCGGCGCCATCCCGGTCGAGCGCCTCGGCGCGGAGGCGGCCCTCGCGACCCGCGAGGCCCGCCTCGTGACCGAGAAGGAGCGCATCGCCAAGCGGGCCCTGGAGGAGGTGCCCGAGGAGGGCAGCGTCGTGCTCGACGCGGGCAGCACGACCGTACGGCTCGCCGAGGCCCTGCCCGCCGAGCGCCGCCTCACCGTCGTCACCAACTCGCTGCCCATCGCGGCGCTCCTCGCGGCGCGACCCGGCATCGCCCTGCACGTCGTCGGCGGGCAGGCCCGCTCGCAGACCCAGGCCCTCGTCGGCGACTGGGCCGCGTCGGCCCTCGCCGACGTCTGCGTCGACGTCGCGTTCATGGGGACCAACGGCATGTCGCCGCAGCGCGGGCTGACGACGGCGGACCGGCAGGAGGCCGGCACGAAGCGGGCCATGATGGCCGCCGCCCGCCGCTGCGTCGTCCTCGCCGACCACACCAAGGCCGGCACCGACCACTTCGCGTCCTTCGCCCGCCTGGACCAGGTCGACCTCGTCGTCAGCGACACCGGCCTCGACCCCGACCTCGCCGACGAGCTCGCCGCCGCCGGCCCGGAGGTGGTGCTCGCGTGATCGTCACCCTGACCCCCAACCCCAGCCTGGACCGCACGGTCGAGGTGCCCGCCCTCGTGCGCGGCGCCGTGCTGCGCGCCCGCGGCGGGCGGGTCGACCCGGGCGGCAAGGGCGTCAACGTCAGCCGGGCGCTCGCCGCGCACGGGCGGGCCACCCGGGCCGTCGTCCCCGTGGGCGGGGCCGAGGGCGCCCAGCTCGCCGCCCTGCTCGCGCCGCTGGGCATCGAGGTCCACGCGGTGCCCGTCACCGGTGCGGTCCGGGCCAACGTCGCGGTCGTCGAGCCCGACGGCACGACGACCAAGCTCAACGAGCTGGGGCCGTGCCTGTCCGGGGACGAGGTCGAGGCGCTGCTCGCGGCCGCCGTCGCCTCCGCCGACGGCGCGTCCTGGCTCGCCGCCTGCGGCAGCCTCCCGCCCGGGGCCCCCGTCGACCTCTACGCCCGCCTCGCCGAGGCGGCGCACTCGGCCGCCACGCGGCTCGTCGTCGACAGCAGCGGCCCCGCGCTGCTGGCCGCGCTCGAGGCCGGGCCCGACCTCGTCAAGCCCAACCGCGAGGAGCTCGCCGAGGCGGTGGGCCGCCCGCTCGGCACGCTCGGCGACGTCGTCGAGGCCGCCGCGGAGCTCGTGGCCCGCGGCGCCGGCGCGGTCCTGGCGAGCCTCGGCGCCGACGGGGCCGTGCTGGTCGGGCCGGACGGCGCGACGTACGGGGAGTCCCGCGTCGACCGCCCGGTCAGCACCGTCGGCGCCGGCGACGCGATGCTCGCCGGCTTCCTCGCCGCCGAGGCGGGCGCACCCGCCGCGACGGCCCTGGCCAGCGCCCTCGCCTGGGGCGCCGCCGCGACCTGCCTGCCCGGCAGCCGCATGCCCGCACCCCACGACCTGCGCCCGGACGCCGTACGGCTGCACGAGCGCATCGACCCCGCCCGCCCCCTGGAGGAGCAGCCCCGATGAGCGACCCGACCGCGCAGACCGACCTGATCACCGCCGACCTGGTCGACCTCGACCTCACGGCCACCGACCGCGACGGGGTGGCGCGCCAGCTCGGCGAGCGGCTCGTCGCCGCCGGGCGCGTCACCGACCTCGAGGGCTTCCTCGCGGACGTCCGCGCCCGGGAGGCCCAGATGCCGACCGGCCTGCCGAACGGCATCGGGATCCCGCACTGCCGCTCCGCGCACGTCACCCGGGCCACGCTCGGCTTCGGGCGGACCCCCGGCGTCGACTACGGCGCCGAGGACGGCCCGGCCCGGCTCATCTTCCTCATCGCCGCGCCCGAGGGCGGCGGCTCCGAGCACATGACGATCCTCGCCAAGCTCGCCCGCAAGCTCGTCAACGCCTCGTTCCGCGAGTCCCTGCTCACCGCTCCCGACGCCGAGAGCGTCGTCGCCATCGTCTCCGAGGGGGTCGGCCGATGAAGATCGTCGCCGTCACGTCCTGCCCGACGGGCATCGCCCACACGTACATGGCCGCGGAGTCGCTGGAGCAGTCCGCGGCCGCCGCCGGGCACGAGATCCACGTCGAGACCCAGGGCTCGGCCGGGGCCGACCCGCTGCCGCAGGAGACCATCGACGCCGCCGACGTCGTCGTCTTCGCCGCCGACGTCGAGGTGCGCGAGCGCCAGCGCTTCGCCGGCAAGCCCACCCTCGAGATCCCGGTCAAGCGCGCCATCTCCCACGGCCCGCAGGTCATCGAGGAGGCCGTGGCGCGCGCCGCCGAGGCCCCCGCGCCCGTGCCGGCGGGCGCGCCCGCCGGCGCCCCCGGGCCCAGCATGGCCACGAAGGTGACCGCCGAGGGCGGCACGCTGACCCGCGTGCGCCAGTGGGTCATGACCGGCGTCAGCTACATGATCCCGTTCGTGGCCGCGGGCGGCCTGCTCATCGCCATCGGCTTCATGGTCTCGGGCAACGCCCGCGAGGTGACGTCCTTCCCGCTCCCGGACGTCGTCGACGGCATCGACTGGACCTCGCGCTTCCAGATCGGCGCGCTGCTCTTCCAGCTCGGCGTCGCGGCCTTCGCGTTCCTGCTGCCCGCCCTCGGCGGCTTCATCGCCTTCGCCATCGCCGACCGGCCCGGCATCGTCCCCGGCTTCGTCGGCGGGGCGCTCGCCGGCACCGTCGGCGCCGGCTTCCTCGGCGCGCTCGCCGCGGGCTTCATCGGCGGCTTCACCGCCCGCTGGGTCTCGCGCTGGAAGGTGCCCAAGGCCCTGCGCGGCATCATGCCCGTCGTCGTCATCCCGCTCGTCGCCACGCTCGTCACCGGCCTGCTCATCGTCGTCGTGCTCGGCCCGCCGCTCAGCGCGGTCGTCGAGGGCCTCGGCGACTGGCTCAACGGCCTCTCCGGCGCCAACCTCTTCCTGCTCGGCGCCCTGCTCGGCGCGATGATGGCCTTCGACCTCGGCGGGCCGATCAACAAGGTGGCGTACACCTTCGCGACCACCCAGCTCGGCGCGGCCGCCGCGGGCGGCTCGGACACCAACCTCAAGGTCATGGCCGCGGTCATGGCGGCCGGCATGGTGCCGCCGCTGGCCATGGCGCTCGCCTCGACCGTCCTGCGCCCGGCGCTGTTCAGCCACCCCGAGCGCGAGAACGGCAAGACGGCCTGGGTGCTCGGCGCCTCGTTCATCAGCGAGGGCGCGATCCCCTTCGCCGCGGTGGACCCGCTGCGGGTCATCGCGTCCTCGATCGTGGGCGCCTCGCTCACCGGCGGGCTCGTCATGGTCTTCGGCTCGACGCTGCGCGCCCCCCACGGCGGCATCTGGGTCACCCCGCTCATCGGCGGCCCGCTGCTCTACCTCGTCGCCATCGCCGCCGGGACCCTCGTGAGCGCGGTGCTCGTCATCGCCCTCAAGAGCGCCCGCCGCGGCAACGCCGAGATCGTCGCCGAGGAGGACGCCGCGGCCAGCGGCGTCGCCACCGCCCGCGCCTGAGCGCGCTCCAATACCCTGCCGGAGCCCCGTACGACGACGGCGCCGGCGCCGTCCCCCACCTCCAGGAGCAGCACCCATGGCAGAACGCCGCGTGACCATCGGCTCGAGCGTCGGCCTGCACGCCCGGCCGGCGGCCCTCTTCACCCAGGCCGCCGCGCGCCAGCCGGTCCCCGTGACCATCGGCAAGGCCGACACCGAGTCCGTCGACGCGCGCAGCATGCTCCTCGTCATGACGCTCAACGCGCAGCACGGCGACGAGGTAATCCTGCGGGCCGAGGGCGACGGCGCCGAGGCGGCCCTGGAGGAGCTGGCCGAGCTCCTCGCCCGCGACCTCGACGCGCCCGAGGGGGCCTGAGGTGGCCGGCGGCCGGGCCCGCCTCACGGGGCTGGGGGTCAGCGCCGGCACCGCCGCGGGGCCCGTCGCCCGCCTCGGCGAGGCCCCCCGGCCGCCGGCCGACGAGGTCAACGGCCCCGACCCCGCGACCGAGGTCGTCCGGGCGGAGAAGGCGTTCACCGCGGTCGCGGAGGACCTCGAGGCGCGCGCGGCGAGCGTCGGCGGCGAGAGCGCGCAGATCCTCACCGCCACCGCGATGCTCGCCCGCGACCCCGGCCTGTGGGCCTCGGTCAAGGGGCTCATCACCTCCGGCACGCCCACCGCCCACGCCGTCGACCAGGGCGTCGAGGGCTTCTGCACCATGCTCGAGCAGGTCGGCGGCTACATGGGCGAGCGCGTCGCGGACCTGCGCGACGTGCGCGACCGCACGCTCGCCGTGCTGCTCGAGCGGCCCATGCCCGGCGTGCCGCACCCGGGGCAGCCGTACGTCCTCGTCGCCGACGACCTCGCACCGGCCGACACAGCGACGCTCGACCCGGGCGAGGTGCTCGGCATCGTCACCGCGGGCGGCGGCCCGACGAGCCACACGGCGATCCTCGCCAAGAGCCTCGGCATCCCGGCCGTGGTGCGCTGCGGCGACGCCCGCACGCTCGCTGAGGGCGCCACCGTCGTCGTCGACGGCTCGCGCGGCGAGGTCCTGCTCGACCCGACGGCGGACGAGCTGGACGACGTCGTCCGGCGCCGCGAGGCCCGCGCGGCCGTGGCGGCGGCGAGCACCGGTCCCGGCCGCACCGCCGACGGGCACCCGGTCGCGCTGCTCGTCAACGTCGGCACCGTCGAGCAGGCGCGCGCCGCCGGCGCCGTGGAGAGCGAGGGCGTGGGGCTCTTCCGCACCGAGTTCCTCTTCCTCGACCGGCGCACCGCGCCGACGGTCGAGGAGCAGGTCGCGTCGTACACCGCGGTCTTCGAGGCGTTCGCCGGGCGGCGCGTCGTCCTGCGCACGCTCGACGCGGGCGCGGACAAGCCGATGCCGTTCGTGACGCTCTCGGAGGAGCCGAACCCGGCGCTGGGCGTGCGGGGGCTGCGCACCGCGCAGCGCTCCCCCGAGGTGCTCGCCGACCAGCTCACCGCCGTCGCGCGGGCGGCGGAGCAGACCGGGGCCGACGTGCGGGTCATGGCGCCGATGGTCGCCACGCCCGCCGAGGCCGTCGGCTTCGCCGCGCTCGCCCGCGAGCACGGCATCGGCACCGTCGGGGTCATGGTCGAGGTGCCCGCCGCGGCGCTGCGGGCCCGCGCGGTGCTCGCCGGCGTGGACTTCGTGAGCCTCGGGACCAACGACCTCACGCAGTACGCGATGGCCGCGGACCGCGAGGCCGGCGACCTCGCCGAGCTGCTCGACCCGTGGCAGCCCGCGCTGCTCGACCTCGTCGCGTCCACCGGCGCGGCTGGCGAGGAGCTCGGCAAGCCGGTCGGCGTCTGCGGCGAGGCCGCCTCGGACCCGCTGCTCGCGCTCGTGCTCGTCGGGCTCGGCGTGTCGAGCCTGTCCATGGCCCCGGGCGCGCTGCCCGCGGTGCGCCACGCGCTCGGCGCGCACACCCGCGAGCAGTGCCGCGAGCTCGCCCGCCTCGCCCGCGCCGCCGACGACGCGGCCGGGGCGAAGGAGGCCGTACGGGCCGCCGCCGCGCCGGAGGTCGTCGCGGCGCTCTGAGGCCGGCCCGCCCGCGGTCCCCGGGGACCGCAGAAGGTGCCCTTCTGGCGGCTAGATCGCCAGAAGGGCACCTTCTGCGGTTCCGGAGGTGCCGGAGGCCGGACGTGCCGCTGGCGCGGCACCCGGCCTCAGACGTCCACGCGCTCCCGGTCCACCTTCGCCGCGCCGTCCACGATGAACTCGCGGCGCGGGGCCACCTCGTTGCCCATGAGCAGCTCGAACACCCGCTCGGCCGCCTCGGCGTCGCGCAGGGTGACCCGGCGGAGCGTACGCGTGCGGGGGTCCATCGTCGTCTCGGCGAGCTGGCTCGCGTCCATCTCGCCGAGGCCCTTGTAGCGCTGCGGGGGCTTGGTCTTGCGGCCGCGCTTCTGCAGGTCGGCCATGGTGCGGCGCATCTCCTCGTCGCTGTACGTGTAGACGTACTCGGCGGGGCGCTTGCCGGCGCCGGCGACCTCGATGCGGTGCAGCGGCGGGACGGCGGCGAAGACGCGCCCGGCCTCCACGAGGGGGCGCATGGTCCGGTAGAAGAGCGTGAGCAGCAGGCACCGGATGTGCGCGCCGTCCACGTCGGCGTCGGACATGAGGATCACCCGGCCGTAGCGCGCGCTGTCGAGGTCGAACGTGCGCCCCGACCCGGCGCCCACGACCTGGATGATCGAGGCGCACTCGGCGTTCTTCAGCATGTCCGAGGCCGACGCCTTCTGGACGTTGAGGATCTTGCCGCGGATCGGCAGCAGCGCCTGGAACTCCGAGTCGCGCGCGGGCTTGGCGGTGCCCAGGGCGGAGTCGCCCTCGACGATGAACAGCTCGGTGCGGTCGACGTCGTCGCTGCGGCAGTCGGCGAGCTTCGCCGGCAGCGAGGAGGTCTCCAGGGCGTTCTTGCGCCGCTGGAGCTCCTTGTGCGCCCGGGCGGCGATCCGGGTGCGGGCCGCCGACGCCACCTTGTCCAGGATCATGCGGGCGGCCTGCTTGTCGCCGCGCCTCGGGCTCTTGAGCAGCGCGCCGAGCTCCTGCTCGACGACGCGGGCCACGATGCGCGAGGCGGCCGAGGTGCCGAGGACCTCCTTGGTCTGGCCCTCGAACTGCGGCTCGGACAGGCGCACCGTCACCACGGCGGTGAGGCCCTCGAGGACGTCCTCCTTGAGCACGTCGGGCTCCGCGGCGCGCAGCACCTTCGCGGCCTTGAGGGCGTCGTTGAGCGTGCGCGTCAGCCCCCGCTCGAAGCCCGACATGTGCGTGCCGCCCTTGGGGGTGGCGATGATGTTCACGAAGGAGCGGACCGTCGTGTCGTAGCCGGTCCCCCAGCGCAGCGCGACGTCCACGCCGAGGTCGCGCTCGACCTCGGTGGGCGTCATGTGGCCCTGCTCGTCGAGCATCGGCACCGTCTCGCGGAAGTGCCCCCGGCCCTGCAGGCGCAGGGTGTCGCTGACCGGCGCGTCCGCGGCGAGGAAGTCGCAGAACTCGCCGATGCCCCCGTCGAACCGGAACACCTCGTCGCGCCGCTCGGCGCCGCGCTCGTCGGCGACGTGGATGGCGAGGCCGGGGACGAGGAAGGCGGTCTGGCGGGCGCGGTCGTACAGCCCGTCGACGTCGAGGGCGGCCTCGCGCAGGAAGATCTGCCGGTCGGGCCAGAACCGCACCCGGGTGCCGGTGACCCCGCGCTTGGCCCTGCGCACGACCTGCAGCCCGGAGCCCGGGGTGAAGGCCGCGGCCGGCCCGTCGCCGTCGAACGTGCCCGGCTGCCCGCGGCGGAAGCTCAGCGCGTGCACCTTCGAGGCCCGGTCGACCTCGACGTCGAGCCGGGCCGAGAGCGCGTTGACGACCGAGGCGCCGACGCCGTGCAGGCCGCCGGAGGCCGCGTACGACCCCCCGCCGAACTTGCCGCCCGCGTGCAGCTTGGTCATGACGACCTCGACGCCGGACAGCCCGGTGCGCGGCTCGACGTCGACGGGGATGCCGCGCCCGTCGTCGCGCACCTCGATCGAGCCGTCGGCGTGCAGGTGGACGTCGATGCGGCTGCAGTGCCCGGCCAGCGCCTCGTCGACCGCGTTGTCGATGATCTCCCAGAGGCAGTGCATGAGGCCGCGGGAGTCGGTCGAGCCGATGTACATCCCCGGGCGCTTGCGCACCGCCTCGAGGCCCTCGAGGACGAGCAGGTTGCGGGCGGTGTACGCGTCGGGCTCGAACTCGCCGTCGCTGCGCGCGCTGGTCGCGGCGGCCGCGCGGGTCACGGGCTGGGCGGTCACGCTGGGTGGGCTCCTGTCGTCGTCCGGCCCGGCGGCTGCGGGCCCGCTCCAACGTACCCTCGCCCGGCCCGCTCCCCCCGGACCCGCGCCGGGAGGCTCGGCGGCCTTCGGCGGGCCCGCCGGCCGGCCCCGGCGCTGGGCCGGACGGGTGGGGCGCGCGGGTGTCGTCGGCGACACGCCGGGCACCGGTCCGCAACGCGGCCGGGACCGCGGCGACACTGGCTCGTGACCTGGGGGTGTGACGCTCACCGCCTACGCGCTCAGCGAACCCGTCCGGCGCGCCGGGCGGGAACGAAGACCGGCTGGTTGGATGTTGCACGAGACGCACGACTCAAGGAGCAGGACCGATGATCCGAAGAGAGGCGACGTGACGACGACGCTCGCACCCTCCGGTGCGCTGACCGCCCAGGACCGCTGCGACCGCTGCGGGGCGCAGGCCTACGTCCGCGTAGTGCTGGCCTCCGGCGGCGAGCTGCTCTTCTGCGCGCACCACGGGCGCAAGTACGACGAGGGCCTGCGCAAGGTGGCGGTGGACATCCAGGACGAGTCCGACCGCCTCGACACCACGCCGGGGACGGCTGCTCCCGAGGAGCGCTGACCCGGTCCCGAGACCTCGGCCCCGGGTGTGCGGGGCCACCAACCGCACGAGGCCCCGGTCCCCCTCACGGGGGGCCGGGGCCTCGTCGTGCTCCCGGGGCGCGAGGGGACGCTAGTGCGGCGCGCGGGTGCCGAGGTCCAGGGCGTCGGTCCCCACGCTCGGCGGGACCGCGGCGATCCGCCGCAGGTCGAGGTCGTCGCGCGCCTCCACCCGCAGGTGGGTGCGCGCCAGCGCGAGCTGGCGCCGCTCGTGGTCGGCGGCGCGCACCTCCGGGCGCACCAGCCGGGCGAGGTACGCGGTCCGGCGCACCCCCTGCAGCGGCCCCACGGCGACCCGGTACGCCGCCTCGGCCGCCTCGAGCGCCGCGGTGAGCCGCGTGTCGAGCAGGCGCCGGGCGTCGGCGAGCTCGGCCGCGGGGGCGCCGGCGGCCTCCCGCTCGCGCAGGGCGCCCTCGGCCTCGCGGGCCGAGGCCCGCCGCTCGTCGAGCTCGCCGGCGAGGACCCGGTCCGCGGCGAGGGCCGGGTCGTCGGAGCGGCGGCGCCAGGGGCGCAGGCCGGGCAGCACGGGCACGGGGGCCTCCCTCCCGGGCGGCCGCCGTCGGCCGCCCGCGCGGGGCAGCCTAGTGCGGGGCCGCCCGGCGCGTCGGGACGCGGCGCCGGCGCGGGGCCGGCGGGCGCGTCACGACGCGGCGCCGGTGCGCTGCCCCGCGTCGACCACCTCGCCGACGAGGCGCTCGAGGACGTCCTCGAGCATGACCACGCCGCCGACGCGGCCGCTGCCCGGCTCGGTGGCGCGCGCCATGTGCGCCCCCGCGGCCTGCATCGCGACGAGCGCCTCGCGCAGCGGCGCGTCGAGGCCGACGGTCACCAGCGCCCGGACCAGCCCCGGGTCCAGCGGCGCGTCGAGCCGGTCCTCGGGGGTGCCCAGCAGGTCCTTCAGGTGCACGTAGCCGACGAGCGCGCCCCCGGGCCCGCGCACCGGGAACCGGGAGAAGCCGCTGCGGGCGCACAGGGCCTCCAGCGCCGCCACGGACTCCCCCTCGTCGACCGCGACGACCTCCCCGAGCCCGATGGCGGCGGTGCGCACCGTCTCGCCGCCGAAGCCCAGGACCCCGGTGAGGAGCTGGTGCTCGTCGGGGTCGAGCAGGCCCTCGCGCCGCGACTCCTCGACGAAGGCGGCCACCTGGTCGGCGGTGAAGGTCGAGGCGACCTCGTCCTGGGGCTCGACGCGCACCAGCCGCAGCACCGCGTTCGCCACGAGGTTCAGCGCCACGATGACGGGGCGCAGCACGGCCACGACGTACCAGAGCGGGGGGCCGAGCAGCAGGGCGGCGCGCTCCGGGCCGGCGATGGCGAGGTTCTTCGGCACCATCTCGCCGAGCACCATGTGCAGGGTCACCACGACGGACAGCGCCACGACGAACGCCAGGGGGTGCACGAGGCCCTCCGGCAGGCCCAGCCGCTCGAACACCGGCTCGACGAGGTGCGCCACCGCCGGCTCGCCGAGGGCGCCGAGGCCGAGCGAGCACATGGTGATGCCGAGCTGGGCGCCGGCCATCATGAGCGAGACGTGCTCCATGGCCCTGAGCGTGGTGCGGGCGGCCCGCGACCCGGCCTGCGCGCGGGGCTCGACCTGGGTGCGCCGCGCGGAGATGAGGGCGAACTCGGCGCCGACGAAGAAGGCGTTGCCGGCCAGCAGCAGCACCGCGAGCAGCACCGCGGTCAGGTCGCTCACCGCGCACCCCCACCGGGCCGGACGGCGGTGGCGCCGGGGGCGCGGTGCAGGCGCACCCGGTCGACGCGGTGCCCGTCGAGGCGCAGGACCCGCAGGCGCACCTCGACGCGCGGTACGACCCCCTCCTCGCCCGGGTGGGCCACGTCGCGCGCCACGAGGCCCACCTCGTCGCCGACCGCGGGCAGGCGCCCGAGCCGCTCGGTGAGCAGCCCGCCGAGCGTGTCGCTCTCCTGCGCCTCGGGCAGCGCGAGGCCGGTGGTGCCCTCGACCTCGTCGGGGCGCAGCAGCCCGGACAGCGACCAGGCCCCGGCGCCGGCGGCGCGCACCCGCTCGTCGACCTCGTCCTGCTCGTCCTCGATCTCGCCGACGATCTCCTCGACGAGGTCCTCCAGCGTGACGATGCCGTCGGTGCCGCCGTACTCGTCGACCACCACCGCCAGCTGCAGGCCCGCCCCGCGCAGCACCGCCAGCAGCGGGTCGAGCTCCATCGTGCTGGGCACGGCGGGCACGTCCCGCACGACCCGCGACACCGGCGTCGCCGCCCGCTCGGCACGGGGCACGGCCAGGGCGTGCTTGAAGTGCACCGCGCCGACGACGTCGTCGACGCCCTCCCCCGTCACCGGGAAGCGGGCGTGCCCGGTGCGCGCGGCGAGCGCCAGGACCGCGTCGACGGGGTCGTCGGCGCGGACGAACGTGACCCTCGGGCGCGGCGTCATCGCGTCCGCCGCGCGGCGCTCGCCGAACTCGACCGAGCGCGCGAGCAGCTCGGCCTGCGACCGGTCGAGCGTCCCCTCCTGCCCGGAGCGGGCCGCCAGCGAGGCGAGCTCCTGCGCCGAGCGGGCGCTCGCGAGCTCCTCGCGCGGCTCGACCCCGAGCGCGCGCACGACCGCGTTCGCCAGGCCGTTCAGCAGGCGGATGAGGGGGCCGGCCACCGCCGTGGCGCCGCGCTGGGCCCCGGCCACGGCGCGCCCGACCCGCAGCGGCTGCGCGATCGCCCAGTTCTTGGGCACGAGCTCGCCGAGCACCATCTGCACCGCCGTCGCCACGGCGAAGGCGACGGCCAGCGCCACGGCGCTGGTGGCGCCCTCGCCGAGCCCGGCCAGGCCGAGCGGCCCGCGCAGCAGCGTGGCCAGCGACGGCTCGGCGATGAACCCGACGACGAGGCTGGTGACGGTGATGCCGAGCTGCGCCCCGGAGAGCTGCGTGGACAGGGTGCGCAGCGCGGACAGGAGCCCGTCGGCGCGGCGGTCGCCCTCGGCGGCCCGCCGCTCGACCGCGGCGCGGTCGACGGTCACGAAGGAGAACTCGGCGGCCACGAAGAGCGCGTTGGCGCCGATGAGGCCCACCGCGGCGAGCAGCAGCAGCCACTCGGTCACCCGCCGGCCCTCCCGGGCGCGGCGGGGGCGGGCGGGCGCGGGGGACGTCGTCGAGGTGGCATCCCCGCCCAGGGTAGGCGGACCGGCGGGCGCCCCGCGCGCGAGGGCCCGCCGGCGCAGTGCCGACGGGCCCTCGGGCGGGTGGTGCGGGAGGTCAGTCCAGGTAGTCGCGCAGCACCTGCGAGCGCGACGGGTGGCGCAGCTTGGACATCGTCTTGGACTCGATCTGGCGGATGCGCTCGCGCGTGACGCCGTACACCTTGCCGATCTCGTCGAGCGTCTTCGGCTGGCCGTCGGTGAGGCCGAAGCGCATCGAGACCACGCCCGCCTCGCGCTCGGAGAGCGTGTCGAGCACCGAGTGCAGCTGCTCCTGCAGGAGCGTGAAGCTGACCGCGTCGGCCGGCACGACGGCCTCGGAGTCCTCGATGAGGTCGCCGAACTCGCTGTCGCCGTCCTCGCCGAGGGGGGTGTGCAGGGAGATGGGCTCGCGGCCGTACTTCTGGACCTCGACGACCTTCTCGGGGGTCATGTCGAGCTCCTTGGCGAGCTCCTCCGGGGTGGGCTCGCGCCCGAGGTCCTGGAGCATCTGGCGCTGCACGCGGGCGAGCTTGTTGATGACCTCGACCATGTGCACCGGGATGCGGATGGTGCGGGCCTGGTCGGCCATCGCGCGGGTGATGGCCTGGCGGATCCACCACGTGGCGTACGTCGAGAACTTGTAGCCCTTGGTGTAGTCGAACTTCTCGACCGCGCGGATCAGGCCCAGGTTGCCCTCCTGGATGAGGTCCAAGAAGAGCATGCCGCGCCCGGTGTAGCGCTTGGCCAGCGAGACGACGAGGCGCAGGTTGGCCTCGAGCAGGTGGTTCTTCGCCCGGCGGCCGTCCTCGGCGATCCACTCGAGCTCGCGCTTGAGGCGCGGTGCGAGCTTCTCCCCGCCGGCCAGCTTCTCCTCGGCGAAGAGCCCGGCCTCGATGCGCTTGGCGAGCTCGACCTCCTGCTCGGCGTTGAGCAGGGCGACCTTGCCGATCTGCTTGAGGTAGTCCTTCACCGGGTCGGCGGTCGCACCGGCGGTGGCGACCTGCTGCACCGGCGCGTCGTCGTCGTCGTCGGACAGCGTGAACGCCTCGACCTCGCCCTCGGCCGCGACCTCGCCCTCCGCGGGCCCGGCCGGCTCGGCGTCGCCCTCGGGCCCGGTCGCCGGAGCGCCCGGCGCGGCGGCCGGCGCGGCGGCGACCGCCTTGGCGGCGCTCTTGCGCGCCGGCTTGGCGGCCTTGGCCGCCCGCGGGGCGGGGGCCGCGGCGAGCACCGGGGCCTCGACCGGCGCGTCGCCCTCCTCGGGGGCCGGGCGCGTCACGGCGGCCGTGGCGCGCTTCGCGGCGGCGGCCGCGACGACCTTGCGGGTGCGCGGCGCGGGGGCGGCGAGCCCCTCGTCGACCTTCACGGTGACGCCCTCCTCGCTGAGGCTGCGCAGGACGGCCTTCATGCGGGACATGGGGATCGCCGCCTGCTCGAGGACCTGGCGCAGGTCGTCGGGCGTGACGAAGCCCTGGCCCTTGCCCCGCTGGAACAGGTCCTGGACCTGCGGGATGGAGAACTCGGGCGGCAGCGGACGACTCACCGACGACACGAACAACCTCTCGACGAACGGGCGACGGGGCGAGGGCTCCGGCGGCCCGCGGGGATGACCCGCGGGGACGTCCGGGGCGCACGGCCCGGCTGGCAGCGGTCCCCTGCAGCCAGCATGCCCCGGGGACCGGGGCAGGGGCGAGCGCAGGCAACATCCGATTCTGACACGCCGCAGCGGCGGTGGGCGCCCGCCGAGCGCGTGGCGGCACCCGGACGGGGGCGCGGGGCGGGGTCTCGACCGGCCCCCGACCGTCCCTGTACCGGTCCTTTGCCCGCGGTACCGGTCCTCGGCCCGCGCCGCCGGCCCCGGCGCGCTCGCGGGCCGGGCGCGCCGCCCGCTAGTCCTCCTCGGCCTTCACCGCCAGGACGGGGCACGGGGCGTCGAGCAGGATGCGCTGGGCGTTGCTGCCGAGGATGAGCTTGCCGACCGGGCTGCGCCGGCGCAGGCCGATGACGATGAAGTCCGCCGACTCCTCCTCGGCCACGGCGATGAGGTCCTCGGCCGGCTCGAGGCCGCGGACGAGCTGGCGCACCTCGTGCTCGACGCCGGCGGCGGCGAGCTCCTCGCCGACGCGGGCCAGCTCCGCCTCCGAGCGCGCGTTCTCCTCCGCGTCGAGGTCGCGCCCGCCGCGGTGCGAGTTGAGGACGACGAGCTTCGTCCGGCGCAGCCGCGCCTCCTCGGCCGCGCGGCGCAGGGCGGCGCGCCCCTCGGCCTTGGGCACGTAGCCCACCACGATCGTCATCCCCGGCTCCTCCTCCGCCTCGCTGCGTCGGGCCCCCGCGGGCGGCGGGGGCGGCACGGACGCTACTGCACCCCCGGCGTGCCCGCCGCTCCCGCGCGTGCAGCCGACCCGAGGTGAACAGCAGGTGAACGCCCGGGTACGGGCGCGTGGCGTCGGACGGCTCCGGTGGGGCACCATGGGCCCATGCCGCGCCGCACCACCAGCCCCAGCAGCACCGGGACGGGCCCCGCGGGCTCCCCGACCGGTCGCACCGCCGCCGTGCCCACCAGCTCCTACGAGGTGGAGCGCACGTACGCCCTCGCCCCCGACGCCCCGCTGCCCGACCTGGCCGGCGCCGGCGAGGTGGCCGCGGTCGGTGCGGTGAGCACCCACCGGCTCGACGCGACGTACTGGGACACCGCCGACCTGCGCCTCGCCGCCCGCGGGGTGCGCCTGCGCCGGCGCACGGGCGGCACGGACGCCGGCTGGCACGTGAAGCTGCCCGACGGCAGCGGCACCACGGAGGTGCATCTCCCGCCGGGCCGGTCGGGGTCGGTCCCCCGGCCGCTGGCCTCCCTCGTGGCGGCCCTGGTCCGCGACGCCGAGCTCGTGCCCGTGGCGCGGCTGCGCACGCGGCGCACCGAGCACGCGCTGGTGGACGCCGGGGGGACGGTGCTCGCCCTCGTGGCGGACGACGACGTGCAGGGCGAGGCGTACCCCCGGGGGGACGACGGCGGGGACGGCGCCGGCAGCGCTGCGGTCCTCGAGCACTGGCGGGAGGTCGAGGTCGAGCTCGCCCCCGACGCGGACGGGCGCGGCACCGCCGTGCTCGACGCCGTGCAGGAGCGGCTGCTCGCCGCGGGCGCGGAGGCGGCGGAGCACCCGTCCAAGGTCGGGCGCGTCCTGGGGACCACCGGCGCGTCCCCGTGGCCCGGCCGGGCGCCCCGCCCGCGGCCCAAGGCCGCGGCCGGGGACGTGCTGACCGCGCACCTGCGCGAGCAGGTCGACGCCCTGCTGGCGCAGGACGTGCGGGTCCGGCGCGACCAGCCCGACGCCGTGCACAAGATGCGGGTGGCCACCCGCCGCCTGCGCTCGGCGCTGCGCACCTTCCGCCCGCTCCTGGACGAGGAGCGCACCCGGCCGCTGGGCGACGAGCTGCGCTGGCTCGCCGGCGAGCTCGGCGGGATGCGCGACCGCGAGGTGCTGCTGGCCCGCCTCCTCGGCGACGTCGCCGAGCTGCCGGCCGAGCAGGTCCTCGGCCCGGTCGCCGCCCGCGTCGAGTCGAGCCTCACCTCGGACTTCGCGGCGGCGCGGCGCGCGGCGCTCGTCGAGCTGGACGGCCCCCGCTACCGCGAGCTCGTCGGCGCCCTCGTCGAGCTCGCCGCGGCCCCGCCGCTCACCCCGGCCGCCGGCGAGCGGGCCGACCGGGTGCTGCCCCCGCTCGTGCGCAAGGTCCACCGCCGGCTGCTCGCGGAGGTGGAGGCCGCGCGCGCCGGGACGACCGACGAGGCGTACCACGAGGCCCGCAAGACGGCCAAGCGCCTGCGCTACGCCGCCGAGGCGCTCACCCCGGCCTTCGGGGCCGACGCCCGCGAGCTCGCCGGGCGCGCCGAGCAGGTGCAGGAGGTGCTCGGCGAGCACCAGGACTCCGTGGTGGCCCGCGACGAGCTGCGCCGGCTCGCCGGGACCGCCCACCGGGCGGGCGAGGACGGGTTCACGTACGGCCTGCTGTGGGCGCGCGAGGCGGCGCGGGCGGCCGCGGCCGAGGCGGCGGTCGTCGGCGTGGCGGCCCGCCTGCGCGGGGGGAAGGCGAAGGCGCTCTACCGCTGAGCACCGGGCCGGCCGGGTGCTGTCAGCCCCCGCTGGCAGCATGGTCGGCGTGCGCAGCGGACCGAGCGTGCTGCACGTCGACCTCGACGCGTTCTACGCCAGCGTCGAGCAGCTCGACAAGCCGTCCCTCGCGGGGCGGGCGGTCGTCGTGGGCGGCACCGGGCCCCGGGGCGTCGTGGCGACGGCGAGCTACGAGGCGCGCCGGCACGGCGTGCGCTCGGCCATGTCCGGCGCCGAGGCCCGGGCGCGCGCGCCGCACGCCGCCTTCCTCGCACCCCGGTTCGCGGCCTACGCGGCGGTCAGCGGCGTCGTCATGCGGGTCCTGCGCGAGCTGTCGCCGCTCGTCGAGCCGCTGAGCCTGGACGAGGCCTTCGTCGACCTGGCCGCGGGCCCGCTCGGCGACCTCGACGAGGACGGGGTCCGCGCGGCCGCGCACGCGGTCAAGGAGCGGGTGCACGCGCTCACCGGGGTGCGGGCCTCGGTCGGCGCGGCGGGCACCAAGCTGCTCGCCAAGGTGGCGAGCGACCTGGACAAGCCCGACGGCCTCGTCGTCGTGCCGCTCGGCACGGAGGCCGCGCTGCTCGCCCCGCTGCCCGTGACCCGCCTGTGGGGGGTCGGCCCCGCGACGGCCGAGCGGCTGCGCCGCGCCGGGGTGCACACGGTCGGCGAGCTCGCCCAGGTGCCCGAGGCCGAGCTCGTGGGCCTGCTCGGGCAGGCGCACGGCACCGCGCTGTCCCGGCACGCGCGGGGCCTCGACGAGCGGTCGGTGGAGCCCGAGCGCGAGGCGAAGTCGGTGAGCGCCGAGGACACGTTCCCGCGCGACCTCGTCGAGCCGGCGCTGCTCGCCCACGAGCTCGAGCGGCTCGTCGTACGGGTGGTGGACCGGCTGCGCCGCGACGGGCAGACCGGGCGGACGGTCACGCTCAAGGTCCGCCGGCACGACTTCTCGACGCTGACCCGGTCGGTGACGCTCCCGGGCCCCACCGACGACCGGCGCACGGTCGGGCGGGTGGCCCGCGACCTGCTCGCCGGCACCGACGTCTCCGGCGGGGTGCGGCTGCTCGGGGTCGGCGTGTCGGGGCTCGCGGACTGGGCGCAGGCCGACCTGTTCGACGCCGCCGCGGAGGAGCCGGCCGCGGCGGGCGCGGACCCCGCGCCCGCCGCGCCGGTCGCCACCGGGCCCGAGCGGCCGGACTGGTCGCCGGGGCTCGACGTCGTCCACGACGAGCACGGGCGCGGGTGGGTCTGGGGCGGGGGCCTCGGGCGGGTGACGGTGCGCTTCGAGCACCGCGGCACGGCGCCCGGGCCGGTGCGCACCCTGCGTGCGGACGACCCCGCGCTGCACCCGCTGCCCGCGGCGGAGGTCGCGGCGACCGCCGTCCGGGCGCCGCTGGCCGCCGCGGGCGCGTAGGGTCGCGCGCCGTGACGGGACGCATCGTGCTCTTCGGCGCCACCGGCTTCACCGGCGGCCTGGTCGCCGCCGCCCTCGCGCCGCTGCGCGGGGACGCACCCCTGGTCCTCGCCGGCCGCGACCGGGCCCGCCTCGAGGCGCTCGCGTCCCGCCTGGGCGGGTCCGCCGTCGAGGTCGCCGTCGCCGACGCGACCGACGAGGCGCAGGTGGCGGGGCTGGTGGGCCGCGACGACGTGCTCGTCAGCACCGTCGGGCCGTTCGCGCGGCTGGGGCGCCCGGCGGTCGCCGCCGCCACCGGCGCCGGGGCGGCGTACCTCGACTCGACCGGCGAGCCGGCCTTCCTCGAGGAGGTCTTCCGCCGGCACGGCCCCCGCGCCGCCGCCACGGGCGCCCGGCTGCTGCCGGCGTTCGGCTACGACTACGTCCCCGGCAACCTCGCCGCCGCGCTCGCGCTGCGCGAGGCGGGCGGGGAGGCCCGGCGGGTCGACGTCGGCTACTTCCTGCGCGGGCGCGGCGGGCTGTCCACCGGGACGCTGGCCTCGGCGGCCGGCGCGGCGCTGCAGCCCGGCCTGGCCTGGCGCACGGGCGCGCTGCGCCACGAGCGCCCGGCCGCGCGGGTGCGCTCCTTCCACCTCGGCGGCCGCGAGCGGGCCGCGGTCTCGGTCGCCGGCTCGGAGCACCTCGTGCTCCCCCGGTCGTTCCCCCAGCTGCTCGAGGTCGACGTGCTCCTCGGCTGGGCCGGCGACCTCGCCCGCCCCCTGCAGGGCGCGTCGGCGCTCGCGGGCCTGGCCGGGCGCGTCCCCGGGGTCCGCGCCGGCGCCGGCGCCCTCGCCGGGCGCCTCGCCGGGGCCCTGCCCGGCGGCACGGGCCAGGGGCCCTCCCCGCAGGCCCGCGCCCGCACCCGCTCGGTCGCCGTCGCCGAGGCGTTCACCGTCGACGACCGGCTCCTCGCGCGGGTCGTGCTGCAGGGGCCCGACCCGTACGGGCTCACCGGCGCCCTGCTCGCGCGCGGCGCGCTCGCCGCCGCGCAGGGACGGCTGCGGGGCGCGGGGGCGCTCGGGCCGGTCGACGCGCTGGGGCTCGACGGCCTGGGGGCCCTCGCCCGGGACGCGGGCCTCGTCCCGCTCGAGGAGGGCTGAGGAGGGGACGGAGCCGTCGGACCCGGCGCCTACTGTGCTCGACGTGCCTGCCGACCCCGCCCCGCCCGCCCCGACCGCCGACCCCGTCGCCCTGCGCGCGCGGGCCGACGAGCTGCTCCGCGCCCTCGCCGGGCCGGCGGCGCGCCTGCGCGAGGACCAGTGGACGGCGATCGAGGCGCTGGCGGTGCACCGCCGCCGCGCGCTCGTCGTGCAGCGCACCGGCTGGGGCAAGTCCGCGGTCTACTTCCTCGCCACGGCCCTGCTGCGCGAGCAGGGCGCGGGCCCCACGGTCATCGTGTCGCCGCTGCTCGCGCTCATGCGCAACCAGGTCGAGGCGGCCTCGCGCGCCGGCATCCGGGCCCGCACCATCAACTCGGCCAACGTCGAGGAGTGGGACGCGGTGTCCGCGGAGGTGCGCGCGGGCGAGGTCGACGTGCTGCTCGTCAGCCCCGAGCGCCTCAACTCCCCCGGCTTCCGCGACGACGTGCTGCCGCGCCTCGCCGCCGAGACCGGCCTCGTCGTCGTCGACGAGGCGCACTGCATCAGCGACTGGGGCCACGACTTCCGCCCCGACTACCGGCGGCTGCGCGACCTGCTCACCGACCTGCGCCCGGGGGTCCCGGTGCTCGCGACGACGGCCACCGCCAACGCCCGCGTGACCGCCGACGTCGCCGAGCAGCTCGAGGCCGGCGGCGACGGCTCGGCGCCGCTCGTGCTGCGCGGCACGCTCGACCGGCCCAGCCTGCACCTCGGGGTCCTGGCCCTGCCGACGGCGGCCCACCGGCTGGCCTGGCTGTCCGAGCACCTCGACGCCCTGCCGGGCTCCGGGATCGTCTACGCGCTCACGGTCGCCCAGGCCGAGGACGCCGCGGCCCACCTGCGCGAGCGCGGGCACGTCGTCGCGTCGTACACGGGACGCACCGAGGCCGCCGAGCGCGCCCAGGCCGAGCAGGACCTCGTCGCCAACCGGGTCAAGGCGCTCGTGGCCACGTCCGCGCTCGGGATGGGGTTCGACAAGCCCGACCTCGGCTTCGTCGTGCACCTCGGCGCGCCGCAGTCGCCCATCGCCTACTACCAGCAGGTCGGCCGCGCCGGCCGCGGCGTCGACCGGGCGGTGGCCCTGCTCCTGCCGGGGCACGAGGACCAGGACATCTGGCGCTACTTCGCCTCCCTCGCCTTCCCGCCGGAGCCGGTCGTGCAGCACGCGCTCGACGCGCTCGCCGAGGCCGGCCGGCCGGTGTCGACGGCGGCGCTGGAGACCCGCGTCGAGCTCGGGCGCACGCGCCTGGAGCAGATGCTCAAGGTGCTCGACGTCGAGGGCGCCGTGCAGCGGGTCCGCGGCGGCTGGGTCGCGACGGGCCGGCCCTGGGCCTACGACGCCGAGCGGTACGCCCGGGTCGCCGAGGCCCGCTCCCGGGAGCAGCGGGCGATGCTCGACTACCTCGTCGCGCCCGGCTGCCGCATGGCCTTCCTGCGCGACCAGCTCGACGACGAGGGCGTGCAGCCCTGCGGCCGCTGCGACCGGTGCACGGCCCCCTCCTGGCCCACCAGCGTCGACGACGCCGCGGTCGGCGCCGCGGTCGAGGGCACGCGCCGCCCCGGCGTCGAGGTGGCGCCGCGCGCGATGTGGCCGACGGCCATGGCCTCGCTCGGCGTCGACCTCTCCGGGCGCATCCCGGCGGCCGAGCAGGCCGCCCCCGGGCGCGCGCTGGGCCGGCTCAGCGACATCGGCTGGGGACCGCGGCTGCGCGAGGTCGTGGGCCCGGCGGCCGGCGACGGCCCGCTCCCCGACGACCTCTTCGACGGCCTGGTGCAGGTGCTGCGGCACTGGGGCTGGGACGAGCGCCCGCAGGCGGTCGCCTGGGTCGGGTCCGCGCGGCGCCCCGGGCTGGTGCGCGCCACCGCCGAGCGCCTCGCCGCGGTCGGCCGGCTCGCCCTGCTCGGCTCCGTCCGGCGCTCCGGCGGGCCCGACGTCCCCGAGCAGGTCGCCCGGGTGAACTCCGCCCAGCGGGTCCGCGCCCTGCACGGCGCCCTGCGCCCCGACCCCGACCTCGCCGCCGCCCTGCCCGGGCTGCGCGGCCCCCTGCTCCTCGTCGACGACGTCGTCGGCACCGGCTGGACCATGGCCGTCGCCGCCCGCGAGCTGCGCCGCGCCGGCGCCCCCGCCGTCCTGCCGCTGGCCCTGGCCCTCGACGCCTGAGGCGCGGGGCCGGCGGCTCACGGGCGTTCGGGGGCTCCGAGGGTCCGGCGGCTCGGGGGGTTCGAGGGCTCGGGGGGTTCGAGGGCTCGGGGGGTTCGAGGGCTCGGGGGGTTCGACGGCTCGGGGGTCCGGGGGCTCGGGCGGCACCGCACGCCTCACCCCGCCGCGATCATGCACCTCGCCGGCGGCGATCATGCACTCCTCCGGCGCCGATCATGCACTCCTCCGGCGCCGATCATGCAGCCACCCGACGCCGCTCCTGCCTCGCGAGCGGGGGTCCGCGAAGTCAGGCCGCGTCGACGAGGTCCAGCAGCCACCGGGGTCCGGCGGCCACCGCCCCGTCGGGCAGCCGGTCGCGCAGGCCCCGGTCAGCGGTCACCACGACGAGCCCGCCCGCACTCCCGGCGACCACGGCCCCGGCGACGGTGTCGTCGCCGCTGCCCGGCGCCCGGAGCACCTCGACGCCGGCCACGTCCTCCACCGCTGCGGCCCGGCCCTCCACGACGACGACGACCTCCCCGACCCGTACCAGCGCGCCCGCCGGCAGGCGCACGACGCGACCGGGCCGCACCGCGGGCGACAGCGCGCGGAGCCGCTCGAGCAGGCGGGTCGTCGCGCCCGCACGGTCCCTCCACCAGCCGTCCGGGCGGCTGCCGACGACGTTGGCCGCGTCGACGACGAGCCGTACGGCCGGGGCCCGCAGCACGGGCCAGGAGGCCGCGAAGCCCGGGTGCAGGGGCAGGGCGTCCACGTCGGCCTCCGCGACCCAGCGCAGCTCCACGCTCTCCCGCTGCAGCACGGTGGGCAGGAGGGCGTCGGCGTCGGCCAGCACCGTCGTGTAGGTCCAGCCGCCGTGGTCGACGACGTGCTCCTCGCCGGTGCGCACCCGCTCCAGCGGCAGGGAGGCCTCCTCGGCGGCCTCGCGCAGCGCGGCGTCCGCCATCGTCTCGTGGCTGTCGCGCGCACCGCCGGGGATGCCCCAGGTGCCGCCCTCGTGGGTCCACTCGGCGCGGTGCTGCAGCAGGACGCGGACGTCACCCTCGGTACCGGGGGCCCGGAGCAGCAGTCCGGCCGCCCCGTTGCGCCCCCAGTGCCGGTGCCCCTGGGCGCACTGCACCCAGCCGTCGCCGTCGCCCTGCACGTCGCGCAGCCTCGCACAGGGCCTCGGGGCACGGGACCCCTGGTACCGCCGGGCACCCCTCGGGGGCGCCGCGCTCCGGAGAACCGCATGATCGCCGCCGGGCGGCTGCATGATCACCGCCGGAGAGCTGCATGATCACGGCCGGGTCGTCGGCGCAGGGTGCCCGCCCGGCGCGGGGCGCGCGCTCAGGCGGCCTCGTGGGGGTGGGGGCGACGTACGCGCGGGAGGGCGCCGGTGGCGAGGGCGGCGCCGGTGGGCAGCTCGCGGCGCTCCTCCTCGGTGGTGCCGCCCCAGACGCCGTAGCGCTCGGGGACGACGAGGGCGTGGCGCAGGCAGGCGTCGCGCACGGGGCACCCGCCGCAGAGCGCGGCGGCGCGCTGCTCGCGCTCGGCGCGCTCGCGCCGGGACTCCCCCTCGTGCCCGAAGAAGAGGTCGAGGTCGGCGCCCTGGCAGGCGGCGCTGTCCTGCCACCCGTAGCGGGGGATGTGCGTCGCCGGTGCAAGCCTCGTGGTCGCCAGGCAGAGCCCTTCCCTCAGCCGGCCGGCGCGGCCACCGCGCGGCCCCTCTGCCCGACCCAACGGGCGGAGGGGCCGCACGGTTTCCGCGCAGCGGGGCCGACCGGGCAGGGCCCGGTCCGCCGGCGTCAGCCGGCGGTGGCGTCCGTCCAGTAGAGGGCGTTCGCCCACTGGGCGTAGAGGCCCTTCGGGTGGTCGCGGAACAGCGGCCGGGTGCCGAAGAGGACGACCGAGGCGCCCGTCTCGTCGAGCCCGCGCACGACGCTGGCCGCGCCGGCCGCGTCCTCGGGGGCGCCGCCCCCGTCCTCGAGCGGGCGCCAGTGCCCGGCGACGAGCGGGTCGGCGGCGTACGACTGCTCGGTCACGACGCCCTCGCCCATCCCGGTGAACCACACCGGGGAGTAGACGAAGGAGTGCCCGGGCGCGCGGGCGGTGAGCTCGCCGGACCCGTCGACGTCGACGACGCCGTTGGCCGTGCCGGGGCCGCCGCCGGCCTCCACCTCGAGCAGGTCGAGGGCCGCGTTGAACGCCGCGCCCGTCGTGCCGCGGGCGACGACGCCGCCGTCGGCGAGGAACGCGTCGAGCGCCGCCCGTGCGGGGGCGCCGAGGGTGGCGCCGTCCAGGCCCGCCCCCACGACGAGGACGTCGACCCCGGTCCAGTCGAACCCGGCGTCGAGCACCGCGTTGCTGACCGGGCGCACCTCGAAGCCCATCTCCCGCATGGCGTAGAGCTCGTCGCCCTCGGCCGCGGCCGCGACGGTGACCGGGTCCATCGGCGTGCCGGTGAGCCCCGCGGGGGCGAGGGAGAGCCGGACGCCCTGCTCGCGGGCCACGCGCACGGCGTCGGCGCGGGCGGCCGCCGGCACGACGACGCGCCCCCCGGAGGCGAGCTGCAGCACGTGCCCGCGGGCGAGCAGCGCGTTGACGGCGGCCACGTCGGCGGCGTCGTCCAGGCCGATGAGGAGGTCGCGGCCGGGCGCGGCCGGCACGACGCCCCAGGAGCGGGCGCCCGCGACCTCGCGCAGGCCGCCGGGCAGGGAGTCGCCGCCCTGCTCCACCGGGGTCACGGTCGCGCCCCAGAGCAGGCCGTGGCTCCAGCCCGAGATGTCGTACATCACGGGGACGTCGTCGCTGATGTCGCGCCCGGACTCGAGCATGACGTTGGCCAGGCCCCGCTTGGCCTGGTGCATGTCGACGACCCAGGAGCCCGCCGCGTAGCGGGTGCCGCCGAGGCTGGACGCCCGCGACGCGCGGTGCACCTCGACGTCGTTGTCGAGCAGGTGCTGCACGAGCCGCGCCGCGGCGGGCGTGGAGCGCTGGTCGCGCCCGGCGGGGATCACGTACGCCCGCGGGAACTCGGTGGAGTAGCGGTCCTCCGGCCCGAAGCCGTCGACGTAGCCGTCCGGGACCTCGCGCTGGGCCTCGCCGGCCTCGCCGCGGCGGAACACCTCGATCTGGTCGGCGACGAGCTCGCTGCGGTGCTCGTCGGCGTACGCGATGGAGGCGCGGATGGTCGCCGCCGCGATGTCGGTGTTGATGCTCGAGCGGCGCCGGAGCTCCTCGACGGGCAGCGCGTCGTACTCGCGGTTGTTGACCCGCAGCGGGAACTCGACGGTGTGCCCGACGGCCCCGTGGTAGATCGAGTACATCGGCGTGAAGATCGGCGGCCAGTCGTCCCACTCGCCGGGCGGGAAGTCCCGGAAGGGGATGTCGGCGCGGGCGGACTCGGGGTAGCCGAGCGCCTGGATCGCCGCCTCCATGCCGAGCGCGTTGGGCAGCGCGTGCTTGATGTAGAGGTCGTACTCGTAGTTCTGCCCGTGCGGCGGCGTGCCCGGCTCGATGAGCGTCGTGCCGGTGTAGCCGTGCTCGTCGACGAGGACGACGGGCTGGGTGCGGATGATCGCGTCGCGCATCACCCGCGTCTCCGGCTGCGAGGCCGTGATGAAGTCGCGGTTGAGGTCGAAGTCGCGCGCGTTGCGCCGGGTGCCGGCGTTGCGCCCGTCGGGGTTGGCCGAGACGGTGAAGTAGACGCGCGTGGTGCGCAGCAGCGCGGCCACCTCGCGGTCGCTGCTCGTGGCGAGCTCCTCGATGACGCGCAGCGACGCGTCGGTGCCCTCCCACTCGTTGCCGTGGATGTTCGCGTTGACGAACACCGGCACCTTGTAGTCGCGCGCGATGGCCCGGTCCTGCGCCGCCCGCTCGGGGTCGGCGAGGATCCGCTGCTTCATCGCCTCCTGCCGGCGCGCCTGCGCGGGCGTCTCGGGGGCGGTCACCGTGACGAGGTAGAGGTCGCGCCCGAGGGCGCTGCGCCCGGTGACCTCGACGCTGACCCGGTCGCTGGTGCGCTGCAGCGCGTTGAGCCGGCGGGCGATCTCGTGGTACGGGACGAGGCCCAGCTTGATCGAGCGGTCGGCCTCGTCGACCGGGAACGTCCGCAGCACGGTCTGGCGCGGGAAGCCCCCCGTGCGCGGGCCGGCGACCTCGGCGGTGAGGGCCCGCACGGCGTCGCGGGCGGGGGCGGCGGCGCGCTCGGCGCGCGGGTCGTACCGGCGCTCGGCGAGCGCGTCGGCGGCGAGGCCGGCGTCGGCGCCGGGAGCGGCGGCGACGGGCGCCGGCGCGACGAGGACGGCGCCCAGCGCGAGGGCGGCGAGGGACAGTGGACGGCGACGCACGGCGGCTCCTGGGCCTGTCGTTGCAGCGGGTGCACGGGCGCGCGACGGCACGCACCCGAGCAGCGGTGGCGCATGACTACAGCGCGGCGAGCCGGACGGTCAAGGTCCGGCGCGCGCCCGGAGGCAGGAGTGCGCGGGGCACGACGGGCGGGTGCGCCGGTGCAGCAGGATGGCGGCGTGCTGCTCGACGACCTCGCCGCCGCGTCGGACGCCCTCGCCGCGACGACGTCGCGCCTGCGCAAGGTCGAGGTGCTCGCCGACGTGCTGCGCCGCGCGGCCCTCGACGAGCCGGACGAGGTCGGCCTCGCCGTCGCGTGGCTCTCCGGGTCGCTGCGCCAGCGCCGCACCGGGCTCGGGCCGGCGGCGCTGCGCGACCTGCCGCCCCCGGCGGACGCGCCGTCCCTGCGCCTGCCCGAGGTGGACGCGGCGTTCGAGCGCGCCGCCCGGGAGGCGGGGCCCGGCTCGGGCGCCCGCCGCCTCGAGGGGTTCCGCGCGCTGGTCGCCCGGGCGACGGCCCGCGAGCAGCGCCTGCTCGCCGGGCTGGTCGTCGGCGAGGTCCGCCACGGGGCGCTGGGCGGGGTCGCGCTCGACGCCGTCGCGCGGGCGGCCGGCCTGCCCGGCGCGGACGTGCGGCGGGCCGCGATGCTCGGCGGGGCCCTGGGCCCGGTCGCGCAGGCGGCGCTCGCCGACGGCGCGGCCGGGCTCGCCCGGTTCCGGCTCCGGGTCGGCCGCCCCCTGCAGCCGATGCTGGCCCAGGCGGCGGACGACGTGGGCGGGGCGCTGGCGCGCACCGGGCCGGCGCGGGTCGAGGAGAAGCTCGACGGGGTGCGGGTGCAGGTGCACCGCGACGGTGGCGCCGTGCTCGTCGTGACCCGGTCGCTGGACGACGTCACCGCCCGCCTGCCGGAGGTCGTGGCGGCCGTGCGCGGCCTCGACGTGGGCTCGGCCGTCCTCGACGGGGAGGTGCTCGCCCTCGGCCCCGACGGGCGGCCCCTGCCGTTCCAGCTCACCGCGTCACGGGTCGGGCGGCACGACGGCGACGCCGCGGTGCCGCTGTCGGTGCGCTTCTTCGACGTGCTCCACCTCGACGGCGACGACCTGGTCGCCGAGCCCGCCCGGGAGCGCCAGGCGGCGCTCGAGCGGGCGGTCCCCGCGGCCCTGCGGGTGCGCGCGCGGGAGGTCGACGGGGTCGACGGGGTCGAGGAGGCGCAGGCGTTCCTCGACGCGGCGCTGGCGCGGGGGCACGAGGGCGTCGTCGTCAAGGCGCTCGGGGCGCCGTACGAGGCCGGGCGGCGCGGCGCCGCCTGGGTCAAGGTGAAGCCGCGCCACACCCTCGACCTCGTCGTCCTCGCCGCGGAGTGGGGCCACGGCCGGCGGCGCGGGACGCTGTCGAACCTGCACCTGGGCGCCCGCGACGACCACGCGCCGACCGGCTTCACGATGCTCGGCAAGACGTTCAAGGGCCTGACCGACGCGATGCTCTCCTGGCAGACCGAGCGCCTCCTCGCGCTGGAGGCCGGCCGCGAGGGCCACGTGGTGCGCGTGCGGCCCGAGCTCGTCGTCGAGGTGGCCTTCGACGGGGTCCAGACGAGCCCGCGCTACCCGGGCGGGGTCGCGCTGCGCTTCGCCCGGGTGCTGCGGCACCGCCCGGACAAGCGGGCCGAGGACGCCGACGGGATCGCCGCCGTCCGCGCGATCCACGCCCGCCCCGGGGAAGGCTGACGCCGCCGGAGGGGTTGTCGGTGGCGGGGCCTAGCGTGTGGCCCGCCGACGTCGAGGAGAGGGAGCAGCGTGAGCCTGAGGGACGGTGCCGTGCCGCACGAGCAGGGTGAGCAGGGGCCGGTGGCGCCCGACCCGGCAGCGGGGCTGCAGGGCTACGCGCACCCCGAGCGGCTCGTGACGACGGACTGGCTGGCCGAGCACCTCGGCGACCCGCGCGTGGTCGTCGTCGAGTCCGACGAGGACGTGCTGCTCTACGACACCGGGCACGTCCCCGGGGCGGTGAAGGTCGACTGGCACACCGAGCTCAACGACCCCACGACGCGCGACTACGTCGACGGCGAGGGCTTCGCCCGGCTCATGGCGGCCAAGGGCATCGACCGGGGCACGACCGTGGTCCTCTACGGCGACCGCAGCAACTGGTGGGCGGCCTACGCGCTGTGGGTGTTCGAGCTCTTCGGGCACCCCGACGTGCGCCTGCTCGACGGCGGCCGGGCGGCCTGGGTCGCCGAGGGCCGGCCCCTGGTCACCGAGGTCCCGGACCGCCCCCGCACCGACTACCCGGTGGTCGAGCGCGACGACGCGCGGGTGCGCGCCTTCAAGGAGGACGTGCTCGCGCACCTGGGGCGCCCCCTCGTCGACGTGCGCTCCTCCGGCGAGTTCAGCGGCGAGCTGCTGCACATGCCGGACTACCCCCAGGAGGGCGCGGTCCGCGGCGGGCACGTCCCCGGCGCGCGCAACGTGCCGTGGGCCCGGGCGGCCCGCGAGGACGGGCGGTTCCGCAGCCGCGAGGAGCTCGAGGCGCTCTACGCGGGCGAGGCCGGCCTGTCCCCCGAGGACGACGTGGTCGTCTACTGCCGCATCGGCGAGCGCTCGTCGCACACCTGGTTCGTGCTGACCCACCTGCTGGGCTGGGACCGCGTGCGCAACTACGACGGCTCGTGGACCGAGTGGGGCAACTCCGTGCGCACCCCGATCGAGCGCGGGAGCGGCGCGTGAGCACGCTGACCCCGGCCCTCGAGGGCGTGGTCGAGGACTTCCGGGCCGTCGGCCCGCAGGACCGGCTGCAGCTGCTGCTCGAGCTCTCCCGCGAGCTGCCCCCGCTGCCCGAGCGCTACGCCGGGGCTCCCGAGCGCATGGAGCGGGTCGACGAGTGCCAGTCGCCGCTGTTCCTCGCCGTCGAGGTCGACGGCGAGGGCGGCGCGCGCGCCGTGCACCTCTACTTCGACGCCCCCGCGGAGGCGCCGACGACCCGCGGCTTCGCGGGCATCCTGCGCGAGGGCCTCGACGGCAGCACCCCCGAGGAGGTGCTGGCCGTCCCCGACGACTTCTACGTCGGCCTGGGGCTCGCCGAGGCGGTGAGCCCGCTGCGGCTGCGCGGGATGGCGGCGATGCTGGCCCGCATCAAGCGGCAGGTGCGCGCCGCGGCCTGACGCTGCGGCTGGACCTCGTTCGAACGGGTGTTCTAGCATCGGTGCCATGCGCTGGGACGCCCTGCAGCTCCACGACCCCGCCGAGGCCGGTGCCGCCGACGGCGGAGCGGGCTCCGGCGCGCCCGGCCCCGCCGCGCCGGAGCCGCTGCCGCTGCTCCCCCGCGGGGCCGTCGCGCGGACCTTCGACACCCCGCAGTTCCGCGGCATGACGTTCTACGAGGTGCAGGCGCGCTCGGTCCTCAACCGGGTGCCCGAGGCCTCCGCGGTGCCGTTCCGCTGGACCGTCAACCCCTACCGGGGCTGCTCGCACGCCTGCGTCTACTGCTTCGCGCGCGGCACGCACGCGTACCTCGAGCTCGGCACCGGCCTCGACTTCGACCGCAAGGTCGTGGTGAAGACCAACGCCGCGGAGGTCCTGCGGCGCGAGCTGGCCCGCCCGCGGTGGGCCCGCGAGCACGTCGCCATGGGCACCAACGTGGACTGCTACCAGCGCGCGGAGGGCCGCTACCGGCTCATGCCGGGGATCCTGCGCGCGCTCACCGACGCCCGCACCCCGTTCTCGGTGCTGACCAAGGGCACGCTGGTGCTGCGCGACCTGCCGCTGCTGCAGGAGGCGGCGCAGGTCGTGCCGGTCGCCACGAACGTCTCGGTGGGCTTCCTCGACGAGGACCTCTGGCGCCTGCTCGAGCCGGGGACGCCCAGCCCGCGCCGCCGCCTCGAGGTGTGCGCCCGCCTCAACGACGCCGGCGTCCCCTGCGGCGTGCTCATGGCCCCCGTCGTGCCGGGACTGAGCGACTCCCCCGCCGAGGTCGAGCGCACGGTGCGCGCGATCGCCGACGCCGGCGCGACCCACGTGACGCCGCTGCTGCTGCACCTGCGCCCCGGTGCCCGCGAGTGGTTCCTCGCCTGGCTCGACGCGCACCACCCCCGGCTGCGCCCCCTCTACGACCGGCTCTACGGCCGCGGGGCGTACGCGCCCCGGGCGTACCAGGACGAGGTCCGCGCCCGCGTGCTCGCCGCGGCCGAGCGGTGCGGGCTGGGTGGGGCAGGGCCCCGGCGCTCCCGGCGCCTCGGCTACGGCGTGGCGGCGCTGCCGGACGACGCTGCCGGTCGCACCGGCGCGGACGCCGGGAGGCCCCCGGCGCCCGCTGCGGCCGCCCCGCCGGCGTACGCGCAGGACGCCCTGCTCTGACCCGGCGCGCCGGACGCGACCGGTCGTGCCCCGTATGTCCGTCGCGCAAGGTCCCTGTTTCGTCCGTGGTGGACCCTTGACGCGGTGTGACGCGCGGTGGTGGGTTCGTCCCAGCCGATCGAGGAGACGCAGGAGAGACCCGGCCCGTCCGGCGGTGGCCACCGCCGGAGGACCGGGCGCCGAAGGAGCAACCTCCCCGGGAAACTCTCAGGCACCCAGGACTGCGTCGCCGAGGCGACTCTGGAGAGAGCGGCACGGGCCGCTCACCGAAGGGCGAAGCCGGCCCGCGCCGGCGAAGGCCTCAGGTGCCAGGACAGAGCGGGGACGGCGGGCGCCCGACGCGCCCTCGGCAGGCACCACCGCGCGCCCGCGCCGCGACCCCTGCCACCCCTCCACCGGAGGTGCCACGTGTGCGAGACCGACCACATCGAGGCGAGGGGCCTGAGCCGGCGCGACCTGCTCGGCCTCCTGGGCGGGGCGGGGGCGGCGCTGGCCGCCGGGCCCGCGCTGCTCGCCGACCCGGCCGCGGCCGCGGCGAGCGACCTGGCGCTGGACCCGCGCAGCGCGCCGTCGTCCAGCGGGGACTACGAGGCGCCGGCGGGCCTGGCCCTGGACTCCAAGGCCAAGGACGCGGCGCTGTCGTTCCTCGACCGGCAGAGCGGGCGCATCCTGGGGCTCAACGACCGCATCTGGGAGTACGCCGAGCCGTCGATGAAGGAGTGGAACTCCGCGCTCGCCGAGGCGACGTACCTGGAGTCGCAGGGCTTCAAGATCACGTGGGGCACGGCCGGGATGCCTACCGCCTTCGTGGCGACCTTCAGCCAGGGCACCGGCTCCCCCGTCATCGGGTTCAGCGGCGAGTACGACGCCCTGCCGGGGGTCTCGCAGGAGAAGGGCAACCCCGAGCACAACCCGCTGGTCTACGACGACGACCCGTACGCCCCCACGTACGGCTACGGCCACGGCTGCGGGCACAACTCGCTCGGCGCGGCGGCGGCCGGTGCCGCCGCCGCGGTGGCGGCCGCGATGCGCCGCCAGCGCCTCGACGGCACCCTGAAGTTCTTCGGCTCGGCCGGCGAGGAGCAGCTCGTCGGCAAGTCGGTGGCGGTCCGGGCGGGGGCGTACGACGGCCTGGACGCGTTCGTCGACTGGCACCCGGGCAGCAGCAACAGCACGAGCTGGGGCTCGAGCAACGCGATGTACAGCACGACGTTCCACTTCCACGGCACCGACGGGCACGGCGGGTCGCCCCTCGGCGCGCGCTCCACCCAGGACGCGGTCGAGGCGATGGCGATGCTCACCGAGTACCTGCGGGAGAGCTCGATGGCGCCGTCCGCGCGCATGCACCACGCGGTGCGGGCGACCGGCGTGCAGCCGAACGTCTACCCGACCCTGTCGAGCATCTGGTTCTACGCCCGCGAGGCCAGCCCCGAGCGCGCCAAGGTCCTCATGGACAAGATCACCCGCTGCGCGGAGGCGGCCGCGCTGGCGACCGGCACCCGCATGGAGACCAAGCTCCAGGGCGCGGTGTGGAACAAGCTCGGCAACAAGCGCGGCACCGAGCTGATGCACGCGAACATGGTGCAGATCGGCGCGCCCTCGTTCTCCGCCGCCGACCAGCGCTTCGGCCGGGCGCTGCAGCGGGCGAACGGGGCACCGGAGGACGGCTTCCCCGAGGAGATCGCCGACCTGCGCCCGCCGTCCCCGGTGTTCACCGGCGGCGGCTCGACCGACGTCGCGGACATCAGCTGGCAGGTGCCCACGATCCAGATGGGCACGGCGCACGAGCCGCCGGGGACCTTCAACCACTCGTGGCACCGCACCGCCTGCGGCGCCGCCAGCCCCGGGCACGTGGCCACCATGGCGGCCGCGCGCTACCTCGCCGGCACCGTCGTCGACCTGCTCACGCAGCCCGCGGTCGTGCGCGAGATGCGCGAGGAGTTCGAGCAGCGCCGGTCCCAGGTCGAGTGGCGCAGCCTGCTGCCCTCGGACTACCGGATCCCGCTGTACCAGCCGCCCGCGTGGTTCCTCGAGCGCACCGGTCAGGCCTGGCCGCCCACCGCGGAGGGGGTCGAGTGGCCGCCGCGCCGGCTGGTGCAGACCGTGCCGCGCGACGACCTCGGCCCGTCGGTGCCGCCGGAGAACCAGCCGGTGCCGCAGCTGGAGTGAGCCCCGCCCCCGCCCCCGCTCCCGCCCGGCCCCGGCGTGCGCGCCGGGGCCGGCCGCGGGGTGACGTGCGGCGGGAGGGTCAGGCCGGCCGGTCGAGCCAGCCGTAGCCGGGCACCCAGCCGGTGACGCGCTCGACGTACGTGCGGGTCTCCTCGAAGTCGGGCACCCCGCCGGCCTCCTGCACCGCGCCGGGCCCGGCGTTGTACGCCGCGATGACCCGCTCGTCGCTGACCGGCAGGTCGAGCTGCTCGCCGATCCAGGTGAGGTACGCCGCCGCCGTCTCCACCGAGTCGGCCGGGTCGAACGGGTCGGCCTCGCCGTCGCCGTCGGCGTCGCGCCCGAAGTCGCCGAACGTCCCCGGGACGATCTGCATGAGGCCCTGCGCGCCGGCCGGGCTCACCGCGTCGGGGTCGAAGCCGGACTCCGCGCGGGCGTGGGCGGCCAGCTGCGCCGCGCTGACCGCGGGGTAGCGCTCGGCGGCGGCGCGGAAGAGGTCGGCGTACGGCGTCGTGCGCGGCGAGGACGGGCGGTAGCGCTGCTCGAGCCCGTCCAGCGCACCGGTGAGGTGCAGCACGACGGTCACCGCGGCGAGGAGCAGGCCCACGCGCAGCGCGACCCGGCCGAGCAGCCGGGCCCCGCGGCGCCCCGGTCCCGACGGTCCCCGCCGCGCGCCGCCGCCGGAGGGGCGCCGGCCCGCCGGCGGCCGGGACGACCCGGCACGGGCAGCCTGCGCCGGACGCGCCGCGGCCCGCTGCTGGGGCCGGGCGGGGGTGCGACCGCGGGAGGGGGTGCCGGAGCGCGGGGCCCCGGGGCGGCGCTCGCCGCGGGCGCGGGGGCCGCCGGCGGTGGGTCGCGTCGTCATCCCCGCCAGTCTCCCACCCGACGGTGCGCTGCACACCCGCCCGCTCGCCCCACCCTCGCCCGCCCGCGCTCGTCGGCGAGGCGCAGCCGCTGGGACCGGGGGCGCGGTCCCCCCGCTCCCCCCTCGGCGGCCGGGCCGCCCGGCTCGAGCCGCCCTACGGGTGCGGCTCAGCCGCAGGTCGGCTTGGGCACCCGGTCGAAGCCGAAGTGCACGTGGTCGCGGTGCAGCTCGTTGGCGAAGAACACCCGGCCCCGGCAGCCCTCCTGCGGGCCGTCCGGGTCCGCGGGCGAGCCGATCTCCGTCGCCCCGAGGTCGCGGCCCTCGGCGAGGAACGCGAGCAGCCGCCGGTCGTCGGGCTCCATCGTCACGACGGGCACGCCGTCGACGGCCCAGATGTCCACGGCGCGCCCGCGCCAGTGGTTGCTGTCGCGCGTCGTGCCGTAGACCTCGCGCGGGTGACCGGAGCGCAGGCACACCACCTGCAGCTCGTGCCGCTCACCCAGGGCGGTGAGGAGCGCGAGCAGCTCGGGCACGGCCAGGCGCGCCACGTCCTGGCGCGCCGGGTCCGGCAGCTGCAGGGAGGGCGCCTCGAGCACCGCCCGGGCCGCCGGCTCGACGCGGGCCAGGTCGACGGCCCCGGCGACCGCCGGCCGGACCTCGCGGACCCGCCACCCGCCCGAGCGCCGCCGGAGCCGCACGTCGGCGATCACCTCGCGCTCGGCGACCTCGCCGTCCTGCACCCACCACTGGCGCACCACCGTGATGACCGACGCGTCGTCGTCGAGGAGGCCGCCGTACGAGGGGTAGACCACCTGCGCGACCGACGGCCCGGAGGGCGGGAGCAGCGACCCCGCGCCGTCGAGCAGCCCCGGGTCGACGCCCGCCGCGTCGAGCCGCGCCCGCGCCGCCGCGGCGCCGCCGCCGCCGGCGGGCACCGCGAGCAGGGCCTGCACCGCGGCGGTCGCGGCGAGCTTGACCTCGGGCCGCTGCTCGTCGCCGACCGGCCGCCACGGCTCCACGGACGGCAGGGCGACGGTCGGCGAGGGCGCCGGGGCGCTCGGCGAGGGGCTCGGGGGCGTGGCCGTGGGGCGGGCCGAGGGGGTGCCCGGCGCGGGCGCGCTCGGCGCCGCGCTGCCGCCGCCCGCGCCGTCCGACGAGCAGCCCGCGACCGCCAGCCCGAGGCCGGCGGCGAGCACCGCCCGCCGGCTCAGGCCGTCGGCTCGAGCCACGTGCCGCCCCCCTCCGCCCCCTGCCGACCGGCCGCGGACCGGTCCCCGGCGCGCTCGCCGGCGGGCCGGTCCAGGTCGAGGTGCGTCCCCGTCCCCGGCGCACCGCCGCGGGTGCTCGCGACGAAGCGGCGGACCAGCTCGCCGTCGCGGTTCGGGTGCTCCTCCAGCGCCTGCCAGCCCAGGGCCGCGTAGAAGTCCGACGCGCCCCCGGCACCGGCCAGCGTCACGAGCTCGGCGCGCGCGGTCCCCGCCGCGGCGGAGCGGGCCAGGAACTCCTCGACGAGGAGCCGCCCGGCACCCGTCCCGCGGGCCGTGGGGTCGACGACGACAGCCGCGACGACCGCCACCGGCGCGGGCTCGCCCGCCGGCCCCGCCGGCGCGCTCGCCGGGGTGGCGGGGCGGGACGCGCCCCCGCCCGACGCCGGGGCCGCGGGCAGCGGGAGCAGGCGGCGGGCGTACCGGACGAGGCGCGTGCGGACGAAGACGGCGAGGACGGCCGGGTGCAGGGCGAGGCCCAGGACGCCGCGCAGGGCGAGCGCGAGCCGCTCGTGCTCGAGCGTCCAGGCCACGTGCCGGCGCTGGTCGACCGCGCCGACGAGGAACCCGACGGGCCGCCCGTCGCGCTCGGCGACGAGGGCGACGCCGTACGGGCTCGTGCGGTGGCCCAGGTGCCAGCGGCGCACGAAGGCGCCGCCGAGGCGCGGGAACAGCCCGTGCGGCAGGAGCCGCACGTGCGTGGCCGCGGTCCAGGGCAGGTCCGCCGGGCGCAGGTCGCGCACGACGGACGGGCTCGGCGCTGGGGGCACGGGGCTCCTGTCGGCGGGGGTCGTCACGTGGCGTCCATCCTCGCACGGCAGGGGGTGGTCCGCCGCTGCGCCGCGGCGGACCGGCGGGGCGCGGCCGGTTCCGCCGCCGCGCCGCGGGTACGCCGGGACGGACGGACACCACGCACGACGGCACAGCGACGGAGGCGGCATGAAGGCGCTCACCTGGCAGGGCAAGCGGGACGTGCGGGTCGAGGAGGTGCCCGACCCCCGCATCCAGGAGCCGACCGACGCGGTCATCCGGGTCACGAGCACGGCGATCTGCGGCTCCGACCTGCACCTGTACGAGGTCCTCGCGCCGTACCTCACGCCCGGGGACGTCCTCGGCCACGAGCCGATGGGCGTCGTGGAGGAGGTGGGGTCCGAGGTCACGCACATCGAGCCGGGCGACCGGGTCGTCGTGCCGTTCAACATCTCCTGCGGGCGCTGCTGGATGTGCGACCGCCAGCTCTTCGCGCAGTGCGAGACGACGCAGAACCGCGCGACCGGCAAGGGCGCCTCGCTGCTGGGCTACACCTCGCTCTACGGCGCGGTCCCCGGCGGGCAGGCGGAGTACCTGCGGGTGCCGCAGGCGCACTTCGGCCCGATCAAGGTGCCGGACGCGCACAGCGACCAGCGCTGGCTCTACCTCTCCGACGTGCTGCCGACGGCTTGGCAGGCGGTGCAGTACGCCCACGTCGACCTCGACGGCACCCTGGCGATCATGGGCCTGGGCCCGGTCGGGCAGATGGCCGGGCGCATCGCCCGCCACCTCGGCGTGGAGCGGGTCATCGGCGTGGAGCCCGAGGCGTACCGCCGGGCCCTCGCGCAGCGGCACGGCATCGAGGTGCTCGACCCGGCCGACGTCGACGACACCGCGGCCGCCCTCATCGAGATGACCGGCGGGCGCGGCCCCGACGCGGTCGTCGAGGCGGTGGGCATGGAGGCCCACGGGTCGCCCCGCGGCAAGCTCGCGCAGGCGGCCGTCGGCCTGCTGCCGGACAGGATCGCCGACCCGCTGACGGACCGGTTCGCCATCGACCGGCTCGACGCCCTGCACACCGCCATCAAGGCCTGCCGGCGCGGCGGCACGGTGTCGGTGAGCGGTGTGTACGGCGGCGAGATGGACCCGATGCCGATGATGGAGATGTTCGACCGGGGCCTGCAGCTGCGCATGGGCCAGGCGCACGTGCACCGCTGGACCGACGCCATCCTGCCGCTGCTGCTCGACGACACCGATCCGCTGGGCACCGAGGACTTCGCCACGCACCTCATGCCGCTGGCCGAGGCGCCGCACGGCTACGAGATCTTCCAGGAGAAGCGGGACGACTGCTTCAAGGTCGTCCTGCAGCCGTGAGCGCGCTGCCGGAGCACCCGGTCGTCGTCGTCACCGGCGCCTCGAGCGGCATCGGGCGGGCCAGCGCGCTCGCCTTCGCCGCGCAGGGCGCCACCCTCGTGCTCGCCGCCCGCGGCGGCTCGGCGCTGCGCGCGGCGGCCGCGGAGTGCCGCGCCGCCGGGGCCCGGCACGTCGAGCCGGTCGTCACCGACGTGTCCGACCGCGACGCCGTCGACGGGCTCGTCGACGGCGCGCGGCGGCGCTGGGGCCGCGTCGACGTGTGCGTGCACGCCGCCGCCGTCATGGCGTACGGGCGCGTCGACGAGGTGCCGCCGGAGGTCTTCGACCGGGTCGTGACGACCAACCTGCTCGGCACCGCGAACGTCGCGCGGGCCTGCCTCGCCCAGTTCCGCCGCCAGCGCAGCGGCACCCTCGTCGTCGTCGGCTCGCTGCTGGGCCGGGTCACCACGCCGCGCATGGGGGCGTACGTCACGAGCAAGTGGGGCGTGCGCGGGCTCGCGCGCATCCTGTCCCAGGAGGTGCGCGACCTCGGCGACGTGCACGTGTGCATCGTCGAGCCCGCGGGCACCGACACCCCGATCTACCGGCAGGCCGCCAACTACACCGGCCGGTACGGCCGCCCCCCGGTGCCGGTCGACTCCCCCGAGCGCGTCGCCCGCTCGGTGCTGCGCGCCGCGCGGCACCCCCGCCGGCACTCACGCCTGCTCGGCCCGACGAGCCCGTTCATCGTCGCGGGCTTCACCCTGCTGCCCGGGGTGTACGACGCCCTCGTCGGCCCGCTCGTCGCGGTCGGCGCGCTCGCCCGCGAGCGGGTCGCCCCGCACGACGGCACCGTCTTCGCCCCGCGCCCCGAGGGCGACGCCACGCACGGGCTCTGGGGCCGGCACTGGCTGCGCGCCGTCGCCGCTGCCGGGGCCGCCGGGGCCGCGGGGGCCGGCGCGGCGCTCGTACGCCGCCGCTGACGGCACCGGCCGACGGTTCCCCGGGAACCGCAGAAGGCGCCCATCTGGCGATCTAGTCGCCAGGAGGGCGCCTTCTGCGGTCCCGGCGGGACCGCTGGACGCTCAGCGCCTCAGCGCCTCAGCGCTCGCCGATCGCCGTCACGTGCCGCTCGGTCTCGCCGACGTACACCTGGCGCGGGCGGCCGATCTTCGTCGCCGGGTCGTTGATCATCTCTCGCCACTGGGCGATCCAGCCGGGGAGCCGGCCGAGGGCGAAGAGCACGGTGAACATCTTCGGCGGGAAGCCCATCGCCTTGTAGATGAGGCCCGTGTAGAAGTCGACGTTCGGGTAGAGCTTGCGCGAGACGAAGTAGTCGTCCGCGAGGGCGACCTCCTCGAGGCGCATCGCGATGTCGAGCAGCTGGTCCTGCGCGCCGAGCTTGCCGAGGACCTCGTCCGCCGTGCGCTTCACGATGGCCGCGCGCGGGTCGTAGTTCTTGTAGACGCGGTGCCCGAAGCCCATGAGCTTGACGCCGGGCTCCTTGTCCTTGACCCGGCGCACGAACGCGTCGACGTCGCCGCCCTCGGCCTGGATGCGCCCGAGCATCTGCAGCACGGCCTCGTTGGCGCCGCCGTGCAGCGGGCCGAAGAGCGCGTTGATGCCGGCGGAGACCGACGCGAACATGTTCGCGTTCGACGAGCCGACGAGGCGCACGGTGGAGGTGGAGCAGTTCTGCTCGTGGTCCGCGTGCAGGACGAAGAGCATGTCGAGCGCGCGCACCATGGCGGGGTCGGGCTCGTACGGCTCCGGCGGCACGCCGAAGGTGAGCCGCAGGAAGTTCTCGGTGAGGTCGAGCCGGTTGTCCGGGTAGAGGAACGGCTGACCGATGGACTTCTTGTACGCGTACGCCGCGATGGTCGGCACCTTGGCCAGGAGCCGGACCGTGGAGATCTCGACCTGCTCGGGGTCGAACGGGTCGAGCGAGTCCTGGTAGAAGGTCGACAGCGCGCTGACCGCCGAGGAGAGCACCGCCATGGGGTGCGCGTCGCGGGGGAAGCCGCTGAAGAAGCCGGTGAGGTCCTCGTGCAGCAGCGTGTGCCGGCGGATCCGCTCGTCGAACGCGGCGAGCTCGTCCTGCGTCGGCAGCTCGCCGTAGATGAGCAGGTAGCTGGTCTCGAGGAACGAGGCGTGCTCGGCGAGCTCGTCGATCGGGTAGCCGCGGTAGCGCAGGACGCCCGCGTCGCCGTCGATGTACGTGATCGCCGAGGAGCAGGCCGCGGTGTTGACGAAGCCGACGTCGAGCGTGACGTGCCCGGTCTCCTTCAGCAGCTTCCCGGCCTCGAGGCCCGAGGGCCCCTCGGTCGCCGGGACCTCCGGCATCGGCAGCACCCCGCCGGGGTGCTTGAGCTCGAAGTCGGGCATCCGGCCTCTCCCTGGGTGTGCTCGGGTGTGCGTGCGGTGCGTGGACGTGCGGGCGCGGCGGGGTCCCCGCCGCGCTGGCCCGAGTCTTGCACGGGCAGGCGTGGGCGTGACGAGCCCGGGGTACGCCCGCGGGGTGACCCCCTCCCCCGCGCCCCGGTTGGGCTGGCCCGCGCGCCTCTGGCTGGTGCGCCACGGCGAGAGCGAGGGCAACCTCGCGGACCGGCGCGCGCACGAGGAGGGGCTCGGGACGGTCGACGTGGCCGACCGCGACCCGGACGTGGCGCTCACCGCGCTGGGCGAGCGGCAGGCCCGCGCGCTCGGCGAGCGCCTGGCCGCCCTCGGCGGCGACGGCCCGCAGGTGGTGGTCAGCTCGCCGTACGTGCGCGCCCGGCGCACCGCCGAGCTCGCCGTCGCGGCCGCCGGGCTCGACGTGCCGGTGCTGCTCGACGAGCGGCTGCGCGAGCGCGACCTGGGCGTGCTCGACGGCCTGACGGGCCGAGGCATCCGCGAGCGGCTCCCCGACGAGGCCGAGCGCCGCGCGCGCCTGGGCAAGCTCTACTACCGCCCGCCCGGCGGGGAGAGCTGGGTGGACGTCGCGCTGCGGGTGCGCGCCGTCCTCACCGACCTGCGGCGCGAGCACGCCGACCGCCGCCTCCTCGTCACGACGCACCAGGCGGTCGTCATGGTGTTCCGGTACGTCCTCGAGGGGCTCACCGAGGACGAGGTCCTCGCCGTCGACCGGCGGGTGCAGGTGGCCAACACGGCCGTGACGGCGTACGAGGGGGACGGCGACCGGGTGCGGCTGCTCGCCTTCAACGACGCCGACCACCTCGGCGACGTCGGCGAGGACGTCACGGCGGAGCCGGGCACCGAGGCGAGGGCGCACGCCGGTGCCTGAGCCGTCGCCCTCCCCCGTCGTCGTCACCCCCGGCCTGCTGCGCGAGCGGTGGCCCCTGCCCGAGCCCGGCTCGGACAAGGAGTCCCGCGGGCGCACCCTCGTCATCGGCGGCAGCACCTCCACGCCGGGGGCCGTGCTGCTGGCCGCCGAGGCGGCGCTGCGCGCCGGCGCGGGCAAGCTCCAGGTCGCGACCACGGCGTCCACCGCCGTCGCGCTCGGCGTCGCCCTGCCCGAGGCGATGGTCCTGGGCCTGCCCGAGGCGGGCGACGGCGGTCTGGACCCGGCCGGCGCGGACCGGGTGGGCGAGCTCGTCGAGCAGGCCTCGGCCGTGCTCGTCGGGCCGGGGGCGACCGGCCCGGACGCCACCCGCGAGCTCGTGGTCGCGCTGCTGCCGCGGGTGCGCGGCGCCCTCGTCCTGGACGCGCTCGGGCTCGTCGCCGTGACGGCCGACCCGGACTGCCTCGCCGAGCTGTCCGGGCGGGTGGTGCTGACGCCCAACGTGCGCGAGCTCGCCCTGACCCTGCAGCGCGGGGAGGACGAGGTCGGCGAGGACCCGCTGGGCGCGGCGCTGGAGCTGGCGCGGCGCTCCGGCGCGGTGGTGGCGACCGGCGGCGGGACGTCGTACACGGCGCGCCCCGACGGCGCCTGCTGGCAGGACGACACCGGCGGCGGCGGGCTCGGCGTCTCCGGCTCCGGCGACGTCATGGCCGGGATCGTCACCGGGCTGGCGGCCCGCGGCGCGGACCCCGCGCAGGCCGCGGTGTGGGCGCAGCACGTGCACGGGCGCTGCGGCGACCGGCTCGCCGCCGCGGTCGGGCACCTCGGCTTCCTCGCCCGGGAGCTGCCGCCCGAGGTGCCGCGGGTCCTCGCCGAGCTCGGGGGGTGATCTCGGTCCCCGCCGGGCACGGGAGGGGCATGAGCGAGCCGAAGAAGGGCGACCACGTCTCCTGGAAGAGCCACGGCGGCACCGCCGAGGGCGTCGTCGAGGAGAAGATCACCGAGGACACGGAGGCCGGGGGCCGCCAGGTCCGCGCGTCCGAGGACGACCCCCAGTTCCTCGTGAAGAGCGAGAAGAGCGGCGGGGAGGCGGTCCACAAGCCCTCGGCGCTGAAGCAGGAGTAGCGCTACCCGTGCCCGCAGGTCCGCGCGCGCAGCCCGTCGAGGGCGACGCGGGACGCCGCGTCCGGTGAGAACGTCGTGTAGACGCCCTCGGGCGAGCCGGGCACCGCGACCCACGCGCTGAAGACCGACGAGCGCTTGCTCTCGGCGACCGCGTGGGGGTCGCAGCGGCCGACGACGACCCGTACGGGCACCTCGGCCGCGGCCTCCCCCGGGTCCAGCGCGGGCAGCGGCCCGCCGGGCGCCAGCGAGTAGAGCACGCTGCCGGCGACGGACACCAGCGACACCGGCCCGTCGCCGGCGCGGCGCTCGAGGCGCAGGACACCCTCGCCGGCGCGGTCCGCGGCGAGCGACACCGCGACGGCCCGCCCGACCCGCTGCTGGCCGCAGAGCCGGTCGTGCACCCGCTGCAGGACCCCGTCCGGGTCGGCGGGCTCGACCACGGCCCGGTGCTCCCCCGCGGCGTCGCGCCAGCGCACCTCCACGGCCGCCAGGGCCGGGTCGGGCGCCCCGCACACGGGGTCCCCGTGCGCCACGGGGAGGTCCACGGTCGTGCCGGCTGCCAGCGCCTGCCCCTCGCGGGCCCCCTCGCCGTCGAAGCCCGCCGCGTCGAGGCGCACGGAGAGCAGGTCGACGTCGGCGCGCGCGGTGGCCGACACCTCCACGCGCGAGGCGGCCTCGTCGCGGCGGTACTGCAGGAGGCGCAGGGCGAGCGGCGGCTGCGGCGGGTCGGTCGCGGCCGCGGCCGGGCCGGTGCGGGTCAGCAGGCCGGACACCGGGGCGGGCTCCTCGTGGGTGGCGGCGCCCCAGGCGGCCGCGGCGCACAGCAGCAGGCCGGCCGCCAGCAGCGCCGCCGGCCTCCGGTCGTCGGCCACCGCGCCCCCTCTCGTCGCGTACCATCCTGTCACCGTGCGCTTCCTCACGAGCCCCGCCACGGGCGACGCCGCGGCCCCCGCCCACGACCTGACGTACGACGACGTCTTCATGGTCCCGCGCCGCAGCCCCGTGGCGTCGCGGCTGCAGGTGGACCTCTCCTCGCGCGACGGCAGCGGCACCACCGTCCCGCTCGTCGTCGCCAACATGACCGCGGTCGCCGGCCGGCGCATGGCGGAGACGATCGCCCGGCGCGGCGGGCTCGCGGTCCTGCCGCAGGACATCCCCGTCGAGGTCGTCGCCGACGTCGTGGACTGGGTCAAGCGCCGGCACCTCGTGCACGACACGGCGCTCACCCTGTCCCCCACCGACACGGTGGGCGAGGCGCTCGCCCTGCTGCCCAAGCGCGCGCACGGCGCGGTCGTCGTCGTGGACGACGAGCGCCGACCGGTCGGCGTCGTCACCGAGGCGGACTGCGGCGGGGTGGACCGGTTCAGCCAGCTGCGCGACGTGATGTCCCCGCAGCCGCTCACGCTGCCGGCGGACGTGGACCCGCAGCAGGCGTTCGACCGCCTGCACGCCGGGCGGCACCGGCTCGCGCCGGTCGTCGACGGCGACGGGGTGCTCGTCGGCCTCCTGACCCGCACGGCCGCCCTGCGCGCGACCCTCTACCAGCCGGCGGTCGACGCCGAGGGCCGGCTGCGCGTCGCGGCCGCGGTCGGGGTCAACGGCGACGTGGCCGGCAAGGCGAAGGCGCTGCTCGCCGCCGGCGTCGACCTGCTCGTCGTGGACACCGCGCACGGGCACCAGGAGAAGATGCTCGACGCGCTGCGGGCCGTGCGCGCGCTCGACCCGGGCGTCCCCGTCTGCGCGGGCAACGTCGTCTCGGCCGAGGGCGTGCGCGACCTCGTCGCCGCGGGCGCCGACATCGTCAAGGTCGGCGTCGGGCCCGGCGCCATGTGCACGACGCGGATGATGACCGGCGTCGGGCGCCCGCAGTTCAGCGCGGTCCTCGAGTGCGCGGCGGCCGCCCGCGAGCTCGGCCGGCACGTGTGGGCCGACGGCGGGGTGCGCCACCCGCGCGACGTGGCGCTCGCCCTCGCCGCCGGCGCGTCCAACGTCATGGTCGGGTCGTGGTTCGCCGGCACCCACGAGTCCCCCGGCGACGCGCTGCGCGACGCCGACGGGCGGCTCTACAAGGAGTCGTTCGGCATGGCCTCGGCGCGCGCCGTCGCGCTGCGCACCGCGGAGGAGTCGCCGTACGAGCGCGCCCGCAAGGCGCTGTTCGAGGAGGGCATCTCCACGTCGCGCATGTACCTCGACCCGCAGCGCCCGGGCGTCGAGGACCTCGTGGACCAAATCGTCGCCGGGCTGCGCAGCGCCTGCACCTACGCGGGCGCCGCGGACCTCGAGCAGCTGCACGAGCGCGCGCTCGTCGGCGTGCAGAGCGCGGCCGGGTACGCCGAGGGGCGCCCGCTGCACCGCAGCTGGTAGGGCTACCGGGCCGGCCGGCCGGGGTGCGTCCTCACCCGGCCGGCCGGCCCCGCTCGTGGCGCCGCCCTCAGGCGGCGCGGGCGGCCGTCACGCTCGCCCGGCAGCGGCGCAGCAGCTCGGCCCATGCCTCGCGGCCGACCTCGCGGTCCTGCACGGCGGCCGACCCGGCGTGCCGGCCCCAGCGCACCTGCACCTCGTCGCAGGCGAAGAGCCCGGGCGCGAGCAGGAAGGTGCCGCCGTCGTACGCCGCCCCGGTGTTGCTCGCCGGGTTGGCCTCGACGAGGCCGTGCGCGACGAGCAGCTCGCCGAGCCGGCAGACGCCCGCCGCGACCCACGGGTCGGCGGGCTGCCAGTGCGCGGTCGGCACCTGGAGCAGTGCGGTGGTCATGGGGTCCTCCTCGCGGGCCCCGCGCTCCGCGGTGCCCCGCCCGCCGTCCGGCGGGCCTCGCTGTGTCGTCCCCCACAGCGTCGGCAGCCCAGGTCGCGCCCTTGAGCCGTACGGGTGGCGCGGCGCGGGCCGGCCGGTGAACTCACCGGCCGCGGGGCCGCCCCGTGACCCGGGGGTCATGGACCGCGCGGCACCGGGCACGATGCCCCCGTCGAGCAACGCCCGTACGCGACGAGGAGGCCCCGATGGCCCACGAGAGAGCCGGTCAGCCCGCCCGCCCCGAGGACCTGGTCGACGTCGCGTCCCTCGTGACGAAGTACTACGCCCTGCACCCGGACGTGCAGGACCCGGCGCAGCGGGTGTCCTTCGGCACGAGCGGGCACCGCGGGTCGAGCCTGGCCGGCGCGTTCCAGGACGACCACATCGCGGCGACCACGCAGGCGATCTGCGAGTACCGCCGCGAGCAGGGCACGACCGGTCCGCTCTTCCTCGGCCGGGACACCCACGCGCTGTCGGAGCCGGCGTGGACGACGGCGATCGAGGTCCTGGCCGCCAACGGCGTCACGGTCCTCCTCGACCGCGACATGCGCTACACGCCGACCCCCGCGGTGTCGCACGCGATCCTGCGCCACAACGCCGAGGGCGGCATCCAGGCCGACGGCATCGTCGTCACCCCGTCGCACAACCCCCCGAGCGACGGCGGCTTCAAGTACAACCCGCCGGACGGCGGCCCCGCCGGCAGCGACATCACCCGGCGGATCCAGGACCGGGCCAACACCATCCTCGCCGACGGGCTGTCGGGCGTGGAGCGCATCCCCTTCGCGCGGGCCATGGCGGCGGACACCACCCGGACGTACGACTTCCTCGGCACGTACGTCGAGGACCTCCCGTCGGTCGTCGACCTCGACGCGGTCCGCGACGCCGGCGTCCGGATCGGCGCGGACCCGCTCGGCGGGGCGAGCGTCGACTACTGGGGCGCGATCGCCGAGCGGCACCGGCTCGACCTCACCGTCGTCAACCCGCTCGTCGACCCGACCTGGCGCTTCATGACGCTGGACTGGGACGGCAAGATCCGCATGGACTGCTCGTCGCCGGACGCGATGGCCTCGCTCATCGGCCAGCGCGCGGACTACGGCATCGCCACGGGCAACGACGCCGACGCCGACCGGCACGGCATCGTGACGCCGGACGCGGGGCTCATGAACCCGAACCACTACCTCGCCGTCGCGATCGAGTACCTCTTCGCCCACCGCCCGGACTGGCCGCAGGGGGCCGCCATCGGCAAGACCCTGGTGAGCTCGTCGATGATCGACCGGGTCGCCGAGAAGCTGGGCAAGCGCTTGCTCGAGGTCCCGGTCGGCTTCAAGTGGTTCGTGCCGGGCCTGCTCGACGGGTCCGTGGCCTTCGGCGGCGAGGAGTCCGCGGGCGCGTCGTTCCTGCGCCGGGACGGGCGGCCGTGGAGCACCGACAAGGACGGCATCATCCTGTGCCTGCTGGCCAGCGAGATGACCGCGGTGACCGGGCAGACCCCCAGCGAGCGCTACCGGGAGCTCACCCGCGAGCACGGCGACCCCGCGTACGCCCGCGTCGACGCCCCCGCCTCCCGCGAGCAGAAGGCGGTGCTCGCCGGCCTCTCCCCCGAGCAGGTCACGGCGACCGAGCTCGCCGGGGAGCCGATCGTCGACAAGCTCACGAGCGCGCCGGGCAACGGCGCCGCGATCGGCGGGCTCAAGGTGACGACGGCGTCCGGCTGGTTCGCCGCGCGCCCGTCCGGCACCGAGGACGTCTACAAGGTCTACGCCGAGAGCTTCCAGGGGCCCGAGCACCTCGCCCGGATCCAGCAGGAGGCGCGCGAGGTCGTCAGCGCCGCCCTCGGCTGACCCGCCGCGGCGATCGTGCGCGCATGGTGCCACGCGCGCATGATCGCGGCCGAGGGCGCGCGCTCGCGGCCGCCTCCCGCGAGGCCGCGCCCGGCGCGGCGGTCAGGCGGAGGCGCGCAGGGACGGCGGGCCGCCCGGGGGCCGGCGCGGCTCGCGGACCCCGGCGCTCCCGTCGTCCCCGTCGCCCCAGGAGAGGACCAGCGGGCGGGCGCGGCGCAGCGCCAGCCGCCGGACCCGCCGCACGTGGGTCCCGACCCGCCGCACCGGCGCGCCGCTCGCCAGGCCCAGGCGGGCGTCGACCCGCACCAGCGCCTCGTCCACCGAGCGGGCGCCGACCCGCACGACGACCACGGCCCGCCCCCGGCGCGTCCCGCCCGCGAGCAACCCGGGCACGCGGCCCACCCGGGCACCCTCGGGCACCTCGTACGTCGCCTGCACCTGCCACCGCGCCATGCCGCCACCCTGCGCCCTCAGCGCGGTGCTGTCGAGCCCCCGCGCGGGCCGTACCGCTGCTGCCACAGGTCGAGGGCGTCGTGGACGAGCGGGGCGAACCGCCCCTCGTCGAACCCGCTGCCCGGGTCGTTGGTGACCTGCAGGGTGGCCACGCCCGCCGTGAGGGCGACGAGCAGGTCGACGCCGCGCCGGCTCGCCGCGTCCCGGTGCAGCTCTCCCCGGCGGACCGCCTCCTGCACGGCGCCGCCGACGAGGGCGGCCACCTCGAGGCTGGGGGCGTACGCCTCCGCGGAGGGCGTGAAGCCGGGCACGACGCGCTGGAAGAGCAGCTGCGCCAGCACCGGTTGCTCGACGGCGAACCGCACGGTCGCGACCATGGCGCGGCGCACCGCCGCCAGGCCCGGGGCCCCGTCCCCCAGCGCGGCGCGCACGGTGCCCGCGTGCTGCTCCATGCCCCGCCGGAACAGCTCGTCGTACAGCGCCTCGCGCGAGGCGACGTAGGCGTACAGCGACGGCTGGCGCAGCCCGACGCGGGAGGCCACCTCGCTCAGGACGAGGCCGGCCACGCCGCGCTCGGCCATGACCTCGAGCGAGGCCTCGAGCACCCGCTCCCGCGTCCGCTCCCGCTGCTGCTGCCGCGGGGTCGGCGTCCCGCTCATCGCGCGCCTTCCTCGATAGTCCATTGATGGATCGATGCGTCATCGAGCATAGTGGCAGGACCACCGGCCCGGCCCCGAGGAGACCGCCGTGCAGCGCCTCAGCCACGACAGCGCGAGCCGGCTGGTGCCGGCCCTGCCCGACGAGGTCTACGCCCTCGTCTCCGACGTCACGCGGACCCCCGAGTGGAGCCCGGAGGTCGTCTCCAGCACCTGGGACGCCCCGCCCGGGCCCGGCGGGCCGCGCCCCGGCGACCGCTTCACCGCCCGGCTGCGCAAGGGGTGGGCCCGCTGGTCCAACCGCCCCGTCGTGGTGGAGGCCGATCCGGGCCGCACGTTCGCGGTGAGCCGCACCGAGCGCGGCGGCGGGACCATGGTGTGGCGCTACGACCTCGTCCCGGTGCCGGGCGGCACGCGCGTGACGCTGTCGTACGACGTCGAGCGGCCCGTGCCCCTCGGCCTGCACGTCGCCCTGCGGGTGCTGCTCGGCGTCCGCGACCTGCGCGCCGACCTGCACGCCAACATCGAGACGTCCCTGGACCGGCTCGAGCGCGTCCTCGCCGGGGCCGGGCGCGCGGCGAGCGGCTAGGAGCCCGCCCGGCCGCCCAGCAGGTGCCGCGCCCCGAGCGCGACGGCGGCGGGCAGGACCGAGCGGGGCTCGTACGGCAGCCGCCAGAGCCCGCCGTGCGCCGCGCCGGCGGCGAGCAGGTCGCCCGCCGGCGGCGGCGACGTGAGGTCGTGCACGAGCAGCGCGGCCATGAGCGTGGCGGCGGTCGCCGGCGCGAAGGTCTCGACGCCGAAGCGGCGCGCGCCGGAGTACGCCGCCGCGAGCACCCGGTTCTGCAGCACCGAGCGGGTCGCGGTGGGAGGGGCGACGCCGACGGACACCGGGACCCCGTCGGCCTGCGCGACGACGCCGCGCCAGCGCTGCAGCGCCTTGGCCAGCGCGTAGTTCGGTCCCTGCTGCACGACGAGCACGTCCGCGACGGCGTCCCCGTCGGCGTACGCCGGCCGGAACGCGCGCCCCCGCGAGAGCACCCGGACCGGCGCCTGCAGCGCGCCGAGCGGCCCGCGCCGCCGCCACCGGGCGCGGGCGGCGGCGACGACCTCGGGCGGCACGGCGTACGCGTCGGTGGGGGTCGCGAGCGAGGCGACGCCCGTGCCGGCGCGCTCCTCGAGCAGCGCGGCGACGACCGCGTCGGCGGCGACGGCGAGGCGCACGAAGGCCGCGCCGGGGGCGTAGGCGTGGTTGCCGACGACGAGGTCGCCCTCCTGGCGGGCGAGCAGGTCGCGTACGGCCGCGGCCTCGGTGAGCAGGTCCGCGCCGGCGCCGTCGGCGAGCGCGTCCGGCCCGGTCCACTCGTCCGCGAGCTCGCCGCGCACCGGCAGGACGACCCGCCCCGCGCCGGCCCGCGCCGTCGCCAGGAGGCGGCGCTGCACGTCCGGCCGGGGCAGGTCGACGGCCACCACCGAGGCGCCCCAGCGGGTGAGGGCCGCGTACGGGCTCATCTCGGCGCCGGCGCCGAGCAGCGCCACGGTCCGCCCGGCGAGGTCCAGCCGCTCCGGCTCGGCCACGAGGTCGCGCAGCGCCGCGGCGACCGACGGCTCGACGACGTCGCGGGCGACCCAGGCGTCGGCGAGGCGCAGCAGCGCGTCACCGCGCACGACACCGCCGGCGTGCGGCAGCGCCAGCTCCCGCTCGCGCTCCCCCTCGCCCCGCACGACGACGGTCCCGAGCGGCGCGGCGGGCGCCGAGCGGACCGCCTCCCGCACCGGCCGGCCGTCGAGCTCGTGCTCGTCCTGCGCGGCCGCCAGCCCGGCGCGCGCCACGGCGACCGGGTCGGCGCGGCCGGCGACGACGAGGTCGCGCACGTGGCGGGCGTACGCCTGGCGCCAGCGCGGCTCGGCCAGGACCCGCTCGGCCAGGGCCGGGTCGACCGGGCGGGCCGCGGCCGCGAGCACGGCCCGCGCCGCCCGCGTGCTCGAGCGCCGACCGTCCGCCGCGCGCACCTGCACGCCCTGCACGCCCTCGTCCATGCGGCAGTCCTACCGCACGGCGCGGCGGGTCAGGAGGTGACGTCCCGGGTGGTGAAGCGCGCCCAGGCGAGCGACCCGACCACGGCCACCCAGCCCGCCTGCAGCAGCGCGTTGTCCAGGGTCGTCCCCCAGGAGACGGGGTCGCGCAGCAGGTCCGCGAAGCCGAGCCAGTGGTGGGTCAGCAGCCACGGGTGCAGCCAGGCCAGCTGCGGCACGCTGTCGAGCAGCTGCGAGGCGATCGCCACGACGACGGTCGCCGCCATGGCCCCGACCGGCACCTCGGTGAGGGTGGAGACGAAGAGGCCGACGGCGCAGAGCCCGAGCAGCGACAGGGTCGCGTACGCCGCCACGAGGACGACGCGCCACGCCGCCCCGCTGGCGCTCACCACGTCGCCGGACAGCAGGGCGACCTCGCCCACGGGGAACAGCGCGAGGCCGGTCACGACGCCGGTCAGCGCGACGGTGCCGGTGGCGCAGAGGCAGAAGACGACGGCGGTGGCGTACTTGACGAGCAGCAGGCGGGTGCGCCCCACCGGCACGGCCAGCAGGTAGCGCAGCGTCCCGAGCTGCGCCTCCCCCGCGACCGCGTCGCCGGCGACCACCCCCACCGCGAGCGGCAGGAAGAACGGGACGGTCGCCCCGAGCGCCGTGACGGCCAGGAAGAGCCCGTTGTCGGTGATCCGCCCGAGCAGCGGCGGGCCGCCGCCGTCGCCGCCGCCGTCGTCGCCCGAGAGCTCGACGGCCACGCCGAGCAGCACGGTGACGGCGACGAGCACGCCGAGCAGCGCCCACGTGCGGCGCCGGCCCAGCAGCAGGCGCACCTCGGCGGCGAGCAGGCGCAGGTCAGCCCGCGACATCGAAGCCCTCCCCCGTCAGCGCGACGAAGCGCTCCTCCAGCGAGGGCCGCTCGAGGGCGACCCCGCGGACCCGTACGCGCTCGGCGACCAGCGCCGCGACCACGTCCTCGACCGGCACCGCGGGCGCCTCCGCCGTCAGCACCACGCCGTCCACGGACGGCTCGAGCCCCAGCCGGCGCAGCACCCCGTGCGCCGCGCCGACGTCGGGCGTCTCGACGCGGACCCGCGGGCGCGCGGCGCCGCGCAGCTCGTCGATCGGCCCCTGCGCGACGAGGCGCCCGGCGCTCATCACCCCGACGTGCGTCGAGACCTGCTCGACCTCCGCGAGCAGGTGCGACGACACGAAGACGGTCGTGCCGTCCGCGGCGAGGTCGCGCACGAGGTGCCGCACCTCGCGCGTGCCCTGCGGGTCCAGCCCGTTGGTCGGCTCGTCGAGGACGAGCAGGTCGCGGCGCACGAGCAGCGCCGCGGCGATGCCGAGCCGCTGGCGCATGCCGAGCGAGTAGGCGCGCACCCGCTTGCCCGCCGCCGCCGTCAGGCCGACCCGCTCCAGCGCCCCGCCCACCCGGGCGTCCCGGGTGCGCGGGTCCGCGTCGCGGTCGGCGGCGTCGAACCGCCGCAGGACCGCGGCGCCGGACAGCCACGGGTACGCCGCCGGCCCCTCGACGAGCGCCCCGACCCGCGGCAGCACCTCGCGCGCGTGGGCCGGCATGGCCCGCCCGAGCAGCTCCACGTCACCGCTCGTCGCGGACGCCAGGCCCAGGACGATGCGGATGGTCGTGGTCTTGCCGCTCCCGTTCGGGCCGAGGAAGCCGTACACCGCGCCCCGCGGCACCGCCAGGTCGATGCCGTCGACGGCCGCGCGCCCGCCGAAGCGCTTGACGAGGCCGTGCGTCGCGAGCGCGAGGTCCGCGCTCAGCGGGCCGCCGCCTCGACGAGCGCCGCGGTGGGCACCGCGCCGGCCAGCACCCGGCCGTCGTCGGTCAGCAGCACGCCGAGCAGGTCGCTCTCGAGCACCCGCCCGCCCTCGACCCGCCGGGTCAGCGCGTCGACCTGGCGCGGGTCGAGCGCGTCGAGGGCACCGCGGGCGTCGACCTCGAGCACCGCGGCCCAGCCCTCGCCGGTGACGTCGACCCGGGGCGCGCCGGCCCCCGGGACGCCGCGCGGGGCGGGGGCGGGGTCCGCCGTCCGCGGGGCCGGGGCGAGCTCGCCCACCCGCACGCCGTCCGGCGGGTCGAGGCGGAACCGCTCGGCGGCGGGCCGGTCGAGGTCCAGGCTCGTGAACCCGACGCGCAGCGCCGGCTCGGACGCCCCCCGCGCCGTGACCGAGACGCGCAGCGCGAGCCCGGTCTCGGCGTCGACGGCGACCGCCACCTGGCCGACGAGGGTGCCGTCGGTGCGGGGGGCGAGCCGCAGCTCGTACGCCTCGCGCCCCGCGACCTCGAGGTCCTCGCCGACGGTGACCCGCGTCGACGGCTCGACCGCGGCGAGCGCGCGGTCGGCCAGCTCCTGCGGGGTCAGCGCCTGCGCCGGGGGCTCGTACGCCCGCTCCCCCGCGCGCGGCCCGTCCCCGCCGCGGTCGGGCAGCTCCGCGGCGCGGTACGCGTCCTCGTCGCTGTCGTAGGTCCACACCGTCGCGCCGTCGTGCGCCACGTCGAGCTGGGAGAAGCCGCGCAGCACCTGCAGCCGCTGCCGCTCCGGGCCGTCGACCCACAGCCGCAGGCGGGTGTCACCGGTCAGCAGCGCGGTGGGGTCGGCGGCGCCCCCGCCGCCACCCGGGAGCTCGGGCAGGCCGAGGTCGGCCTCGACGAACACCTCGCCGGAGAGCGCCTCGACGTCGGCGCCCTGCGCGAGGACGAGCACGTCGGCCGGCGACAGGTCGGGCAGGTCCACGGCGCCCGCGGGCAGCGCGCCCGCGCCGGCCGCGCCGGCGACGGCGGCGGCCACGACGGCGGGGACGGCCCAGCGGCGGGAGGGGGTGCGGCTCACCCCTCCGACGGTACGGCGCCCGCGCCGCGAGCGCAGGCCCGGGCGAGCGCCCTGCCCGCCACGGCGGGCTGCATGATCGCGGCCGGGCCGGCGCCGGCGGCGACCCTGCGCCTCCCCGGCGGCGATCATGCGCCTCCCCGGCGGCGATCATGCGCCTCCCCGGCGGTGACCCTGCAGCCGGCGGCGCGGCACGGGGACGCGGGACAGGTCCCGGGCGACGACGACGTCGGGGTGCGCGGCGGACGCCTCGGCGGCGAACTCGGCGTCGACGGCGTCGCCGTGGCCGTACCGCTGGGAGAAGTGCGTGAGGACGAGGCGCCGCGCGCCTGCGGCGGCGGCGAGCTCGCCGGCCTGGCGGGCGGTGAGGTGGGCGTGCTCGTCCGCCAGGGCGGCGTCGCGGTGCAGGAACGTGGACTCGCAGACCAGCAGGTCGACCCCGCGGGCCAGCAGGGCCGCGCCGTCGCAGGGGCGGGTGTCCATGACGAAGCCGAAGGACTGCCCGGCGCGCGGCACCGAGACGTCCTCGACCCGTACCGTCCGCCCGCCCACCCGCAGCGACCCGGCGCGGGCGAGCTCGCCCACGGCGGGGCCGCCCACGCCGGCCGCGGCCAGCCGCTCGGGCAGGAACGTGCGCCCGTCGGGCTCGTCCACGCGCCAGCCGACCGTCGGGACGCGGTGGTCCAGGGACGCGGCCGACAGGGCGTACGTCCGGCCGCGCCCCACCTCCACGAGCGCGCCCGGCGCCGGGTCGACCGGGTGCTCGACGACCTCGCACGTCTCGTGGAAGGCGGTGGCGGTGCGCAGCCGGGTGACGTACGGCTGCGCGGCGGCCGGGAAGTGCAGGTCGACCGGCCCCGGCGCCCGGTCGAGGCTGAGGCGCTGCACCACCCCGGCCAGGCCCAGGCAGTGGTCCCCGTGCGCGTGCGTGATGCAGACCCGGTGCAGCGACGGGCTCGCGACGCCGGCGAGGAGCATCTGGCGCTGCGTCCCCTCCCCGGGGTCGAGCAGCAGGGACGCGTCGTCCCAGCGCAGCACGTAGCCGTTGTGGTTGCGGGTCCGGGTCGGCGCCTGCGAGGCGGTGCCCAGCACGACGAGCTCGCGCACGCCCGCCATGCTCGCAGCGCCGCGCTCGCAGCCCGCACCGGCCCGCTCGCGGGGTGTGCCGCGTCACCCTGGGGGAACGGCAGGGGTCGGGAAGGATAACCGGTCATCGACCGTTGTCGACACTGTCCACCTCACGCACTTACCCCGAGAGGGGGGTCCCACCGTGTCCCCGACCACGGCGACCAGCGCCCGCCCCGCCAGCGCCCGCTCCGCCGCCCCCCGTGGCACCGCGCGCGTCCCGCGCCCGGCGGCCGCGGCCCCCGCACCGGCCGACGCCGTCGAGGTGAGCACGCTCGCGGAGTCCCCGGAGCTCGAGGCGACCCGCGACCTCGACGAGGTCGCGCCGACCGCCGACCTCGTGCGCGTCTACCTCACCGAGGTGGGCCGCACGCCGCTGCTCACCGCCGAGCAGGAGGTCGACCTGTCCGAGCGCATCGAGGCCGGCCTCTACGCCGACCACCTGCTGCGCGAGGCCGAGGAGCAGGGCGTCGAGCTCGACCCGCTGCGCCTGCGCGACCTGCGGGCCCTGGCCCACGACGGCCGCGACGCCAAGCTGCACATGGTCCGCGCGAACCTGCGCCTCGTCGTCAGCGTGGCGAAGAAGTACAGCCACCGCGGCGTGCCCTTCCTCGACGTGGTGCAGGAGGGCAACCTCGGGCTCATCCGCGCGGTCGAGAAGTTCGACTACCGCAAGGGCTACAAGTTCTCCACGTACGCCATGTGGTGGGTCCGCCAGGCGATCGGCCGCGGCCTCGCCGAGCAGGCCCGCACCATCCGCCTGCCGGTCCACGTGCAGGAGGAGCTGTCCAAGGTCAACCGCGTGCGCCGCGACCTGTCCCAGGAGCTGGGGCGGCCCGCGACGGACGAGGAGGTCGCGGAGCAGACCGGGCACGCGCCCGAGCGCGTCGCCGAGCTGCTGCGCGTCAGCCGGGACCCGATCTCGCTCGACAGCCCGGTGGGCGACGAGGGCGACACCTCGTTCGGCGACCTGGTGGTCGACGACGGCGGCGTCTCCGCGCTCGACACCGTCGAGCACCAGGCGATGATCGGCGAGCTGGGCAAGATCATCGACCAGCTGCCGGCGCGCGAGGCGCTCATCGTGCGCATGCGCTACGGCCTGGCCGACGGCCGCCCGCGCACGCTCGACGAGATCGGCGCGCAGCTCGGGCTCACCCGCGAGCGCATCCGCCAGCTCGAGAAGCTCGCGCTGGCCAAGCTGCGCCACCCGAGCGCGACCCGCCAGCTGCTCGACTGGGCCAGCTGACCCGTACGGCCCGCACCCCCCGACGCCCCCGTGCCGCCCCGGCACGGGGGCGTCGTCGTGCCGGCGCGCCGGCGCGGGAGGGGACGAAGTCGGACAACCCGTGGCGCGGTGCGCGGTTCGCGACCGCGCGACCGGGCACCCGGTCGGCGCAGCCGGCCCGACGGGGGGCGGCCGACCCTGGAGGTACGCGTGACCCGCACCAGCACCCGCCGCACCCTCGCCGCGGTCCTCGCACCGGCAGCGCTGCTCGCTCCCGCCGCGCTCGTGGGCGCCGCGGCCCCCGCGTCCGCCGACGTCGTCCTCGCCGCCGCCGCGCAGCAGGTCAGCGCGCAGGACGAGGAGTTCCTCGTGGCCGCGCACCAGAGCAACCTGGCCGAGATCGCCGCCGGCGAGGCCGCGCAGGCGCAGGCCACGACGGACGTCGTGCGCGAGCACGGCGCGCTCTTCATCCGCGACCACACGCGCCTGGACCAGGACGTCACCGCGCTCGCCGAGGAGCTCGGGGTCGAGCTGCCCGACGCGCCGAGCGAGGCGCAGCAGGCGTCGCTGGCCGACGTCACCGAGGAGTCCGGCAGCGCCTTCGACGAGGCGTGGGTCGCGCAGCAGCTCACCTCGCACCGCCAGAGCCTGGCGAACGGCGAGGAGGAGCTGGCCGAGGGCAGCGACGAGCGGGTCGTCGCCCTGGCCGGGGCCGCGGCACCGGTCATCACCTCGCACCTGGAGATGCTCCAGCACGCCGCCGAGGAGCTCGGCGTCCCCGGCGGCGCGGACGCCGGCGGCGCCGGCCTCGTGGCCACCGACGGCGCCACCCCGGCGCTCGCCACCGGCCTGGTCGCCGTCGGCGTCGTCGTGGCCGTCGCGGGCGGCGTCGCGCTGCGCCGCCAGCGGGCCGCGGAGCGCTGACGCGACCCGTGGCACCCCGCCGACCCGGCCGGACCGGGCGCCCCCGCGCCCTGGCCGGGACCGCCGTCGCCCTCGGGCTCGCGCTCGCGGGCGGCGGCGGCGCCCTGCTCGCAGCGGGGGCGCCGGGGGCCGGCGCGCCGGCGGGCACCGTCCCGGCAGCCGCACCCCCGGCCCCCGCCGGACCGGGCGGGACCGCGACCGGGCCCACCGCCGGGCCCACCGCCGGGCCCACCGCCGGGCCCACCGCCGACGCGCCGGTCCGCGCCCGGCCCCGCACCGCGGCGCCGGCCCCGTCCGCCGCACCCCGCGGCGCGTACGCGGCACCGCCCGAGCTGCTGCGCCTGCCCGGCGGCGACGTGCCGGTCGACCCGACGTGGGCGGGGCCCGACGGCGACCTGCGCCTGCCGGAGACCGGGCGCCGCGCCGTCTGGTGGGCCGGCGGGGCGGCCCCGGGCGACGCCCGGGGCACCGCCGTGGTCGCCGGGCACGTCGACACCCTCGACGAGGGGCTGGGCGCCTTCGCCGCGCTCGCGGGGCTCCGCGTGGGGCAGGAGGTCGTGGTCCGCGACGGGGCCGGCGAGCGCCACCGCTACTCCGTGCAGGCGCTGCGGACGTACGACGAGGGGGAGCTCCCGCCCGACCTCTTCACGAGCCGGGGCAGCCCGCGCCTGGCCCTGCTCACGTGCGCCGGGTCCTGGGACCCGCGCAGCGGCTACGACAGCAGCCTCGTGGTCTGGGCGGTGCCGGTGTGAGCGCCCGGGGGTAGGGGTGGTGGCGCGCGGCCCCGCGGCAGGGGCCCGACGACACCAGGGAGAGCAGATGGAGCGACGCACGCTGGGCCGCGGTGACCACGCCCTCGAGGTCTCCGCCGAGGGCCTCGGGTGCATGGGGATGAGCGAGTTCTACGGCACGGCCGACGAGTCCGAGGCGGTGGCGACGATCCACCGGGCCCTCGACCTCGGGGTCACGTTCCTCGACACCGCGGACATGTACGGCCCCTTCACCAACGAGCGGCTCGTCGGCCGCGCGGTCGCGGGGCGGCGCGACGAGGTGCAGCTGGCGACGAAGTTCGGCAACGAGCGCGCCGAGGACGGCACGCGGCTCGGGGTCAACGGGCGGCCCGAGTACGTCCGCCGGGCCTGCGACGCCTCGCTGCAGCGCCTCGGCGTCGACCACGTCGACCTCTACTACCAGCACCGGGTCGACCGCACCGTGCCCGTGGAGGAGACCTGGGGCGCGCTGCACGAGCTCGTCGAGGCCGGCAAGGTGCGCCGGCTCGGGATCAGCGAGGCCGCGCCGGCGACGATCCGCCGCGCGCACGCCGTGCACCCGGTGACCGCGCTGCAGACCGAGTACAGCCTCTGGACCCGCGACCCCGAGGAGAACGACGTCCTCGCGACGGTGCGCGAGCTGGGCATCGGCTTCGTCGCCTACTCCCCGCTGGGGCGCGGCTTCCTGTCCGGGCAGATCCGCACGGTCGAGGACCTCGACCCCGACGACTTCCGGCGGAACCACCCGCGCTTCCAGGGCGAGGCGTTCGCGCAGAACCTGGTCCTCGTCGACCGCGTGCGCGAGGTCGCGCAGGAGAAGGGCGTGGCGGCCTCGCAGCTCGCCCTCGCCTGGGTCCTCGCGCAGGGCGGGGACGTCGTGCCGATCCCCGGCACCAAGCGGGTCCGCTGGCTCGAGGAGAACGTCGCCGCGCTCGACGTGCGGCTCACCGACGAGGACCTGCGGCGCATCGACGAGGCGGCCCCGGTGGGCGCCGCGGCCGGGCAGCGCTACCCGGACATGTCCTCGGTCCACGTCTGACGCCCTCCGGCGCAGCACGGCCCGAGCGCAAGGTCCGGCAGCGCGGCCCGGGCGCGCGGTCCGGGCGCGCGGTCCGGGCGCGCGGTCCGGGCGCGTGGGGGCGCGGCGGCGCCCCGGGATGGATCCTCCGCCCCGGGGCGTTGTCGCCCTCGCAGGACCCGCACCACCCGCGCGACCGCGCGACCGACGGAGGAGGACGCCGTGCTCGACCCCCAGGGCCTCTACGCGCTCGACCCGCAGCTCGACGAGATCGTCGAGGGCATGGCGGAGCCCGTGCTCGTGCACGCGCTCACCGGCTTCGTCGACGCGGGCTCCGCGGTCCGCCTGGCGCGCGAGCACCTGGAGACCTCGTTCGAGCACCGCGTCGTCGCGACCTTCGACGTCGACCAGCTGCACGACTACCGGGCGCGCCGGCCGATGATGACCTTCGACCGCGACCACTTCTCCTCGTACGACCGGCCGCAGCTGGTCCTGCGCCGCGTCCTCGACGCGACCGGCACCCCGTTCCTGCTGCTGACCGGCCCGGAGCCGGACGTGCAGTGGGAGCGCTTCGCCGCCGCGGTCGGCCAGCTCGTGCAGCGCCTCGGCGTGCGGCTGAGCATCGGCCTCAACGCCATCCCCATGGCGGTGCCGCACACCCGCCCGCTGGGCGTCACCCTGCACGGCACCCGTCCCGAGCTGCTCGGCGACCACGAGCCGTGGCTGCAGAGCGTCCAGGTGCCGGCGAGCATCGGCAACCTGCTGGAGCTGCGGCTCGGCCACTCCGGGCACGACGCCATGGGCGTCGCCGCGCACGTGCCGCACTACCTCGCCCAGACCGACTACCCGCTGGCCGCGGAGACCCTGGTCCAGCACGTCTCGCGCGCCACCGGGCTCGTCCTGCCGACCGCCTCGCTGCACGAGGCGGCCGAGGAGCTGCGGGCCGGCATCGACGAGCAGGTCGCGGGGTCGGAGGACGTCCGCGAGGTCGTGCGCGCCCTCGAGACGCAGTACGACGCGTACGTCGGCTCGCGCAGCCGCGGCGGCCTGCTCGCCGCCGAGCGGGCCCAGCTGCCCTCGGCCGACGAGCTGGGCGCCGAGCTCGAGGCGTTCCTCGCCGAGCAGGGCGAGCAGCCCGAGGGGTGAGCCCGCGGGCCGCGCTCGAGGAGCGCTACCGCCGGCTCGTCCTCGACGAGCTCCCCCGCCGCGCCGCCGCCGAGGGCTGGTCGCTGCGGCACGACCACTGCTTCGGGCGGGTCGTGCTCGACCACGCCGTCGGCGGCTGCTGGTACGACGTGCTCGACCGCCGCCGCTCCCCCGCCTTCCGCCAGCTCGACGACGCCGCGCTGGCGCGGGCGGTGGGCGTCGCCGAGCGCATCGCGGAGGGCGGCGACCCGGTGCTGCGCGCGCTCGACGCGCAGAGCCTCGCCTGGCGCGGCAAGGCCGGCCCGCGGCGGCGGTCCGGTGGTGCGCGACGGGCGTGACGCCCGCCCCGACCGGGCAGGCACGTGGGGTCCACGCCCCCACGACAGGAGGACCCCTCCGTGCGCACCCGCACCCTCGGCGACGTCCAGGTCTCGGCCATCGGGCTCGGCGCCATGCCGATGTCCATCGAGGGCCGCCCCGACGAGCAGCGCTCGGTCGCGACGATCCACGCCGCGCTCGACGCGGGCATCACGCTCATCGACACCGCCGACGCGTACCACCTGCACGCCGACGAGGTCGGCCACAACGAGGCGCTCATCGCGCGCGCCCTGGCGTCGTACGGCGGCGACGCCTCCGACGTGCTCGTGGCCACCAAGGGCGGGCACCTGCGCCCCGGTGACGGCTCCTGGACGCTCGACGGCAGCCCGCAGCACCTGCGCGAGGCCTGCGAGGCGAGCTTGCAGCGGCTCGGCGTCGAGGCCATCGGGCTCTACCAGTTCCACCGCCCCGACCCGCAGGTCCCGTACGAGGAGTCGGTCGGTGCCGTCCGCGACCTCCTCGACGAGGGCAAGATCCGCATGGCCGGCGTCTCCAACGCCGACCCCGAGCAGATCCGCCTCGCGCAGGAGGTGCTCGGCGGGCGACTCGTCTCGGTGCAGAACCAGTTCTCGCCGGCCTTCCGCTCCAGCGAGCCGGAGCTGCGGCTCTGCGACGAGCTCGGCATCGCCTTCCTGCCGTGGAGCCCGCTCGGCGGCATCACGAACGCCGGCGAGCTCGGCGCCAAGCACGCCGCGTTCCAGGAGGTCGCCCAGGACCGCGGCGTGAGCCCGCAGCAGGTGTGCCTCGCCTGGGAGCTGGCCAAGAGCCCGGTCGTCCTGCCGATCCCCGGCTCGAGCCGCCCGGAGACCATCCGCGACTCGGCCGCCGCGGCGGAGCTGCAGCTCTCCCCGGACGAGGTCGCGCGGCTCGACGCGGCGTGAGCCCGCGCCCGGCGCGCCCCGGCCCCGCTCGCGGGTGCCGGGGCGCGCCCGCGCGGCGCCGGAGCGGTCCGGTCCCGCGGCGGGCGGGTGGGGCGCGGTGAGCGCGGCGCAGGGCGGCCCGCGGCACGAGGTCGACGTGGCGGGGCTGCCGCCGGGCGCGGCCTACCGCTGGCTGACCGCGTCCGTCGTCCCGCGGCCCGTCGCCTGGGTGTCGACGACGTCGGCCGACGGCGTCGACAACCTCGCGCCGCACTCGTTCTTCACCGTCGCGTCGGCCGACCCGCCCGTCGTGTGCTTCACCTCGGTGGGCACCAAGGACACGCTGCGCAACGTCCGCGCGACCGGGGAGCTCGTCGTCTGCCTCGCGCCGCGCGGGCTCAGCGACGCGGTCAACGCGACGGCCACCGACTACCCGCCGGGCACCAGCGAGTTCGACGCCGTGGGGCTCGCCCGCGAGCCCTCGGCGCGGGTGCGGCCGCCGCGCGTCGCCGGGTCCCCGCTCGCCCTGGAGTGCCGGTCCGCGGGCGAGCGGTCCTTCGGCCGCAGCACGGTGGTCTTCGCCGAGGTCGTGCACGTCGCGGTCGCCCCGGGGGTCCTCGCCGCCGACGGCCTGCCGGACCCGCGCCGCCTCGACCCGGCGAGCCGGCTCGGGCGCCACGAGTGGGGCGCGCTGGGCGAGGTGTACGACCTGCGCCGGGTCCCGTACGCCGACCTGCGCTGAGCCGCGGGTCCCCCCGGCACGACGGCGGGGCGGGCGCCCCCCGCGCCCGCCCCGCCGCTCCCCCGTCCCCCGTGCTCCCCCCGCTCCCCCGTGGTCCCCCCTCGGAGCGTGCCCCCGGTGCGCTCCCCTGCGCCGCACCGGCGACGGCCCCGGGCCCGCCGGACCCGCGCGCGCCGCTACGGCGCGAGCGCGTGCCCGGTGCGGAAGAGGTCCTGCGGGTCGTACGCCCGCTTGACCGCCCGCAGCCGCTCGGCCGCCTCCGGCGACCAGGCGGAGGCGACCTCGGCGCGGTCCCCCACCGCGCCGAGGAAGTTCAGCAGCGAGCCCGGCGCCCGCCACGGGGCCAGCGCGCCGAGCACCCGCTGCGCGGCCGCCGGACCGGCCTCCTCGAGGCCCGGCAGCAGCGGGGCCAGGGCGAGGACGGACCACGCCCCGTGCCGGCCGGCGACCGCGTTCGGGCTGCCCTGCGGCGCGCTCAGGGCCCCGCCGAGCTGGCGCAGCTCCACGATCGTGCCGGGCAGCCCGGCGCCGGGCCCCGCCACGTCGGCGAGCACCTCGACGGCCTCGGCGGGCAGGTCGGTGAGCAGGCCGCCGCGCTCCCACACCGGCATCGGGTCGCTCGGGTCCATGTGCACCGCGTCGAGCTCGGGCCCGGTGAGCTCGCGGACCGCGTCGGCGAGCACCGGGCCGGCCGCGCGCAGCGGCGCGAGGAGCGCCTGCGCCTCCTCGGCGGGCCCGCAGTGCGCGAAGCGCACCATGACCACGTGACGCCCCCGCAGCGGCTCGGGCACCGCGGGCAGCGGCGGCAGCTGCAGCACCGCGACCGACGTGCTGGACGTCGTCGGCAGGCCGGCGGCCCACTGGCGGTACGCGTGGAGCACCTCGCGGGTCGCCGCGCCGTCGAAGAACAGCGGGCCGCCGTGCACCCGCGGCTGCTCGACGAGCTCCAGCTCGAGCGCGGTGACGATCCCGAAGGCCCCCTTGCCGCCGCGCAGCGCCCAGAACAGGTCGGACTCGTGCCGGTCGTCGACCCGCACCTGCCGCCCGTCGGCGAGGACGACCTCGGCGGCGGTCACCCGGTCCGCCGCGCTGCCGTAGGTGCGCACGAGCGGGCCCACGCCGCCGCCGAGCGCCATCCCGACGACGCCGACCGAGGACGACGAGCCGCAGACCGGGAGCAGCCCGTACGGGGCCGCGGCCTCGAGCACCGCGCGCCAGCGGACGCCGGCCTCGACGCGCGCGGAGCGCGTCGCCGGGTCGACCCGCACCGCCTGCATCCGCGCCGTGCTGACGACGACGGCGTCCTCGCGCGGGGCGACGATGCCGTGCCCGGTGGCCTGCACGGCGACCGGGAGGCTGTGGCGGGCCGCGACCCGCACGGCGGCCGCGACGTCGCCGGCGCAGGTCGCGCCCACCACCGCGGCGACCCGCTGGCGGTGCGCGACGTTGAACGGCGCGACCTCGGCGTCGGCCTCGGGCCCCGGGCCGTGCACCGGGCCGGCGACCTGCCGGGCGAGCTCGGCGAGCTCCTCGGCGGGCAGGGCGGCGGCGCCGCGCGGGCGCGGCAGCGCGGCGCCCGGGCGGGCGCCCGCGGTCGCGGCGGGGGTGGCGGGGGTGGTGCTCACAGGGGTGTCCTCCAGGTCTGCGGCGCGGGGCCTCGTCACCCCGCCGGCCGGGCTGCAGCGTCCGCCCGGCGGCTTGCGGCTGACGTGCGCCCCGCTTGCAGAGCACCGCAGCCCGCCCCTGATACGGCGGGCACCGGGCGCGGGGGGCGCCGCCCCCGTCGCCCGGGGGCCGCCCGGCGCCGGGCGGGCTCAGCCCAGCGCGGCGAGGTCCGCGGCGGTGCGCGCGGCCCACGGGGCGGCCCCGAGGGCCCGCTCCGCGGCGAGCGCGGCCCGCAGGTGCGCCCGGGCGGCGGGCAGGTCCCCCGTGCGCGCCGCGAGGCGCCCGAGCGTCGCCCGCACCGTGCCCCACGAGGCGTTCGCCGTGCCGGCGACGACGAGCAGGCCCGACATCGGCTCGAGCGCGCGGGCGACCACCGCCGGGTCGGGGGCACCCAGGGCCGCGGACACCTCGCCCCAGCAGGCGAGCGCGAAGTCGCTCGACCAGTCGTCGCCCACGTCGGGCGGCCGGCGCGCGACGAGCCGGCGCGCCTCGGCCACCTCGCCCGCCTCGACGAGGCCCAGCAGCGCCAGCGGCCGGTGCACGTCCGCGCCGAGCAGCTCCTCGAGCAGGTCGTCGTCCCAGCCGTCGACGGCGCGCGCCAGCGTCGCGCGCTGCACCAGCTCGCACCACGCGAGCCCCCACAGCGCGCCCCCGGAGGCCATGAGCTCGCGGGCCCGGGCGCTGCGCTCGCGCACCCGCTCCCAGTCCCCGACCAGCGTGGCCCGCCCGCACTCCTGCAGGGCCACCTGCGCCTGCAGCTCGGGCAGGGCGAGCTCGCCGGTGAGCCGGCGGGCGGCGGCCACCTCGGCGTCGAAGGCGTCGAGCCGCCCGCGGCGCAGGAGCAGCGGCGCGCGGTGCAGCCGGGCCACGAGCTCGGTGCGCCGGGGCAGGCCCGCGCCGACGAGCGCGAGCGCCTCGTCGGTGGCGGCCTCGCGCTCGCCGTCGCGGCCCGGGCGCCACGCGGCCAGGCAGAGGTTGTTGAGGGTGCGCCCGCGCAGCGCCGGGTCGCCCGTGGCCCGCGCGAGCGCCACCGCCTCGCGGGCCCGCTCCTCGCCCTCGCGCTGGCGGTCGCCGTAGTAGAGCTCCACGGCCAGCGTGCCGAGCAGCCGGGCGCGGCGGGCCGGGTCGGCCGGCGCCGAGGCCACGAGCCCCTCCAGGGCGGCGACCGCGTCCTCGTCGACGTGGCGGTACGGCCGCAGGTTCCACAGCGTCACGTCGCCGGCGACCGTCATGGCCTCCTCGGCCAGCGCCAGGTCGCCGAGCCCCCGGGCCAGCGCGGCCGCCTCGCCCAGCGCGGCGAGCGAGCCGACGACGTCGCCGGCCAGCCGGCGGTCGCGCCCCAGCTGCACGAGGACGGCGTGCCGCCGCCGCAGCGCTCCGGGCTCGGAGCGGTCGAGCACGTCGAGGGCCCGCTCGAGCCAGCCCGCCGCGCGCTCGTACGCGCAGAAGCGCCGCGCCTCGTCGGCCGCGGCGAGGCTGTGCTCGAGCGCCGCGCCGGGCCGGGCGAACGGCCCGGCGCGGTGGAAGTGGTGCGCCATCGCCTCGACCGGGCGGTGGGGCGCCGCGGGGTCGCTGAGCCGCTCGAGGGCCTCGCCGACCTGGCGGTGCAGGCGCGCGCGCTGCAGCCGGGGCACGGTGGCGGCGATGGCGTCCTGCACCAGCGCGTGGCTGAAGCGCCAGGTCCAGCGGTCGGCGTCCTCGACGAGCAGCCCGGTGACGACGGCCGGCTCCAGGACGTCCATCACCCGCTCCGGGCCGAGGTCGGCGGCCTGCTCCAGCAGGTCGAGCCCGACCTCGCGCCCGGCGACGGCGGCGAGGCGCAGCAGGCTCACGGTGTCCTCGGGCAGCCGGGCGAGGCGCCGCTCCAGGACGTCGCGCACCGAGGCGGGCACCGCGGAGCGCGCGGTGCCGCCCTGCTCGCTGGCGAGCAGCCGCAGCAGCTCCACGAGGAAGAACGGGTTGCCCTCGGTGCGCCGGTGCAGCTCCGCGGCGAGCGCCGGCAGGTCGCCGCCCGCGCCGCGGCGGGCCAGCAGCTGCTCCACGTCGCCCGCGGCGAGCCCGTGCAGGACGAGGCGGGTCGCGCTGCGCTCGCGGGCCAGCGCCGAGAGGGCCTCGACGAGCTCGGGGCGGCGCGGCGCCCCGCTGCTGCGCAGCGTCGCGACGACGGCCAGGGGCACGTGGCTGACCCGCCGCACGAGGTAGGTCAGCAGCTGCAGCGAGGTCGGGTCGGCCGCGTGCAGGTCCTCCAGCACGAGCAGCAGCGGCGCCTGGGCGGCCCGGTCGCGCAGCATCCCCGCGAGAGCCTCGAAGCCGGCCATCCGGGCCGCGTCGAGGTCCGCGCCGTCCGGCTGCAGGTCCGGCGGCACGGCACCCGGGTCCAGCTCGCGCACGACCTGGCTCCACGGCCACAGGGCGGGCACCGGCAGGTCCTCGGCGCAGCGGCTCCACACCACGCGCGCCCCGTCGGCGGCGGCGAGCCCCGCGACGGCCTCGGCCAGCCGGGTCTTGCCGATGCCGGGCTCGCCCTCGAGGAGCACGACGACGGCCGGGCCGGCGCCCGCGGCGGCGAGCGCGGCCCGCACCGCCGCGAGGTCGCCGGCCCGGCCCACGAGGTCGTCCGGGACGGCCGCGGCAGCGGGCGGCGCGGGCGGCGGGGGCACGGCCCGCGGCTGGGGCACGGCCGCGCGCACCCGGACGAGGGTCGTGCCCGGCGGCCCGGCGGGCGCCGCGGGGCCGGCCGCCGCGGCGAGCGGGCCGGGCGGGGCGGGTCCGTCGAGCGACGGGTCCTGCGCGAGCACGGCCCGGTGCAGGGCCTCGAGCTCCGGGCCGGGGTCCAGGCCGAGCTCGTCGCCGAGGTGCCGCCGGCAGCGGTGGTACGCCGCGAGGGCGTCCGCCTGCCGCCCGCTGCGGTAGAGCGCGAGCATGAGCCGGCCCCACAGCCGCTCGCGCAGCGGGTGCGCGCCGACGAGCAGCTCCAGCTCGGCGGCGGCCGCCCCGGGGCGCCCGAGCGCGAGCACGGCGTCGAGGCGGTGCTCCTGCGCGGCCAGGCGCAGCTGCCCCAGGCGGGTGCGCTCCGCCGCGACCGCGGGGTCGTCGTCGCCGAGGTCCGGGTACGGCTCGCCGCGCCACAGCGCGAGCGCCGTGTCGAGCGCGGCCTCGGCGCCCGCGGCGTCGCCGGCGGCGAGCAGCCGCTCGCCCTCCTCGGCCCGCCGCGGCAGGGCGAGCGCGTCGACGTCCTCCGGACCGGCCGCCAGCCGGTAGCCCGGCGGGCAGGTCAGCAGCACCCGCGCGGGGGCGCGCGGCGGCCGGTCGGGCTCGAGCAGGCGGCGCAGGTGCGACACGTACGACTGCAGCGTGCCGGTCGAGCTCGCCGGGGGCTCCTCGCCCCAGAGCCGGCCGGTGATGCGGTCGAGCGGCACCACCCGGTCGGCGTCGACGAGCAGGAGCGTGAGGAGCGCGCGCAGGCGCGGGCTGCCCAGGTCGACCGGGCGCCCGTCCTCGGCCTCGACCTCCAGGGGGCCGAGCACGCGGAAGCGCACCCGCGGCAGGCTAGACGCCCCGGGCGGTCCTCACAGGGTGATCCGGAAGGTCCGCCGGCCCGCCGTGCCGCGGGCCGCGGGCACCGCCTGCTCCTCCAGCCCGCCCGCGCGCAGGGCCGGCAGCCAGGCGTCGGGCGGGTCCACGACGCCGACGGTCGTGCAGCCCTCGGCGCGCAGGGCGTCGAGGACGTCGCGCAGCAGCCGCTCCGCCCGCTCGCAGCCCTGGTCGGGGGCGAGGGTGAGGCCCAGCACGAGCGCGAGGGGGCCCTCGTGCACGACGACGGCCGAGGCGAGGGCCGGCGCCCCCGCCTGCAGCGCGACCTCCTCGAGCGTGAAGACGACGGGCTGCCCGGCCGGTACCGCCCCCGGGGGGCGCCGGCGCAGGAGCAGCGACGTCGTCGCGGGGTCGTCCACCATGCCCGACAGCCTGGGGCGCCCCCCTGGGAGGCGGCTTGCGGAGCGCTTGGAGCGGGCTGGAGCCGCCCCTGGCCGGGTCAGCCGAGCAGCGGCAGGCGCCCGGCGAGCGGCCCCAGCCCGGCGGCCTCGGCCGCGGTGGGCCGCTCCCGCCCGGTGCCGACCAGCGCCCAGCGCTCCGGCGCCCACGCCGGCGGGGCGCCGCCGGCGAGGGCCGCGAGCCCGTCGAGCGCCCGGACGAGCGCGGCGAGGACGTCCGGCGACGGCCCCGGCGCGCCGGGCAGGTCGACGACGAGGTCGAGGTGGTGCGCGGCGGCCTCGGCGCAGAGGGTGGCCACGAGGTCGTCGCGCCGGAGCCGGTGCCCCTGGGTGGCGACGACCGGCGGCGCGGCGGCCACGGCCCGCACCGCCGCGGCCGCCGTGTCCCGCCAGACCGCCAGCAGCCCGTCCGGGCGGGCGTACGCCGAGGCCGCGCGCCGCACGTGCCAGGCGTGCGCGAGCGCACCCGCAGGGTCGTCGGGCGCGCCCTCGGCGCGCCAGTACGTCACCGCGTCGGTGTCCGGTGGCCCGTCGGCCGGGGTGGCGGCCGCCCGCAGCGCCCGCTGGGCGTCGAGCAGCAGGTGCGCCACGAGGTCGGCGACCACTCAGCCGTGGCACCGGGTGCGCGCCAGCCAGGCCCGGTCGTCGAGCCCCTCGAGGACGGCCGTGACGTCGCCGTACGCGCGCCCGAGCACCTCCACGCCGTCCACGCTCAGCCCCGCGGGGCGTACATGAGCAGGCCGACCCCGAGGAGGCAGACCGCGACGCCGGTGACGTCCCAGCGGTCCGGCCGGTAGCCGTCGACGAGCACGCCCCACAGCAGCGAGCCGGCGACGAACACGCCGCCGTAGGCGGCGAGCACCCGCCCGAACTCCGCGCTCGGCTGCAGGGTGGCCACGACCCCGTACGCGCCGAGCGCCAGCACCCCCGCCCCGACCCACAGCAGGCCGCGCTGCTCGCGCAGGCCCTGCCAGACGAGCCAGGCCCCGCCGATCTCGGCGAGGGCGGCGAGCGCGAAGAGCAGCGCGGAGCGGGCGACGAGCACGCCCGCCTACCGGGGGGCCATGCGGATCGCGCCGTCGAGCCGCACGACCTCTCCGTTGAGGTAGGCGTTGCGCACGAGGTGCTCGACGAGGGCGGCGTACTCCGGCGGCTCGCCGAGCCGGGCCGGGTGCGGCACCTGCTGCCCGAGCGAGTCCTGCGCGGGCTGCGGGAGCCCCGCGACCATCGGCGTGCGGAAGACGCCCGGCGCCACCGTGACCACCCGCACCAGCGAGCGGGCGAGCTCGCGGGCCAGCGGCAGCGTCATGGCGGCGACGCCGCCCTTGCTGGCGCTGTACGCGACCTGCCCGACCTGCCCGTCGAAGGCTGCCACGGAGGCGGTCATGACGACGACGCCCCGCTCGCCGTCGACCGGCTCGGCGCGGGCCATCGCCTCGGCGGCGAGGCGGGTGACGTTGAGCGTCCCGACGAGGTTGACCTCGACGACCCGCCGGAACTCCTCCAGCGCCAGCACGCCGTGCCGGCCGAGCAGCTTGCCGGGCGTGGCGACCCCTGCGCAGTTCACGGCGACCCGCAGGTCCCCCAGGGCCTCGGCGGTCCGTACGGCCGCGGCCACGCCCTCCTCGTCGGTCACGTCCGCCCCGGCGAACACCAGGCCCTCGGCCTCGGCCGCCTCGCGCCCCGGCGCCCCGGGCAGGTCGAGCACCACCACCTGCGCGCCCGCCGCGCGCAGGGCGCGGGCGGTGGCCAGGCCCAGGCCGGAGGCCCCGCCCGTCACCAGCGCGGCGGTGCGGTCCGTGATCTGCACGTCGAGCTCCCTCGGTCGTCGGCGTCTGCGCCCCGTTCCTACCGCACGGCTCCTACCGCACGGCGGACGTACGCTCGACGGGTGGCGCTGGCGTGGCAGGACTCGCTGTTCGGCGAGGACCCCGCCGAGGGCGCCGGCGCGCTCGACCTGCACGCCCTGCAGCGCCGGCCCCTCGACGAGCGGTCGTGGCTCGACGTGGCCCGCGGCTGGGTGCCGGACCACGCCGACCTGCTGGACGAGCTCGTCCGCACCGCTCCCTGGCGCCAGCGCGAGCGGCGCGTGTGGGACGCCGACGTCCTCGAGCCGCGGCTCGTCGCGGTGTGGGGCGCCGACGAGCTCGACCGCCTGCCGCCCATCCTGCGCGGGGCGCGCGAGCTGCTCGGCGAGCGGTACGGCGTGGAGTTCGACTCCGCGCTGGCCAACCTCTACCGCGACGGGCGCGACGGCGTGGCCTGGCACGGGGACACCGTGCGCAAGCGGTTGCCCGAGACCGTGGTCGTGACGATCGGCCTCGGGGAGCGGCGCCGGTTCCTGCTGCGCCCCGGCGCGGCCGGGCCGCCGGCGGTGCGCCTGGACAGCGGCGGCGGCGACCTCGTGGTCATGGGCGGGCGGTGCCAGCACGAGTGGCAGCACACCGTGCCGAAGGACGCGCGCGCAGGCACCCGGCTGTCGGTGACGATGCGCCACTCCCGCCCGCTCCCCGCCCGGCGCTGACGCGGGCCGACGGGCCGGCGCCCCGCTCAGGACCGCGCGGGGAGCACGCAGAGCTCGTTGCCCGAGGGGTCGGCGTACGTGCGCCACGGCAGGTCGCCCCAGCCCGGGTGGACCTCGCGGCCGCCCCGCTGCGCGACGGCGGCGGCGACCTCGTCGGGGTCCTCGCCCGCCTCGAGGCGGACGTCGAGGTGCAGCCGGTTCTTCACCGCCCCCTTGGGCCCGCCCTCGTGGCACAGCTCGAGGAGGGGGCCGCGCAGCGAGGGGTGCCGCAGCGACCGGGGCGCCGCCCCGGGCACCTCGACCCAGCCGGTGAGCCAGGACCAGAAGGCCGCGTCGCGCACCGGGTCCGCCGAGTCCAGCGGCAGCGCCGCGACCGGCCCGGTGCCCGCGGAGGCCGCGCGCTCCTCCACGACGCAGAAGGGGCCGCCCTCGGGGTCGGCGAGCACCACCCAGGGCGCGTCGCCCTGGCCGACGTCGAGCCGGCGCGCGCCGAGCGCGAGCAGCCGGTCGACCACCTCGCCCTGGCGGGCCCCGCCGGCGAGGTCGACGTGGAGCCGCGGCGGGGCCGTCGGCGGCTCGGGCACGGGCTGGAAGCACAGGTCGAGCACCGGCCCGTGCTCCAGGGCGAGCCGCGTCTCGAACCCGTCGGGACCGTCGCTCAGCCGCTCGGCACCGACCGCCGCCTCCCAGAAGCGGCCCAGCCGCTGCGGGTCGGCGGCGTCCACGACGAGGTTCTCCAGCTGCACGGGCCCACCGTAGGCCCGTCCGCGCCGACGCAGCCGCACGGAGCGTCGCCACCGGGTCACCCGCGCGTCGACCGGCGTGCACGCTCCCGTACGCCGTCGCCGCTTGGCTGCGCCCGTGGACGACACCCAGGCCCCCGCCCTCCCCGGTCCCGACCGGCGCAGCGTGCTGCGCGGCGCCCTCGCCGCGGCCGCCGCCGCCGCGGCCGCCCCCGCCCTCGCCGGCCCCGCCGCGGCCGGGACGACCGGCGCCGCCGGCACGGGCACGGCCGGCGCCGGGCGCCCGCCCCTGCTGCCCAGCGGCCCGCCGCTGCTGTGCGAGCCGTACCTGCTGGACCCCTCGGCGGACGCCGTCCGCGTCGTCTGGCACACCGAGTCCGCCGGCATGGCGCAGGTCGTGCTCGTGGGCGGCGGCGTCGCCGACCTCGACGCGACGCAGGCCGTCGTCGCCGCCCTCGGCCCGCGCCCGCGCGGGCCCGGCTGGCGCCGGGTCGCCGCCGAGACCGTGCAGCTGAGCCGCACCCGCGAGGACGCCCAGTCCCAGGTGCCGGGGCGCGCCTACACCGCCGTGGTGGACCGGCCGGTGCACCGCAGCATGGCCCACGTGCGCGGGCTGGCGGGGCGGACGCCGTACCGCGTCGTGTCGGTCGACCAGCGGGGCCGGGTGACGGTCACGGCGACGTACTCCCTCGCCCCGCGCGGGCGCACCCGCCGGCCGGTGCGGCTGCTGCTCACCAGCGACCACCAGCTCAAGACCATGACGCCGGCGAACCTGGAGAAGGTCGCCGCCACCGTCGGCACCGAGCTCGACGGCGTCCTCGTCGCCGGCGACCTGGTCAACGTGCCCGACCGCGCCAGCGAGTGGTTCGACAGCACCACCGGCCTCGCGTTCTTCGCGGGCCTGTCGGGCCGTGCGGGCGTCGAGATCGCCGGTCGCACGTACCGCGGCGCGCCCATCGCGCCCTCCACGCCGATCTACCCGTGCATCGGCAACCACGAGGTCATGGGGCGCTGGTCGGAGAGCGCTTCCCTGGGCGACCAGTTCAACGACCCGCAGCCGCGCCGCGTCGCCGAGCGCCGCTGGGCGCGCGGCGAGGCGCCCGAGGGCTACGCCCGCGCCGACTGGGTGCGCGACAACTCCTGGGACACCACGACGTACGAGGAGGTGTTCCCGTACCCGCGCAGCCCGCAGGGCGGCCCGCGCTGGTGGTCCCGCACCATCGGCGACGTCCACGTCGTCGCGCTCTTCGTCACGCAGATCTGGCGCGGCAAGGGCGCGACCGGGCGCGGCGCCTTCCAGGAGGACGCGGCGGCCCTCGACGACCCGACCCGCTGGGGGTACGGCCAGCACGTCTTCGAGCCGGTGCAGGAGGGGTCCGCCCAGTACCGGTGGCTCCAGCGCGAGCTGCGCAGCCCCGCGGCCCGTCGGGCGCGCTACCGGATCGTCATGTACCACCACCCGGCGCACGGGCTCGGCGACAACTCCGCGCCGCCGTTCACCGACCCGGTGCAGACCGTCGAGCGCGACCCGCTGACGGGCGCGGTGACCGCGGTGCGCTACGCGTACCCGAAGGAGCAGGACCACATCCTGCGCGACCTCGAGCCGCTCTTCGACGACGCCCGCGTGCACCTGGTGCACAACGGCCACTCGCACCTGTGGAACCGGTTCCGCAGCGCCGCCGGCACCAACTGGCTGGAGACCTCGAACGTCGGCAACAGCTACGGGGCGTACGACGGGACGTCCGGCGCCAGCCGCGCCCTGCCGCCGTCGCCGGACCACGTCCTGCAGGGCGACCCCGGCGGCCTGGAGCCGGTGGTGCCCACGGTCGCGCCGCTCACGGCGGCGGACGGCAGCCCGCTGCCGTACGTCGCGAGCAACGACGTCACGTGCTTCTCGGTGCTCGACTCCGCGGACGGCGTGGTGCGCTCGTGGCGCTTCGACACCCGGGAGCCGGGGTCCGACGTCGTGCTCTTCGACGAGATGCCGCTGGCCTGAGGCCCGGCCGGGCCCGCGGCGTCAGCCCGACGTCGCGAGCCCGGCCAGCGCCTCCAGCGCGCGCTCCAGCTCGGCCTGCACGTCGCGGGCCGCGGCCCCGCCGTGCGCCTGCGGCTGGTCGCCGAGGAACGACAGGTGGAGGTTGACCTCGCTGGCCCGGTCGTCGGTCCCGGAGGCGTAGACCTGGAGCCAGCCGGCGTAGCTGCCGTCGGCCTCGGTGCCCCACTCGAGGCGGCGCTGCTCGGGGCGGGCGCGGAAGAGCGCGTCCTGCTCGCCGTCGCGGCCGTCGAGGTGGACCCGGTCCGCCCCGGCGCCGTGCACCTCGTCGGCCATCGGCACCCACGCCGCCATCCGCTCGACGTCGGCGGCGACCTCGAAGAGCCGCTCGGGGGGCACGGGGACGGTGCGGGACGCCTCGAACTCAGCCATGGCGCCACCCTGCCCCGCCAGGGCGCGCCGGACACCCGCCGGGTGCCTAGGGTGGGCCGCCGTACCGCTCACCGCCGTACCGCTCACCTGTCGTCCCGGGAGGCCCCGTGCCCGACCAGCCCCGCCGCGTCGCCGTCACCGGGGCCGCCGGCCGCCTCGGCCGCGCCGTCACCGCCGACCTCGCCGCCCACGGGTACGACGTCCTCTCCCTCGACCGGGTCCGCCCGGCCGAGGTCGTGGGCCAGTTCCTCGAGGTGGACCTCACGAGCTACGGCGAGGTCGTGGAGGCCCTCGCCGGCGTCGACGAGCACCGCCCCGCCGACGCCGTCGTGCACCTCGCGGCGATCCCGGCCCCCGGGCTGCGCACGAACGCCGTGACCTTCGCGAACAACGCGCGCAGCAGCTACGACGTCTACGCCGCGGCCCGCGCGGTCGGCATCCGCGACATCGTCTGGGCCTCGAGCGAGACCGTGCTCGGGCTGCCCTTCGACACCCCGCCGCCGTACGTCCCGGTCGACGAGGAGTACGCCCCGCGCCCGGAGTCGACGTACTCGCTCGTCAAGGTGCTCGAGGAGGAGATGGCCCGCCAGCTGTGCCGGTGGGACCCGGGGCTGAAGATGGTCGGGCTGCGCTTCTCCAACGTCATGCACGTCGAGGACTACGCGCAGTTCCCGGCGTTCGACGCGGACCCGCTGCTGCGCAAGTGGAACCTCTGGGGCTACGTCGACGCCCGCGACGGCGCGCAGGCGGTGCGCCTCGCGCTGGAGCACCCCGCGCGCGGCGCCGACGTCTTCGTCGTCGCGAACGCCGACACGGTGATGTCGCGCAGCAGCGCCTCGCTCGTCGCGGAGGTGTTCCCCGGCGTCGAGGTGCGCGGCGACCTCGGCGAGCACGAGACCCTGCTCAGCATCGCCAAGGCCCGCCGCGTCCTCGGGTACGAGCCCCGGCACTCCTGGCGCGACCACGTCTAGGGCCCCCCTCGGCAGGCGCACGACCACCGGCGGGGGGCTGCATGACCGCGGCGGGAGGACCCCGCCGCGATCATGCGGCGATGGTGCTGCTCAGCGCCAGGCGGCGCGGGCGTACTGCTGCGGCCAGGCGACGTCGTCGCCGAGCACGTGGGCGGCGCGCAGCGGCCAGTGCGGGTCGCGCAGCAGCTCGCGGCCGAGGAGCACCGCGTCGGCGGAGCCGTCGGCGAGCACGGCCTCGGCCTGCTCCGGGTCGGTCAGCAGGCCGACGGCGGCCACCGGCAGGCCGCTCACCTCGCGGACGGTGCGGGCGAAGGGCACCTGGTAGCCGGGACCCGCCGTGATCCGGGCGTCCGGCACGACGCCGCCGGAGGACACGTCGACGAGGTCGACGCCGCGCGGGGCGAGCCGGCGGGCCACCTCGGCGGTCTCCTCGGGCGTGGAGCCCCCCTCGACCCAGTCGCTCGCGCTGAAGCGGACGAAGAGCGGCTTGCGCTCCGGCCAGACGGCCCGCACCGCGTCGACGACCTCGACGAGGACGCGGCTGCGGCCCTCGAGGTCGCCGCCGTACTCGTCGGCCCGGTGGTTGGACAGCGGCGAGAGGAACTCGTGGAGCAGGTAGCCGTGCGCGGCGTGGACCTCGGCGACCTCGAACCCGGCCCGGTCCGCGCGGACCGCGGCGTCGGCGAACGATCGCACCAGCCCGCGGATCTCGGCGACGCTGAGCTCCTTGGGCACCGGCCACTCCCCGAAGGCCAGCGGCGAGGGCGCCACGGTCTGCCAGCCGCCGTCGGCCGGCTCGACGTAGCCGTCGCCGTCCCACGGGCGCTGCGTGGACGCCTTGCGGCCGGCGTGCGCGAGCTGGATGCCGGGGACGGCCCCCTGGGCGCGCACGAAGCGGGTGATGCGCTCCCACGCGCCCACCTGCTCGTCGGACCAGATGCCGGTGTCGGCGGGGGTGATGCGGCCCTCGGGCACGACCGCGGTCGCCTCGGACAGCACGAGACCGGCCCCGCCGCGCGCGAGCGCGCCCAGGTGCACCAGGTGCCAGTCCTCGGGCAGGCCGTCGACCGAGGTGTACTGGCACATCGGCGCGACCCAGGCCCGGTTGCGGAACGTCGTCCCGCGCAGCGTCAGCGGCGTGAAGAGGTGGCTCATGCCCGGGGCAACCACCACCGGCGCGGGGCGCTTCCGCCGCGGCGGCGCGGCGAGCGTCACACCCCGCTCAGCCTTCCTGGCCGGGCTCGAGGAACGCCGGGGTCATCCCGTCGTCCTGCGCCCCGGGCCCGCCGGGCGGCGGCGGCACGGCACCGGAGGACGGCGGCAGCGGCGCGTCGTCCTCGGCGGCCGCACCGAGCAGGTCGTCGGGGGCCACGGGGCCCCGCTCGCCCGGCTCGCCCTCGTCCTCGCCGGTGCGCAGGGCGTCCTCGGGCACGGGTGCGTCGGTCACGCCGTCCGCCTCCTCGTCGTCTCGTGGTGCGTCTCGTGGTGCGTCTCGTCCGTGCGCTGCGTGCGCGCCCCGCGCCCCTTCCCCCGCCCCGCCCCCGTACGCACGACGGCCCCCGGCGGTGCGCCGGGGGCCGTCGTGGGTGCTGCGGGTGCCCGCTCAGGACTCCAGGGCCGCGTCGAGCGTGATCTCCGTGCCGGTGAGGGCCTTGCTGACCGGGCAGCCGGCCTTGGCGCCCTCGGCGGCCTTCGCGAACCCGTCCGCGTCGAGCCCCTCGACCTCGCCGCGCACCGTCAGCGCGATCCCGCTGATGCGGAAGCCTCCGGCGGGGTCCGGCGAGAGGGTGACGTCGGCCCGCACGTCCAGGCTCTGGGGCGTGCCGCCAGCCTGGGCGATGAGCGCCGAGAGCTGCATGGCGTAGCAGGACGAGTGCGCGGCCGCGATGAGCTCCTCGGGGCTCGTCGTGCCGCCGGCGTCGTCGGCCGCGCGCTTGGGGAACGAGACGTCGTACGTGCCGACCTTCGAGCTCGACAGCTCGACCTGGCCGGAGCCGTCCTGCAGGGTGCCGTTCCAGGCGGTGCGGGCGGTGCGGGTGGGCATGCGTGCTCCTCGCTCTCACGGGGACCGCGCGCGGCTCGTGCGCGCGGCTCGGCGAGCACGCTACCCCGCACCGGCCGGACCCGTGCGCCCGACCGGTGGTGCACCACCGACCGCTGGCGGGCGGCTAGCGCTGCCCGAGCCGGGCCGCGAGCGTGCGCAGCTCGACGATGAGCGCGTCGCGCTCGCGGTCGGACATGCCCACGGCCTCGCAGGCACCCTCGCGGACCGCGAGGGCCCGCTCGCGCAGCGCCCGCCCCTGCTCCGTCGGGTGCACGTCGACGACGCGGTCGTCGCCCACGTGCCGGCGCCGCTCGATGAGCCCGGCCGTCTCCAGGCGGGTCAGCAGCGGGCTCAGGGTGCCGGAGTCGAGCTGGAGCTTGCGCCCGAGCCGGCCCACCGTCGTCGGGCCGTCCTGCCACAGGACCAGCATGACGAGGTACTGGGGGTAGGTCAGGCCCAGCGGCTCCAGGAGCGGGCGGTACGTGCCCGTCATGGCGCGTGACGCGCTGTAGAGCGCGAAGCAGAGCTGCGCCTCCAGCGACAGCGCAGCGTCGTCAGCCGTGCGCGGAACGGCCTCGGCAGGAGTCGTCATGCACGGAGAGTACCCGCCGCGTGATCGACTCGTCCCCCGACCGGGGGACGCGGCGTCAGGCGCCTGCGCTCGTGGCGCCCGCGGCCTCGCGCCCGGCGCCGGCCTGCGCGGCGTACCGGAAGCGGCGGGGGTTGGCCAGCATCCCCCCCGCCCGCCGCGCCGGGGCGCCGGCGCGGGTGGTGGTGCGGGCGTCGAGGTCGATGCGGTCCCCCGCGGTGGCCTGCGGCTGCTCCGGCGAGCTGTCCCAGCGGTCCACGGCATCCCCCTGTCGCGTCGGACGGGCACCCGCCCCCGCGGGACCCGTGCCGCGATGCTAGTGAGGGGCACCTGCAGGGCGCACCCGCTGCGGCCTGTGAGGCTTCCCACCCCCGCGCAACCGTTGCGCAGGCGGTGCAGGGCGTGTGCGCGGCGCCGCTGCGGGGTACGCCCGCTCCCCGCCGGGGGCGCTGGCAGCATGGCCGCCGTGCCGGACACCGCCCCCCTCCCCGTGCTCTCCCCGCCGGCCTTCACCGGCGGCACCGGCCGCAGCGGCACGACCGTCGTCGCCCGCATGCTCGACCGGCACCCGCGCATCGCCCGCACCCGGCCGTGGGAGGTCCGCTTCCTGACCGACCGCTTCGGCCTCTGCGACCTCGTCGAGGAGCGGGAGGGCGGCCCGCTGCGGCGCCTCGCCCGGGCCGCCCTGGCCACCGCCGCACCCCCGCGGCCGCTGCGCCCGGTGGGCGGGCCGAGCGCCTTCGAGGAGCGGCTGCGCGGGCCCTGGTGGCGCCGCACTGCGGGCAACGGCAAGGTCGTCGGGCTGCACCAGGGCCTGGAGCCGGAGGTGCTGGAGCGGGCGCTGGACGGCTTCCGCGACCGGCTGCGCGAGGACGCCCCGGCCGCGGCGCGCCGCCTCGTCCACGACCTGCTCGACCCGCCCGCCCGCGCGCTGGGCCGCGAGCGCTGGATCGAGACGACGCCGCTCAACGCCGCGCGCGTGGACTCGCTCGTGCGGTTCCTCCCGGACCTGCGCCTGGTCCACATGGTCCGCGACGGGCGCGACGTGTGCGCCTCGGTCGCCCCGCGCTACTGGGGCCCGGACGACATGGACTCGGCCCTGGACTGGTGGGAGGCCCGGATGCTCCGCGCCGGGCGCGCGCTGGCGCGGGTGCCCGCCGCGAACGTCCTGACGGTGCAGCTGGAGGACCTCGTCCTGCGCGACCGCGAGGCCACCCTGCACCGCGTGCTGGACTTCCTCGGGCTCGACCCGGCACCGGGCGTGCTGCGCTTCCACGCCGAGCACATGGCGCCGCGCGCGGCGAACCTGGGCCGCTGGGAGCAGGCGCTGCAGGGCGCCGACCGCGACCGCTTCGCGGCGCGCTACGACGCCGCGCTCGAGCGCCTCAGGGTCGCCGGGGCGCCGGTCCCGCGCTGAGCGCGCCCCCCGCCGGCAGGACGCCCTCGCGGCGCAGCGCCGCGGCGAGGCCGTACCCGTCCGGGGCGCTGACCCAGGTGACCGGCTCGCCGTGCGGACCGCCGGGCACCGCCGGCACGAGCCCGTGGGAGAGCGCGTGCTCGGTGGCGGTCAGCTCGCGGATCGCGACGGCCAGGACCGTCCCCGGCCGCTCCGCCGCTACCTCGCCGTAGATCACCGGGTCGCGCTGCCCGTCGTCGCCGACGAGCAGGAAGCGCACGCCGGGCAGCTCGCGGGCGAGGCGGGCCAGCGCCTGGCGCTTGTGCGCCGCCCCGTCCCGGAACCACCCGGTCGCCGTCGGACCCCAGTCGGTGAGCAGCAGCGGGCCGGGCGGGAAGCCGTGCAGCGCGAGGAAGCGGCGCAGCGTCGGCGCGACGTTCCAGGCGCCGGTGGACAGGTAGAGCACCGGCGCGTCGCCGTGCGCGGCCGCCGCCTCGCGCAGCAGCGCCGCCATGCCGGGCACCGGCCGGCGGGCGTGCTCGCGGAGCACGAACGTGTTCCAGGCGGCGATGAGCGGGCGCGGCAGGAACGTCACCATCGCCGTGTCGTCGATGTCGCTCACGACGGCCACCTCGGCGCCGGGGTCGACGACCCGCACGTCGCCCGCGGCCGCCCGCCCGCCGGGGACGGCGAGCACGACCCGGTGCCACCCCGGACCCAGGTCCGACGGCACCTCGGCGTCGACGTACCCGCCGCGGTCGCTCACGAGCGGGTGCACCGCGCCGCCGACCTCCGCCTCCACCCGCACGCCCGGTACGGGCATCGACAGGAACGCGCGCCAGCCCCGGTGCAGCTCGCCGGCGTCGTCGGCGCGCACCGACGGCGCGGTGAGCAGCACGCGGGCGAGCACGCGCACCCGCCCGCCGGCGCCGTACCCGGTGTAGGGCAGCACCCGGGGCCGCCAGCCCCGCCGCCGCAGCCAGCCCGCGAGCACGCCGCGGACCGCGTCCTCGACCAGGGCTCCGACGTGCACGGTGCTGGTCTACCCCGTGCGGCCGGGGCCGCCGCCCCCGGGGTCCCCCGGGTGCCCCGGCGGCACGGCCAGCGCCTCGGCGGCGCCGCCGCCGAGCAGGCGCGCGCCCTCGGCGGCGGCCAGGGCGCGCACGGCGCGCTCGGCGCCGTCCGCGCCGCCGAACTGGAAGCCGAGCTGGGTCGCGTACGCCCGGCACGCCGCCGCCTTCGCGTCGAGCGCGGCGGGGCCGACCGGCACGGCGAGGTCGCCCGGCGACGGCGCGGGGGCGCCGGGGCGCAGGACGTACGGGGTGTCGCGCCACAGCAGGAGCCGCAGCCCGCGGCGGGCGGCCAGGGCGAGGACGGCGTCGCGCACGTGGCGGTGGTCGACGTGGTCGCCGAGCGCCAGCGGGCCGAGCAGCAGGTCCGGCGCGGGCCCGGCGTCGAGGGCGCGCTCGAGCGCGGCGAGCACCGCGGCGGGCTGCGCGACGTCGCCGGGGAGCACCGGGCCGAAGAGCGCCGGCGCGTCGCCGTAGCCCCGGTGCGGGGCCTCGGGCAGCCCGAGGTGCTCGCCGCGCGCGCCGAGCGCGGCCATGGCGGCGTCGTCCTCGGCGCGCCGCAGCGCCATGTAGTCCACGTCCGCGGCCAGGCCCTTGTCGAGCTGGCAGGCCAGCGCGAAGCCCTGCGGGTCCGGCACGGTCGCCGTGAACACCGTGAGCACCCGCACGCGCGCTCCGGCCGCCGCGAGCCCGGCCAGCGCGGCGCCGGCGGAGAAGGCCGCGTCGTCGAGGTGGGGCGAGACGGCGACGACCTCGCGCGCCCCGGCGAGGTCGGCGGCGCCGCTCACAGCAGGTGCGGGGCGCGCAGGAACCGGCAGGCCGCGTCGGCGTCCGGCGCCGCCACGTCCCGCCAGGACAGGTCGGGGACCGTGCCGGCCAGCTCCCCGTACGCCGCCTCGACCCGGCCGGCGAGCACCGGCCAGGCCCAGCGGGTGCGGACCTCCTGCAGCGCGCAGGCGGCGAGCCGGCGCCGCAGCGGGCCGTCGGCGAGCAGGCGCTCGACCGCGGCCGTCAGGGCCGGGACGTCGTGCACCGGGACGAGCAGGCCGTTCTCGCCGTCGCGCACGCAGTCCACGACCCCGACCGAGCGGGTGCTCACGACGGGCAGGCCCGTGGCCATCGCCTCGAGGATGGTGTTGGAGAAGCCCTCGGACTCGGTGGGGCTGAGGAAGGCGTCGGCGGCGGCGTACACCTCCGGCGCCTTGTCGTGCGCCACGTAGCCGAGCTGGTCGACCAGGTCCTGCAGCCCCAGCTCGGCGACGAGGTCGTCCACCGCGCGCACGTCCGGCCCGATGCCCGAGACGACGAGGCGCACCGGGCGCCCCGCGTCGCGCAGCGCGGCGACGGCCCGCACGGCGTCGAGCACGCCCTTGCGCCGGTCCACGCGGCCGTGGAAGAGCAGGACCGGCGGGTCCTGCAGGTCCCCGGGCGCCCGCCCGGGCGCCGGGGCGAACGCCGTCGTGTCGGTCGCGCCGCCGAGCACGTCGAAGCGCTCCAGCGGCGTGCCGTGGTTGGCCGCGACCTCCTCGGCGAAGGACGCCGAGCCGATGAGGAGCCGCCCCGCGTGGGCGAGGACGGTCCGGATGCCGTGCCCGTGCCGGTCGCAGCAGAGCCCCACCCAGTGCCCGTCGCCGCCCTGGATGCTCACGACCGACGGCACGCCGGTCCGCGCCGACGCCTCGAGCACGGCCATGCCGGTCGGCCAGCCGTACTGCGCGTGCAGCACGTCGAAGGGCCGCTCCGCGTGCAGGCGCTCGACGACGTCCGCGACGGCGGTGATGTCGGCGTCGAAGTCCGCGTCGTGCCCGTCGGCCACCCGCTGCTCGCCGACGGCCTCGACCGGGACGGCCCGCACGCCGGCGGGGACCCGCTCGGCCGGCGGGGGCCCGCCGCCGTAGACGGCCACGCCGTCCGGGTCGCCCCGGAACTGGCTGACGAGGACGACCTCGTGCCCGCGCGCCGCGAGCTGCGCGAGCAGCTGCTCGGCGTAGACGCTCATCCCGCTCACCGCCGGCCAGTAGCGCCGGCTGACGAAGCAGACGCGCATCAGCGGCTCCGGGCGCCGAGGGCGAGCTGCGCGGCGTGCCGCGCGGGCTCGCGGTAGAGCGGGTAGAGCGGGCCGACGACGCGCTCGGCGGCGGCCCGGTCGAACCACGGCCGGCCGCCGAGGCGGTCGTGCGCCTCCGCGGTGAGCAGGACCGGCGCCGCGCCCTCCGGCGCTGGCCCCAGCCCCACGAGGCCGTGCTCGCCGGTGGTGCCGTCGCCCCGGCGCAGCAGCTCGGCGACGCCGCGCTCGCCGATGCGCCCGTAGCTCATGGTCTCGACCTCGAGGCCGGGCACCACCACGCGGGCGGCCGCGGCGCCGTCGGCCGAGCAGTCCAGCACGAGGACGTCGTGCCCGGCACGCCCCAGGACGTCGACGAGGTGGGCGCAGGTGGCCCCCGGCCCGTCGAGCGGGGTGGTCGGCAGGTCGGCGAAGGGGACGCTCGTCCGACGGGACAGCACGCTGCCGGAGAGCGCTTCCCGCAACTCGTCGGCGTCGAAGGACAGCCAGCGCACCATCTCCTCGAGCGTGCGGCGCTCCTGGTGCGCCGGGTCGCTCGCCCCCGTGGCGAGCCACCGGTCGAGGTACGCGCCCGGCGCGACGGCCGCCACCGCGTCGAGCGGGCCATGCATGAAGGCCTTGCGGGCCCTGGCCGCGGAGAACTCGAGCACCGCCTTGCGCAGCGCCACCTCGCGGTCCGGGTGCGCCGCCTCGCCGGCGGCCGTCACCTTCAGCGCGAGGTCGGGCTCGCGGTCGTCGCCGACGACGTAGAGGTCCACGACCCCGAGGGCCGTGGTGGCCAGCTTGACCAGCGGCTCCACCCCGGCCGCCCGCAGGTCCGCGAGCACCTCGCGGGTAACGGGGTCGTGCACGTCGCAGTCGCCGGGGCCGAGGTCGAGCACGACGCCCTGGTCGAGCGCCCGGAAGCGCAGCCCGTTGCCGTCGCGCTGGAGCAGCTCGCCGAGGCCGTGGGCCACGGCGCGCTCGAGCGTGTCGCCGGCCCCGAGCCCGTTCGTGATGAGGGTCATGAGCCGCCCGCCGGGCGGCGGCGCGCTGCCCGGTGGCAGGTCCGCCTCCTCCTCGGCGGCGAGCTCGACCGGGACGAGCACCTCCTCCCCGCTCCCCCAGCGGGTGAAGGGCACCCAGTCCAGAGGGCGCTCCGGCGCGTAGCCGCAGCCGGCGGGCAGGCACAGGGTCAGCGGGTCGGCGACGCCGCGCGGGCCGACCTCGGCGAGCAGCTCCGCGTACGACGCCCGCCGCGGCGGGGTGCGGCGCAGCCGGCGGCGCAGCAGCGCCGCCTCGGCCGCCTCGCCCCACGTCGAGCGCAGCGCCTCGTCGTCCGTCGCGCCGTAGCCGTGCCCGGCGGGCACCGACCCGTCGGCGCCGAAGCAGACCGCGGCCCAGGCGGGCACGCCCACGCGGTCCAGCGGGGACGTGGCGAAGGCGACGAGGTCGCCCGCGGGCATCGCCGCGCGGTAGCGCTCGGCGGCGTCGGCCGCGCTGCTGGTGGTCCCGGCGCTCACGGCTCGGTCCTCCCGTCGGCTGCGCGGGCCTCGGCCGCGCGCAGGTAGGCGATGGTGCGGGGCACGAGCTCGTGCGCCCGGTGGCTGTCGCGCGAGAGCTCGACCGTGACGAGCCGGCGGTACCCGACCTCGTCGAGCGCGGCGAGCACGGCGGGCACGTCCATGTCGCCCTCGCCCCAGGCGAGGTGCTCGTGGACCCCGCGGCGCATGTCCTCGACGGCGACGGTGCCCAGCCGGTCGGCGTACGCCCGCACGGCCTCGTCGGGCGCGAGGTCGCCCGTGACGATGCAGTGGCCGGAGTCCAGGGCGAGCAGCAGCGGCGGGGTGCCCGGCGCCGCCTGCGCCACCGCGTCGCGCAGGCGCTCCCACTCCCGCGGCGTCTCCACGAGCATCCCCGGCTCCGGCTCGAAGCTCAGCGCGACACCGGGGCCGGCGGCGTGCTCGGCGAGCCGGGCCACGCCCTCGACGAGCCACTCCCACGCGGCCCCCCGGTCCACGCCGGCCCGCGGCACGCCCGCCCAGAAGGACACCGTCTCCGCGCCGAGCACGCCGGCCACGTCGACCGTGCGGCGCAGGAAGTCCAGCCGCCGCGCCCGCCCGGGCGCGTCCGGGGTCACGAACGTGGGCTCGTGCTTGGCCCGCGGGTCGAGCAGGTAGCGGGCCCCGGTCTCGACGACGGCCGCGAGCCCCAGGTCGTCGAGCCGTGCGCGCACCCGCTGGGCCTCGGCCGGGGCCCCCGGCGCGAGCGGGTCGAGGTGGTGGTGGTCGAGGGTCAGGGCGACGCCGTCGTACCCGTGCTCGCCGAGGAGGTCGAGCGCGTCGTCGAGGCGGTGGTGCGCCATGCCGTTGGTGTTGTACGCGTAGCGCAGGCTCACGCGCGGACACCCGCCATCGCGTCGAGCTGCTCCATCGGCACCGGCGAGCTCGACGGCGGGGCCGAGAGCAGGTGGTCGACGAGCGCGAGCACGTGCGCGGTCGTCACGCCCTCGGCGTGCTCGAACGGCGTGAGCACGGTGGAGAAGTCGAGCGACCCGATGACCTCGCGGTAGTGCCGCAGCTCGCCGTGGCTCAGCGGGATCTGCGCGTGGAAGGCCTTGTGGGCGCTGAGCGCCGCCGCGCTGCCGTCGGGCGCGAGGTCCACCTTGAGGGAGTCGCCGCAGAAGAGCAGCCCGCGCGTCGCGTCGTGCAGGACGCTGTGCCCGTCGAAGTGCCCGCCGGTCCGGTGCAGGGTCACCCCGGGGGCGAGGTCGAGCACCTCGTCGGCGGGCCAGGTGACGCGGAACGCCTTCGTCCACACCAGGTCCGCCACCCCGGTGCTCACCACGGGCGGGTCGAGCTCGTCCTGCAGGCGCCACAGCGCGCCGTAGCCGTGGACGTGGCTGGACGCCAGCACCGCGAGGCCCCCGCGGCGCCGCAGCTCCTCCACGGCGGCGTCGGAGTACCAGGGCGCGCACTCGAAGCCGAGCAGCCCGGCCGCGGTCTCCAGCACCCAGCCCTTCGAGCCGAGCCCGAGGTCGGGGGCGCACGAGAACTCGGTGACGCCGGGCAGCACCTCGCGCCAGGAGCAGGTCACCGCCGCGTCCGCCTCCTCGGCGGTGAGGAACGCGAACCCGTCGTCGGGCAGCGCGTTGCGCACGTCGGCGCAGACCGGGCACGTCGGGGGCGGCGCGTCGGCGAACCAGCGCTGCCAGTGCCCGCAGTTCGTGCAGGAGTACGCCCGGTGGGCGCGGCTCGCGCGGGTGGGGAGGGGGGTCATGCGGGCTCCTCCAGGGCCTCGAGCGGGTGCTCGCCGGGCGGGACGAGCCCGGCGGCGTCGTGGAGCAGGGTGAGCAGGGCCAGGTCGCGCTCCAGCGGGTACGGCCACGCGCGCTCCCCGGCGACGGCGGCGGAGAACGCGGCGAGCTGGGCGGCGAACGGCGAGCGGGCGGTGTCGAACGCGACCGGCTGCGCCGCGCCGGTGGCGCCGTCGAGCAGGGTCAGCGCGCCCCCCGCCGTCTGGCCCATGGTGTCCACGGCGACGGCCTGCGCGCGCGTCCCCACGACCTCCAGGCGGCGCCGCGGCAGCGCGTCCCGCGTGTTGTACGAGACGTGCAGGCTCACGAGGGCTCCCCCGCCGGTGGTGCCGACGAGGACGGCGCCGTCGTCGACGGCGTAGTCGTGGACCCGCCGCTGCAGCACCGCCGTGGCGCGCTCGACGTCCTCGCCGAGCAGCGCCCCGACGAGGTCGAGCCCGTGGGGGGCCAGGTCGACGTACGCCCCGCCGCCCGCCCGCAGCGGGTCGGCCCGCCAGTTGTCGGGCACGGTCGCGCCCGGCGGCGTCCACGACGGCGGGAGCCAGCAGCCGTAGGCGATGCGCACCGCGGTGACCGGGCCGAGCGCCCCGGCGCGCACGAGCGCGGCGAGCGCGGTGTGCGCGGGGTGCCACCGCTGGTCGAACGCGCTGCCGGCGAGGACGCCGTCGCAGGCGGCGACGATCGCGGCCGCGTCGCCGAGCGTCGCGGCAAGCGGTTTCTCGCAGAGCACCGCGCGCCCGGCCCGTGCCGCGGCCACGACCGGCGCGCGGTGCGCGTGGTTGGGGGTCGCGACGTACACGGCCTGCACCGCCGCGTCGGTCACCGCGTCGTCGACGTCGGTGGTCCACCGGGCGCCCGGCAGCGCCGCTGCCGTGCGCCGGGCGGCCGCCGGGTCGACGTCGCACACCACGACGGCTCGGTCCCCCGCCGACGCCGCCAGGGCCGGGGCGAAGTGGTCGCGCGCCACCCACCCGCCGCCGACGACGGCCCACCCCACGGGGCGCGTCACCAGCGCTCCGGCAGGTCGAGCAGCACGCGCCGGCGCGCCCAGTGCTCGGGCCGCGCCGCGAGGTCGGCCTCGTCGGGCAGGCGCGGCGGCAGGTACGGCGAGCGGTCCGCGTAGTCGCGCTCGTAGCGCTCGCTGGGCCAGCGCAGCGCGCCGTCCGGGCCGTAGAGCGGGTTCAGCCGCAGGCGGCGCCCCGGCAGGGGTGCGCCGAGGTCGGGGGCGGCCACCGGCTCGGCCCCGGGCGCCCGCCACAGCGCGCTCACGGTGACCGCCGCGCCGAGCTCGTCGGGCGTGCGGACGCGCGGCGCCTCGCGCTCGACGGTCCACCGCACGAGGTCGGCGTCGTCGTAGAGCTCGGCCCCGGGCAGCATCGCGGCCAGGTCGTGCGGCGTGAGCCGCGCACCGCCGCCCCGCGCCGGCAGCAGGCCGTTGGGCACGCCGCCCACGAGGACGCTGCCCGCCTGCCCGGCCGCGGCGCGCATGCGCGCCGCCGTGCCGGCCGGGTCGGGCAGGAAGTAGAGCGCGTCGAGGCACACGACGGTGCGCGCCGGGACCGGGCCGGCCAGCGCCCCGGGCCAGGGCTGCGCCGCGTCGAGGCACACCAGCCGCGGCGCCACGGCCACGCCCGGGTCGTCGAGGACGTGGCGGCGGGCCAGCCAGAGCTTGGCGAGCACCACGTCGGCACCGGCCAGCGGGGCCTGCCCGCGCAGGGCGAGCTCGCGCAGCAGGGGCCCGGTGCCGCAGGCGAGGTCCAGCACGGGGGTGCCGGGCGCCGGCCAGCCGAGCGAGAGAAGGCCCAGCCCCGCGAGCAGCACGGGGTCGGACCACCGGTGCACCAGGTAGTCGCCGACCCGCCCGAGCCGGAGCAGCCGCACCGCCTCGCGCAGCGTCCCCGCCGCGCCCGCGGCCCGGGCCTCCTCCTCGTCCGGCAGCGGCCCGTCCCACCAGTCGTCCGCGTCGCGCAGCAGCACGGCCGCCGCACCGGCCGGGTCGCCGGCACCGAGCGCGGCGCGGGCCGCGCCCACGAGCGCGTCGCGCCCCGGGCGCAGGTACGGCACCCCGCCCACCTCCAGGCGGCCGTCGACCTCGGTGGCGAGGGCGCCGCTCACGCGGCGCCCTCCCCGCCACCCGGTCCCAGCCCCGCCGCGGCGAGCACGTCGAGCTGGTAGCCCTGCACGGGCCCCGGGTGCACAAGGTCGAGGTCGACGAGCGCCTGGTCCGCGGTGAAGGCCGCGGCCCGCGCGTGGTGGTGCACCTGCAGGACGCGGTCGAGCACGTCGGCGGCGTGGAACGCCCGCCCCAGCGGCGTGGCCGCGTCCGCGCGCGCGGCGAGGACGCGGCGCACCCGGTCGGCCAGGCCCGCGGCGAGCTCGGCGAGCGCCTCCTGCTCGAGGCGCGCCATGACGCCCTCGAGGGCGTCGCCGAGCAGCACCTCCCCCGTGAAGCCGCTGTCCGGCAGGACGGCGTTGTGCAGGTGGTGCGCCAGGCCCAGCAGGAACGCGTCCGCCCGGTCCGCGCCCACCGCCGGAGCGAGCAGGCAGCCGTACGCGGCCGTGACGAGGCAGTGGTCCCCGTGGCTCTCCGGCGGCTCCACGACGACGCGGGCGTGCCCGGGGCGCGTCGCGCCGGCGCGCGGCTGCTCGGCCAGGGCGAGCGCCCAGCCGGGGGGCGGTGCGGCGGGCGCGCGCCGCACGTCGCCGTGCAGCGCCGCCCGCAGCTCGTCCCGCGCGGGCAGGTCGCCCGCCAGCTCGTCGAACGAGCGGCGCAGCACGCCCAACGCACCGCTGACCGGCAGCCCGGCGCGCTGCAGGACGGCCGCGTCGACGCCGCCGAGACGCCCGGCCGCGACGAGCGCCGCGGTCTCCTCGAGCGCGACGGCACGCACGTCCTCGCCCCCCGCGAGCCGCGCCCAGGAGCGCAGGAAGGCCCGCTCGGCGAGGGAGCGCGGGTTGCCGGCGGTGCGGACGCGCTTGAGGTCGTTGAGCTCGCGCAGCGCCGGCGCGGCCCGTCCGACGACCGCGAGGACCTCGGCGGGGAGCGGGTCGGCCGCGGGGAGGGCGGCCGTCACTCAGCGCCCGCGACGCTCGCCGAGCCGGTGCGCACCCACTCCAGGAGCGCCCGCTCCTGCTCGTGCAGCGCGTGCTCGACCCGCGCGCCGGCGGGCACGTGCGGGGACTTGAAGAAGTAGCCGAGCTGCTCCAGCGGGCCGCTCTCCCCGCGCTGCTGCGCCAGGTCCGCGAAGCGGGCGAGCTCCAGCACGAGGGGCGCGGCCAGCACGCTGTCGCGGCAGAGGAAGTCGACCTTGACCTGCATGCGCTGGCCGAGGAAGCCGACGAGGTCGATGTTGTCCCAGGCCTCCTTGGCGTCGCCGCGGGGCCGGTAGTAGTCGATGCGCACCACGTGGTCCTCGACCGGGTAGCCGAGGATGCCGTCGAGCACGCCGCCCTTGGTGCCGAGCTTGCTGGCCAGGCTGGCCGGGTCGTCGAGCGCCTGCCCGTCGCGGTTGCCGAGGATGTTCGTGGAGTACCAGCCCTCCACGCGCAGGGCCCGGGAGCGGAAGGCCGGGGCGAGCACCGTCTTCATCATCGTCTGGCCGGTCTTGCCGTCCTTGCCGGCCACGGGAACGCCGTGCCGCCGGGCGAGCTCCTCGAGGGCGGGCACGTCGGCGCCGACGCTCGGGGTGAAGTTGACGAAGGGGCAGCCGGTGAGGACCGCCGCGTACGCGTAGACCATGGCCGGCGGGATCCCGTCGTGCCCGGCGTCGACCGCGGCCTCGAACGCCGCGGCGGTCGCGAAGGCCGGGTCGGCGAGGTCGGGGTAGCGCTCGGTGCTGGCCAGGTTCACCACGACCACGGCGTCGAGCGGGCCGCCGTCGCGCCCGCCGGAGGACCGGAAGCGCTCGAGGTCGGCCACGAGGTGGTCCACGACCGGGCGCAGGCCCGTGCTGCCCCCCGAGGGCGCCACGGCCACGACGTTGTCGCCGCCGACCCGGCGGCAGAACTCCTCGTCACCGGCGGCCGGCCACGGGACCACGCCCTCGAGGGCCGAGGAGACGGCCTGCATCTGCCGGTAGTCCAGGACGCCGTGCACCTCGGCCGCCTTGGCGAGGTTGTCGCCGCAGAGGTCCCAGCCGCCGAAGACGAGGTCCTCGTAGCGGGCCAGCCCGGCCACGCCCTCGAGCCCGGCGAAGGGCAGCCCGTCGGTCGTGCCGGAGCCCAGCCGGAGCAGCTCCACGCCCGCGACGGCGGTCGAGGCGACCGCCCCGCCCAGGCCGACGACGGCCACGCCCACGGTGCGGCCGGGTGCTGTTCCAGGGGTCGTGCTGGCGGTCACGTGCTACCTCCGTGTCGGGGCTCCGTCCGGGGCACCTGCGCCCCGTGTGCTCAGGCAATCGCACCCTGCGCCCGCGCGCATCCCGAGCACCGCCCGGGACGCGGCCGCCGGCCGCTGCTCACCTGCTCGTCACCCCGTGATCATGCCCCGTCGACCGGCCCCGCAGCCGCCGGTCGCCACCCCTGCGCGCCGACGACCCGGCGCTGCCCGGGCTCAGCCGGCCGGGCCCGCCGCGAGCTCGAACCAGACCGCCTTGCCGCCCTCGACCTCGTGCAGGCCCCAGCGCCGGCTCAGGGCGTCGAGGAGCACGAGGCCGCGCCCGTGGGTGTCCTCCTCGCCGGGCACGCGCAGCGCGGTGCGGAAGGGCGCCCCCTCGTCGCGGACCTCGACCCGCAGCACGGCGCCGTCCCAGGCGAGGCGCAGGCGGGCCGGGGACGCGGCGTGCAGGACGGCGTTGGTGACCACCTCGCTGACGCACAGCTGCGCCACCTCCGCGAGGTCCCCCGCCCCGCCGCCCGGGGCGCCCGGCGCCGCGGCGCCGGACCAGGCCGCGAGCCGCTCGCGCACGCAGGCCCGCGCCGCCGAGGCGCTCGACGCCCGCGCGGGCAGCAGCAGCTCGGCGGTGAGCTCGGTGGCCGGCTCGCGCCCGAGCGCCAGGAGGGTGACGTCGTCGTCGGCCGCCCCGCCCCCGCCCATCCGCTCGACGAGGGCGTCCGCGAGGGCGTCGAGGGAGGAGCGGCCCTGCCAGGGCCCGACCGTCCACGGCCCGGACCCGTCGGCCTGCCCGCCCTCGGCGACGAGGAAGGCCGCGTGCTCCTGCAGCAGCGGCAGCCCGTCGAGCAGGGGCCGCCGGCGGGTCTCCACGAGCCCGTCGCTGTAGAGCAGGACCACCTCGCCGGGCCCCAGGGCCACGACGGTCTCCTCCCGCGCCCCGCCGAGCCCGAGCGGGAGCCCCTCCCCCGGCTCGAGGTAGAGGGCCTCGCCGTCCGCCCCCAGCAGCAGCGGCGGCGGGTGCCCGGCCCCGGACCAGGTGAAGCGGCCGGTGCCCGCGTCGAGGACGCCGTACGCGAGCGTCACGAGCTCCTCGTCGTCCTCCATGGCCGCGACGAGCCGGTCCAGCCGCTCGAGCACCACCGCGGGTGCCGGGTCGGCGTGCAGCAGCCCCCGCAGGGCGTTGCGCACCTGCCCCATGACCGAGGCGGCGCGCACGCCCTTGCCCATGACGTCGCCGACGACGACCCCGAGCCGGCCGTCGGGCAGGCGCACGGCGTCGTACCAGTCCCCGCCGACGTCGGTGCCGGCCGTCGCGGGGATGCAGCGCGCCGCGACCCGCGCGCCGCCGACCTCCGGCAGCGTCCCCGGGAGCAGGCTGCGCTGCAGGGTGCGGGCGGTCGCGAGCTCGCGCTCGTAGAGCCGCGCCCGCTCCAGCGCCTGCGCGCACTGCCCGGCCAGCGCGAGGAGGAAGGCGCGCTCGTCCTCGGAGAACGCCTGCGGCGCGGTGAAGCCGAAGCTCAGCACCCCCATCACGCCCGTGGTGCCGACGAGCGGCAGGCGCACCATCGCCTGCTCCCCCGAGGCCTCGAGGAACGCGCGGATGACGGGCACGTCGAAGCGCGCGAGCACCTCCTGCGGGCTGCCGAGGAACAGCGCCTCGCCGGTGCGCAGGACGTGCGTGACCGGCGACCCGCTGTCCATCCCGAAGGCGCTCCAGGTGGCGCGGACGTCGCTGCTGTAGCCGTCGAGGTGGGCGTAGCGCACCTGCTCGCCGTCGCGCACCGCCACGCCGCTGCCGCTCGCGCCGGAGCCGGCCCGGCCCTGCTCGAGGATGACCCGCAGCACGTCCGCCTCGCGGACCGCCCCGGACAGCGCGGCCGTGACCTCCTGGAGCGTGCGCAGGTGGTCCTCGGGGGTCCGCCGCGCGGCGGGCGCGCAGGAGGGGGACACGTCCACCGGGCGCGCTGCCACCCGCCCAGCCTAGACGGGTGAGCGCGGCAGCGCGGGGAGTCACCGGGTTCCGTGGCGGGCATGCTGCCCCGGTGCTGCCCGTGACGCTCGCGATGCGCCTGCGCGGCGCCGGCCTGCAGTGGCTCCCGGCGCGCGGCGACCGGTTCGTGGTCCTCGCGCCCGAGCTCGAGGAGGAGGTGTTCGTGCTCAGCGACATGGTCGTCGAGGTGCACGAGTTCCCCACCGGGCCCGTGCTCGGCTTCAACGGCACGACCGAGTGGGCGCTGGACTCCGTCGACACCTCGCGCGCGCTGTGGCTGCCGGCCGAGGACCAGCTCCGCTCGATGCTCGGCGCGGAGTTCGCCGCGCTCGAGCGCGAGGGCGGGCGGCACCGGGTGCGCTTGGCGGACGGGACCGCCGTCGACGCCGAGGGCGCCGCGGAGGCGTACGGCCTGGCCCTGCTGCACGTGCTGACCCGGCCGGCCCGCCGGGCCTGAGCCCGCTCAGGCGGGCGCGTCCTCCTGGTACCACGGGCTGGCGCAGGCCAGCCCCCACGCGGTGCCCGGGTGCCCGGACGGCCCCGCGCCGCGGCGCGACGGGTCGGCGACCCGCAGCACGAGCCACGGCTCGCGCCCCGCGGGCGCGGGCAGGTCCAGCGCCGCGGTCTCCCCGCCCACCGCGTCGTGCAGCGCCACGACCCGCGGCAGGCCGTCGTCGCCCGGCGCGAGCACCTGCAGCTGCACCGGCCGCCCGTCGTGCTCCCCCCCGCCGACGTCCACCCGCAGCTCGCGCGCGCCGCCGCCGGGCGCGAGCGTGGCGCCGAAGCGCTCCCCGTCCAGGGTCGCGTCCAGGCGCAGGCCGACCTCGCGGGTGCCGTACGTCCGCCGCGCGAGCAGCGCCTCGCGCACCCCGGCGCGCGAGTGCTCGCGCGCCCAGACGCCGGTGCGGCCCTTGCCCCGCAGGCCGTACGAGCGGCTGTGCTCGTCGCTGACCCCGATGAGCCCCGGGCGCCACCCGGCCGCCGTGCAGGCGACCAGCGGCGACGGCCGGCCGCGGTCGACGCCCTCGAAGAGGTAGTCGTCGTACCGGTTGAACATCTCGAGGGTGACCATCCGCCGCACGAGCGACGGCTCGAGCTGGAAGTCGCCGAAGCGGCCGGGCTCGCGCCCGGGGTGGTTGTAGCCGAAGAGCGCCTGCGGCTCCTCGTCCTCGAGGAAGGCGTGCAGCCCGCCGACCCGCCCCGGCGTCGTCACGCCCAGGTAGCCGCTGCTGAACCAGACGTTCGCGTGCCCGAGCCACGGCTCGGTCCACTCGAACCCGCGGACGGCCGTGAACTCCCCCGGGACGTCGGCCGCCTCGGCCAGCTCCTCGACCCGCGCCCAGCCCTCGTCGGTGATGCTGTGCGGCGCCATCCGCGCCAGCGCCAGCGCCTCCTCGTCGGGGTAGTCCGCCGGGTCGAGGTAGTCCAGCTGGTGGTGCGGGATCGAGGCGTGGTCGGTGAGCGCCGCCACGTCGAGGCCCGCGCCGCGCATGAGGGCGAAGGCCCGCTCGGGGTCGCCGGCGCCGTCGCTGAGCATCGTGTGGTTGTGCAGGTCGGCGAAGAGCAGCCGGGTGCCGTCGTCGAGGACCCGCGAGGCGCGCTCGGGCCGGGGCGTCTGGTCCTGCCGGTGGTCCTCCACGGTGACGGGACGCTACCGGGCGGCCCGCGCGGTCCGAGCGGCGGGACGGCAGGACGGGCAGGATGGGGAGCGTGCCGTACGTCGCCATCAACGTCCTGACCGTCCCCGGCGGCCGCGGGGAGGTGCTCGAGCAGCGCTTCGCCGGCCGCGCCGGCGCCGTCGAGGCCTCCCCCGGCTTCGAGCGCTTCGAGCTGCTGCGCCCGGTGGAGGGCACCGACCAGTACCTCGTCTACACCCGCTGGCGCAGCGAGGAGGACTTCCGCGCCTGGACGGCCTCGCAGGCCTTCGGCCAGGGGCACGCCCGCGCCGGCGGCGGCGGAGGCGGCGGGCCGGCCGCGAGCGGCGCGACCGTCTGGGGCTTCGAGGTCGCCCAGGCCGCCGACCCGGCCTGAGGCGCCCGTCACGGAACACGCCCGAGGACGGGCGGGTTGGGCAGGGACGTGCCCGACCTCGCCACCGTGCCGCTGTCCGTCCTCGAGCTGTCCCCGGTCCTGTCGGATCAGACGCCCCACGAGGCCCTCGAGGCCACCGTCGACGTGGCCCGGCTCGCCGAGGACCTGGGCGCCACGCGGTTCTGGCTCGCCGAGCACCACGGGATGCCGGGCATCGCCAGCTCGTCCCCGGCCGTGCTCCTCGCGCACGTCGCGGCGCGCACGTCGACCCTGCGGGTCGGCTCGGGCGGGGTCATGCTGCCCAACCACGCGCCGCTCGTCGTCGCCGAGCAGTTCGCGACCCTCGCGTCGCTGCACCCCGGCCGGGTCGACCTCGGCATCGGCCGCGCTCCCGGCACCGACGGCGCGACGGCCCGCGCCCTGCGGCGCACCGCGTCGCTGGGCGCCGAGGACTTCCCCGAGCAGCTCGGCGAGCTGCTCGGGTTCCTGCACGGCACGTTCCCCGAGGACCACCCGTACGCCCGCCTCGTCCTCGTCCCCGAGCTCGCGTCGGTCGAGGACGCCCCGCAGGTCTGGCTCCTCGGCTCCAGCGGCTACAGCGCCCAGGTGGCCGGGCTGCTCGGGCTGCGCTTCGCCTTCGCGCACCACTTCGCCGGCCAGGGCACGGAGGAGGCGCTCGCGCTCTACCGCGGCACGTTCCGGCCGTCGCGGCACCTCGACGCCCCGTACGCCATGGTCACCGCCACGGTCGTCTCCGCGCCCACCGACGAGGAGGCGCGGCACGTGGCGCGCACCGGGCAGCTCGCGATTCTGCGCCTGCGCACCGGTCGCCCGAGCCGCATGCCGACGCCCGAGGAGGCCGCGGCGCACGGTTGGACCGAGCTCGACCTCGCGATCGCCGAGCAGGCCTCGCTCGGGCACGTCGTCGGCGACCCCGCCGCCGTCCGCGCCGGGCTCGACGAGCTGGTGCAGCGCACCGCGCCCGACGAGCTCATGGTGACCACCCTGTCCGGGCGCCCCGCCGACCGGCTGCGCAGCCTGCGCACGGTCGCCGAGGTCACCGGGCGCCTGCCCGCGCCCGCCCCCGTCGCCTGACCCCCGCGACCCCTCCGCGGACGGCGCCCACCCTCCCCGCGAGGGGGACGGCGGCCACCCCTCCCGCCGCGGTCATGCGCGCAGGACCGCCACCCGTCGGCCGCGACCCTGCACGGAGGGCCGCCACCCGCCGGCCGCGACCCTGCGCGGACGTCGCCGCTCCACCCCCACCCGCCGCGATCATGCGCGGATGGCGGAGGCCGGCAGGCCCGGAGGGCGTGGGCGACGCCCCCGCGACCTGCCACGCCGAGCGCGCGAGATCACGGGGGTACGGAGGACCAGCTGCGCCATCCGCGCACGATCACGGCGGGGTGCGCCGGTGACGGGGCGGGCGCTACCCCAGCAGGTCGGCGACGCCGTGGATCACGAGCCCGGCGAGGGCGCCGACGACGGTGCCGTTGACCCGGATGTACTGCAGGTCCCGCCCGACCTGCAGCTCCACCTTGCGCGCGGTGCTGCGCGCGTCCCAGGCGGCGACGGTGTCGGTGATCAGCGTGAGGATCTCGTCGCGGTAGGTCGAGACGACGTACCCGACGAGGTCCTCCACCCGGGCGTCGACCTTGGCGCGCAGCGGCGCGTCGTCCTCGAGCCGGGCGCCGAGCGCGGCGAGCTCGTCGGTGATGCGCCGGCGCAGCTCGCTGTCCGGGTCGTCCACGAGCTCGAGCAGGGTGGTGCGCCCGGACTCGACGACCTGCGCGAACGAGCGGTGCACGGCGGGGTGCTCGGCGAGGGCGCGGACCTGGCCGTCCACGCGGGCGACGGTGGCCGCGTCCTGCTGCAGGTCGCGGGCGAGCTGGGCGAGGAAGCGGTCGATGGCGCCGCGCGCGTCGTGGGCGGGGTCGTCGCGGACGCCCGCCGCGATGCGGACCAGCTCGGCGTACAGCCGCTCGGACACGCGCTCGTCGAGCCAGCGCGGCGACCACGCCGGCGCCTGGGCGGTCATGAGGTCGAGCAGGCTCTCCCGGTTGGCGACGAGCCAGTCGTGGGTGCGCTCGGCGGCGAGGTCGACGAGCCCGTGGTGGGCGCCGTCGTCCACGACGCGGTCGAGCAGCCGGCCGAGGGCCGGCGCGACCGACGTGGTGCCCAGCCGGCGCAGGGCGGCGCGCTCGAGCACGCCGACGACCTGCTCGTCGCGCAGCAGCCCGGCCCCGGCCCGCACGACCCGGGCCAGCTCCTCGGTGACGCGCGCCGCGCCCTCGGGGCGCCGCAGCCAGCGGCCGAGCCGGCGCGTGACCTCGGCCCGGCGCAGCTTGCCGCGGACCACGTCCTCGGCGAGGAAGTTGGCGCCGACGAACTCCCCGAGGCTCGTGCCGAGCGCGTCCTTGCGGCGCGGGATGATCGCGGTGTGCGGGACGGGCACCCCCAGCGGGTGCCGGAACAGCGCCGTGACCGCGAACCAGTCGGCGAGCCCGCCGACCATCCCGGCCTCGGCGGCCGCCCGGGCGTAGCCGACCCAGGCGGGCCCGCCCTCCTCCTGCGCCCGCAGCACCAGCCAGAGCACCGCCGCCACGAGCAGCAGCCCGGTCGCGAAGGCCTTGTGCCGGCGCAGGCTGGTCCGCCGCGCCAGGTCGGCGGCGGAGAGCTCGGTGGGGTCGACGGGTGCGCGCACGCCCCGATCCTGCCGTGCCGCGGGACCGAGGGGCGCCGGCCCGCCGGTCAGGCCGCGACGAGCTCCTGCGCCCGCTCCTCGCGGCTCGCGAGGTGCTTGCGCACCGCGAGCTGCAGGAACAGCGCCCACACCGCGACGACGGCGAGGTAGACGAGCACCCGCAGGGCGCCGGTGACCTCGAGCGCCGCCATGAGCGTGCGGGCGTTCGTGATCATGAGCAGGCCGCCGACGCCGGCGCCGAGCACGTTCACGGGCAGGGCGCGCACGAGGTACGCCGCGAAGGGGGCGGCGACGACGCCGCCGATGAGCAGCCCGGCGACGCTGACGAGGTTGACGCCCTCGCCCCCGAGCCCGATGAGGAAGCCGACGCTCGCGGCGAGCGTCACGAGGAACTCGCTGGTGCTGACCGAGCCGATGACGGTGCGCGGCTGCACCCGCCCCGCCGAGAGCAGGGTCGAGGTCGCGACCGGGCCCCACCCGCCGCCGCCGGTGGCGTCGACGAAGCCGGCGGTGAGCCCCAGCGGGGCGAGGAAGCGGCGCGAGTGCGGCGGCTTGGGCTCGTGGACGGCGCGGACGCTCCGCAGCGCGAACTTCACGAGCACGTAGCCGCCGAGCACCGCGAGGACGAGCGCCATCCACGGCGCCGCGAGCTCGGTGCTGATGCGCGAGAGCAGGGTGGCGCCGGCGAACGCGCCGAGCGCGCCGGGGACGCCGAGGCTGAGCACGAGCCGCCAGTCGACGTTCTTGAACCGCCAGTGCGAGATGCCCGAGGCGAGCGTGGTGCCGAGCTCGGCCAGGTGCACGGACGCCGAGGCCGCGGCCGGGTTGAGCCCGCTGATGAGCAGCAGGCTCGTCGAGGTCACCCCGTACGCCATCCCGAGGGCGCCGTCGACGAGCTGCGCGCCGAGGCCGACGAGGACGAAGACGAGGAGCCGTTCCATGCGGGGGACCTTATCCCTACAGGTGCGCTAGGACTGACCGGAACGAGAACGTCACACAGCATTCACTCGACCAGCGCAGGCCGTCGCGGGTCGTCCACCCGCACGACGACGTCCGCGACCTCCTCGGGCAGCACCTCGGCGCCGTACCGCTCGAGGGCCGGCAGCGTCCAGCGCAGCTGCGGCGGCGTGCGGCGGGCCAGGGCCCCGGGGCCGAGCGCGAGGTGCACGACGAGGTCGAGCGCGAGCCAGCGCCCGAGCAGCGCCGTCCCGTCGAGGAGCAGGACGGCGCCGGGGGGCGCCTGCGCGTACGCCGCCCGCGTCGCCCGGTCCCGCTGCGCGTCCCAGAGGCTGGGCAGCCAGCGCCCCGTCCCACCCGGGTCCAGGGGGTCCAGCACCTCGCGGGCGAGCGCCCGGTCGTCGAGCCGGTCCTCGAGGTACGCGTCCGGGTCCTCCCGCCCGCGCTCGAGCCGCAGCGACGCGGGCCGCAGGAAGTCCTCCGCCGACACCCGCAGCGCCGCCCGCCCGCCGACGCGCACCGGGTCGACGAGCGCGTCGGCCAGGTCCGCGGGGCGCGCCGCCGGCGCGCCGTCGACGGCGACGCGCAGCCAGGCCCGCGGGCCGTGCGCGCGCTCGAGCTCCGCGGCCGCCGCGAGCACCCGCCCGGCGAGCTCCTCGACGAGCCGCTCGGGGGTCACGGGGCGCACCTGCACCCGCGCCATCCTGCCCGCCGCCGGCCGCCGCGCCGCCGTCGCCGCCGTCGCCGCCGCGCCGGCCGGCGCACCGGTCGAGCGGGGCGCCCCCGCGCGGGTAGGGTCGCCTGCTCGTGAGCGCCACCCTCGTCGCCAAGGACCTCGCCGCCGGGCACGGGGACCGCAGCCTCTTCAGCGGGCTGGACCTCGTCGTGGCCCCCGGCGACGTCGTGGGCCTCGTGGGGGCCAACGGGGCCGGCAAGTCCACGCTGCTGCGCCTGCTCGCCGGGCTCGAGCGACCGGAGCACGGCGCGGTGCGCCTCGACCCGCCGACGGCCACCGTCGGGCACCTGCCCCAGGAGCCCGAGCGGCGCCCCGGCGAGACGGTCGCCGCCCTGCTCGCCCGCCGCACCGGCGTCACCGCCGCCCAGCAGGAGCTCGACGCGACCACGGAGGCGCTGGCCCGCGGCGACGCGGGCGCCGACGACGCGTACGCCGTGGCCCTGGAGCGCTGGCTGGCCCTCGGCGGGGCCGACCTCGAGGAGCGCGCCGAGCAGGTCGCCGCCGACCTCGGCCTCGCCGTCGGGCTCGACGCGCCCATGACGAGCCTGTCCGGCGGGCAGGCGGCGCGCGCCGGGCTCGCGGCGCTGCTGCTCAGCCGCTACGACGTCCTCCTGCTCGACGAGCCCACGAACGACCTCGACCTCGACGGGCTGGAGCTCCTCGAGCGCTTCGTCGCGGGGCTGCGCTCGCCGGTCGTCCTCGTGAGCCACGACCGCGAGTTCCTCGCCCGCACCGTCACCGACGTCGTCGAGCTCGACCTCGCCCAGCAGCAGGTCAACGTCTACGGCGGCGGGTACGAGGCGTACCTCGAGGAGCGCGAGGTCGCCCGACGGCACGCGCGCGAGGCGTACGAGGAGTACGCCGGCACGCGCGCCGGGCTCGAGGCGCGGGCCCGCACGCAGCGGTCCTGGATGGAGAAGGGCGTGAAGAACGCCCGCCGCAAGGCGAGCGACAACGACAAGATCGGTCGCAAGTTCCGCAGCGAGGCGACGGAGAAGCAGGCGGCGAAGGCGCGCCAGACGGAGCGCCGGATCGAGCGGCTCGACGAGGTCGAGGAGCCGCGCAAGGAGTGGCAGCTGCAGATGAGCATCGCCGCGGCGCCGCGCGCGGGGGCCGTCGTGGCCACGCTGCGCGGGGCGGTGGTGCGCCGCGGCGGCTTCGTGCTGGGACCCGTCGACCTGCAGGTGGACTGGGCCGACCGCATCGCGATCACCGGCCCCAACGGCGCGGGCAAGTCCACGCTGCTCGCGACCCTGCTCGGCCGGCTCCCGCCGGACGAGGGCTCGGCCGCGCTGGGACCGGCCGTCGTCGTGGGCGAGGTCGACCAGGCGCGCGGCGCGTTCGTCGGCGCGGCGCCGCTCGCCGACGCCTTCGCCGCGCAGGTCCCGGACTGGCCGACCGCCGAGGTGCGCACGCTGCTGGCGAAGTTCGGGCTCGGCGCCGACCACGTGCTGCGCCCCGCGGGCACCCTGTCCCCCGGCGAGCGCACCCGCGCGGCGCTCGCGCTGCTGCAGGCGCGCGGGGTGAACCTCCTCGTCCTCGACGAGCCCACCAACCACCTCGACCTGCCGGCCATCGAGCAGCTCGAGCAGGCGCTGGGCTCGTACGAGGGCACCCTCCTGCTGGTCACGCACGACCGGCGGATGCTCGGCGCCGTCCGCACCACCCGCCGGCTCGTCGTGCGTGACGGAGGGGTGGCGGAGGAGGACGCTGCGGAGCAGGCTGGGGCCCCGGGCCGGGGCTGACCGGCCCGCGGCGGGGGCGCGCCCGGGCCCTCGTCCCACCTCGGCCAGGAGGCACCGGCATGGAGCACGCGCACGAGGACCGCGGGACGCGGCACGGCCCGCACGAGCAGGGCACCCCCCGCCGGGGCCTGCCCACGCGCTGGATGGCGGTCGGGCTCGCGGCGGCGGCCGCCGCCACGGCCACCGCCGTCGTGACGGGCGGCTCCGCGCAGGCGGAGCGGCCCGACGCCCGGACCACCCTGCGCCTGGCCGACGGGCGCGCCGTCGGCACGGTCGCCTTCTACGACGACCCGCGCCTGCAGCGCACCCAGGTCCGGGTGTCGCTGGACCTGCCGCGCGGGGTGACGCCGCTCAACGCCTTCCACGGCTTCCACGTCCACGCCAACGGCGACGGCGCGGGCTGCGTCGCGGACCCGTCGGCGCCGAGCAGCACCTGGTTCACCGCCGTCGGCGGGCACTACGCGCGCCCCGGCCAGCCCCACGCGTACCACGCGGGCGACATGCCCAGCCTGCTCGTCAACCGCGACGGCACCGTGAGCATGACCTTCACGACCGCGCGCTTCTCCCCCGAGCAGCTCGAGGGCCGGGCGGTCATCCTGCACGACGACGAGGACAACTTCGGCAACGTCCCGGTGGGCAGCGGCGCGGACGAGTACCGGCCGGGCCCGGACGCGCTCGCCGTCACGCGCAGCACCGGCAACGCGGGCGACCGCATCGCCTGCGGCGTCGTGCGCCGCTGAGCGGCCTCCGCGGCCGGGGCGTCAGGCGGCGGGCGCCCCGGTCCGGGCGGGCCCGGCGGGGGTCAGCGCGTGGACGACCTTGCGCTCGGCGACGAACGAGGCGAAGGGCACGGTGCCCGCGAGCACGACGAGCAGCGAGCGCCCGAGCCCCCAGCGCGCCTTGTAGCAGAGCACGCCGGCGGCGAGGACGTAGAGGATGTAGATCCAGCCGTGGGCGATGCCCACGACGCTCACCAGGGTGCCGTCGTCGCCGAGGTACTTCATCGGCATCGCGACGAGGACGAGCACGAGGAGCAGGACGCCGGTGACGTAGGCCATGGCGCGGTAGCGCAGCAGGTCGCCGGGCGTGACGCCCGCGCCGCGGTCGGCGCGGTCCGTGCGGGACGGGGTCGTGGGAGCGCCGGGGGTCACGGCACCGAGGCTAGCCCGCCGCGCCCGGGTGCGCCCCGCGCGCGCGTGTGCGGCTGCTCACCCGCTGCGCGGGCGGCCCCCGGTGGGGCGACGGGTTAGGTTCGGAGGGTGCTCCGCGTGCTGCTCGCCCCCCGGTGGCTGGCGCTGCACGCCCTGCTCGTCGTGGCGGTCACCACCTGCGCGGTCCTTGGCTGGTGGCAGTGGCGGGCGTTCCGCGCCGAGTCCGTCGCGCAGCCGGTGGCCCCCGCGGCGGCCCGACCGATCGCCGAGGTGCTCGGCCCGGCGACGCCGCTCGACGGCACGACGGCCGGGCAGCGGGTCGCCGTCGAGGGGACGTACGACCCCGCGGAGCAGCTGGTGGTCCCCGGCCGGGAGCTCGACGGCCGCGTCGGCGTGCACGTCGTGACCCCCCTGCGGACCGCGGACGGCGTCGTCGTGGTCCGCCGCGGCTGGGCCCCGTCGGCGCAGGACCCCGCGGCCGCGGTGCCGCGCGGCGAGGTCCGCCTCACCGGGGTGCTGCACCCCAGCGAGGACCGCGCGCTCGACGCCACCCGCGGCGCGCGCCCGGGACCGGGCGAGGTGCCGGTGCTCACGACGACCGAGCTGCACGTCGCGCTGCCGTACGCGCCGCGCGAGCTCTACGACGGCTTCCTCGAGCTGACGACGCAGGACCCGCCGCCGCGGCTCGCGCTGGTGACGAGCGAGCCGCAGTTCGCCTCGGGCGGGGCCGGGCGCTGGCAGAACCTGTCGTACGTCGGCCAGTGGTGGGTCTTCGGGCTCGCGGCGGTCGGCTTCTGGCTCGCCTTCGTGCGCAGCGCCCTGCGCACGCGGCGCGAGGAGCTGGAGGATGCCGCGTACGAGGAGTGGTCGCGCCGGCCCGACGGGGGCCGGGCCGCCACCGGCTGAGGAGGATCCGTGGCGGGGTCGAGGGGGGTGACGCGGCGCGCGCTGCTCACCGGGGGCGCGGGGCTGCTCGTCGGGGGCGCCGCGGTGGTGGGCGCGGACGCCGCGACGGGCGGGCGGCTGCGCGGGCGGGTCGCCCGCGAGCTGGCCGACGAGGGCCCGGCGGGCGTCGTGCCGGACGTGCCGCAGGGCCGGGTGCGCCTCGAGCGGGTGCGCTCGCGCGCCCGCGGGCGCGAGGTCGGCCTCTGGACCGCGGCGCCCCACGGGCACGGCGACGGCGCGGGGCTGCCGGTCGTCCTCGTGCTGCACGGCGCGAGCGCCACGACCGCCGACCTCGAGCGCTTCGGCTTCGCCCGGTTCCTCACCGCGGCCGTCCGCGACGGGGCGCCGCCGTTCGTCCTCGCCGGCGCCGACGGCGGGCGCACCCGGTGGGAGGGCGACGGCGCCGCGGACGACCCGCAGCGCATGCTCGCCGAGGAGCTCCCCGGGTGGTGCGCGGAGCGCGGCTTCGACGCGGGGCGGGCCGCGGCCTACGGCTGGTCGATGGGCGGGTACGGCGCGCTGCGCGCCCTCGCCCTGCGCCCGGGCGGGCTGCGCGCCGTCGCGGCCCTGAGCCCGGCCGTCGCGCGGGACGACGCCCTGCTCGAGGAGGCCGCGACGCTCGACGGCCGGCGGGTCGGGCTGTGGTGCGGCACCGCCGACCCGCTGCTGCCGGCGGTGCAGGAGCTCGCGGAGCGCGTCGGCGGGGGCGGACCGGCCGTCGCCGCCTGGGCGCCGGGCGCGCACCGGCGCCGCTACTGGGACCGGGTCACGCCCGACGCGCTGCGGTTCCTCGCCGCCGCGCTGGCCGTCGGCTGAGGGCGGCTCAGTAGCGCCCGCCCGAGGGCCGCGCCCCCGTGCGGGCGGTGCGGCGGCTGTCGATCTGGCGGCGCACCGCGCGGTAGACGCGGGGGGCCGCCCAGGCGACGACGGCGCGGGTGATCATCTTGCGCATGCTGGGCCTCCATCGGCTCGGGGGGGACGGGGTGTCCGCTGCACCCCGTCCTACCCCGGCCGGGCGCGGCTCAGCCCTGCCCGCGGGCCGCCTGCCGGGCGCGGTACGCCGCGCGCTTGTCCTCGAAGCGCTGCGCGTTGCGGTCGAGGCCCTGCATGAACTCGGCGAGCTGCTGGCGCGCCTTCTCGCCCTCGCCGGACAGGCCCTCGCGCTCGAAGACCTTCCACTTGCGCAGGACCGGCATCAGCACCTCGTCGTGGTGGATGCGCAGGTCGTAGATGCCCGCCATGGCGATCTGCACCGAGCGGCGGGTGAAGCCCTCGATCGTGCTGCCGGGCATCTGGAAGTCCGAGACGACGTCCCAGATGGCCTTCATGGTCTCGTCGGGCGCCAGCTCGAGCGCCTTCTCCATGAGGTTCCGGTAGAAGACCATGTGCAGGTTCTCGTCGACCGCGATGCGCGCGAGGAGCTGGTCGCAGAACGGGTCGGCGCTGAACTTGCCGGTGTTGCGGTGCGAGATGCGGGTCGCGAGCTCCTGGAAGGAGACGTAGGCGACCGTGTGCAGCATGTCGACGTCGAAGGAGCTCTCGAAGCCCTGCGTCATGTGCACCATGCGCTCGCGCTCGAGCGCCACCGGGTCGACGGCCCGCGTGGTGAGCAGGTAGTCGCGGATGGCCATGCCGTGCCGGCCCTCCTCCGCCGTCCAGCGGCCGACCCAGGTGCCCCACGCGCCGTCGGCGCCGAAGGACTCGTAGATCTCGCGGTGGTAGCTCGGGAGGTTGTCCTCGGTGAGGAGGTTGACCACGAGCGCCGTGCGGGCGGTCTCGGACAGCTTCGACTGCGTGACGTCCCACGGCATCCCGTCGAGCACCCCGTCGAAGTTCCGGCCCTCCGTCCACGGGATGTACTCGTGGGGCATCCACTCCTTGGCCACCTTGAGGTGGCGCTCGAGCTCGACCTCCACGACGGGCTCGAGCTCGTGCAGGAGCTGGGTCTGCGTCCAACCGGCCATGCGGTCGACCTCCTTCTTACGTCCGCGTAGGTTACGCAACCGTAGGTCACGCTCCCCGCAACCCGCTACCCCTCCCCCCGAGACGCGCACCACAAGCCTGCGCGGGCATGCTGGCCCGGTGGACCAGGACGACGTACGCGTGCGGGGCGGGCTCGTCGTGCCCGCCCGCGAGCTGCGCTGGCGGTTCTCCCGCGCGTCCGGCCCCGGCGGGCAGTCGGTCAACACCTCGGACTCGCGGGTCGAGCTCTCGTACGACCTCGCCCGCTCCCCCGCGCTGCCGCCGGTCCTGCGCGAGCGGGCCCTGCGGGCGCTCGCGGGCCGGCTGGCCGGCGGCGTCCTCACCGTCGCCGCCTCCGAGCACCGGTCGCAGCTGCGCAACCGCGAGGCCGCGCGCGAGCGGCTCGCGGCGCTGCTGCGCGAGGCCTTGGCGCCGCCGCCGCGGGCGCGGCGCCCCACCCGGCCGGGCCGCGGCGCGGTGGAGCGGCGCCTGCAGGACAAGCGCGCGCGCTCGCGCACGAAGGACCTGCGCCGCCGTCGCGCGGGCGAGGAGTAGCCGGCCCGCGGGTGGTTATGGTGGTGGGGCGCCGGTCCGGTCATGGCCCCGGGCCCAACCTTCGCCGCTGCGAGCGGCCACGTGCCGAGAGGCGCCTGCCGGGCCGGCGCACCCAGCTCCCGGACTGACTCGGTCCCCCGGCGCCGCGCCGTCCCGGGTGGCAGGGTGTCCCCCGTGCCGTCGACCGCCCTGCCGCCGAGCGCCGCGCCGCGCAACGGCGCCGTCTCCTTCTGGTACGCCGCGACCGGCCTCCCGCCACGCCGGGCGCCGCTGCCGGGCCCGCGCGAGGCCGACGTGTGCATCGTCGGCGGGGGCTACACCGGGCTGTGGACGGCGTACTACCTGCTGCGCGCGGACCCTGCGCTGCGCGTCGTGGTCCTCGAGCGCGAGTTCTGCGGGTACGGCGCCTCGGGCCGCAACGGCGGCTGGGTCACCGCGGCGCTGGCCGGCACCCGCACCCGCTTCGCGGCGACGCACGGGCGCGAGGGAGTGGTCGCCCTGCAGCGGGCCATGGAGGCCACGGTCGACGAGGTGCTGCGGGTCGCGCGCGAGGAGGGCGTCGACTGCGACGCGGTCAAGGGCGGGGAGCTCACGGTGGCGCGGACCCCCGCGCAGCTCGCGCGGCTGCGGGCGGCGGTGGCCGAGGACCACGCCTGGGGCGCCACCGACCACGTCCTGCTCGACGCCGACGAGACCGCCCGCCGCGTGCGCGTCGAGGGCGCGCTCGGCGGCTCGTGGACGCCGCACTGCGCGCGGGTGCAGCCGGCGAAGCTCGTGCGCGGCCTCGCCGCGGTCGTCGAGGGCCTCGGCGCGGCGGTGCACGAGTCGACGCCCGTGACGCGGGTCGAGCCGGGGCGGGCCGTGACCCCGTACGGCGACGTCGTCGCCCCCGTCGTCCTGCGCGCCACCGAGGGCTTCACCGCGCGGCTGCCCGGGCTGCGCCGCACCTGGCTGCCCATGAACTCCTCGATGGTGGTCACCGCGCCGCTGGGCGACGCCCGGTGGGCCGCGATCGGGTGGGACGGCTGCGAGACCCTCGGCGACGCCGCCCACGCGTACGTCTACGCCCAGCGCACGGCCGACGGGCGGATCGCGCTCGGCGGGCGCGGGGTGCCGTACCGGTACGCCAGCCGGACGGACGCCGACGGGGCGACGCCCGCCACGACCGTGCGCCAGCTGCAGGGGGTGCTCGCGCGGATGTTCCCCGCCGCCGCGGACGTGCCGCTCGAGCACGCCTGGTCCGGGGTGCTCGCCGTGCCCCGCGACTGGTGCTCTACGGCCGGCCTCGACCCGCGCACCGGCCTCGGCTGGGCCGGCGGCTACGTCGGGCACGGCGTCGCCACCGCCAACCTCGCCGGGCGCACCCTGCGCGACCTCGCGCTCGCGCACCTCGGCGGCGGCCCGGCGGGCACCGCGCTGACCCGCCTGCCCTGGGTGGGCCGGCGGGTCCGCGGCTGGGAGCCGGAGCCGCTGCGGTGGCTCGGGGTTCAGGCGCTGTACGCGGCGTACCGCTCGGCCGACCGGCTCGAGGAGGCCAGGGGCGGCTCCACGTCGACCGTGGCGAGGGTCGCCGACGTCGTCTCCGGGCGGCACTGAGCCGCCCGGCGGGCGGCCGCCACCAGCGACAGCGTCCACAGGTGCACGCCCGTCTGCAGCGCGGCCGGCACGCAGACCGCGGCCTCCCCGCGCAGGGCGCCGTACGCCGCCCAGGTCGCCGCGCACGCCACCGTGGCCACGAGGCCCGGCAGGGAGATGCCGCTGACGTCCGCCCCGCGCTCGCGCAGCAGGTGGAGCAGCTGCGGCAGGGTGCTGCCCACGCCGACGACGGCGCCGAGCAGGCCGACGGCACCCGCCCCGCCCGACACCGCGGCCGCGCCGACGAGCCCCAGCCAGGCGGCCAGGCCGGACGCGTACGACGACGCGGTCTCGCGCGCCTCGGCCGAGAGCCGGAGCAGCGCGACGAGCTGCGCGACGCCCATCGCGCCGACGACGGCGTTGGTGACGAGCTGCGCCGGGTCGAGGGTCACCACCCCGTAGACCAGCCAGCACGCGCTCATCGCGACGCCCAGCCAGAACCGCGCCGGCGGCAGCCCCGCGACCTCGCCGCGCCCGCACGTGCGCCACAGCTGCGGCAGCCCGCACGTCATGCTCAGCGCCGACGCGAGGGTGCCCAGGACCGGGACGAGCGGCGGGAGGGCGGGCAGGGCGACGGGCAGGTCGAGCGGGGGCAGCACGGGGGGTCCTTCCGGGCACGGGGTCCGTCCCCGGGTTCGCCCGGTGACGCGGTCCCCTGTCCCTCGTCCGGCCCCGCCCCGGGCTGGAGCCCCCGCTCGGCGTCGGGTGGGTCACACCCTCCCGAGGGCACCCGGTCCCGGGTCCGCGGCCCCCGCCGGCGCGGCGCTCAGGCGACGCCCCACTGCCCGGGCCGGGCCGCCGACGGCCGGGTGCCGTCCACGCTGCTCCCCCCGGTGCCGTCGTCGCTGCCGTCGTCGCTGCCGTCGTCGCTGCCGCCGTCGCTGCCGTCGTCGCTGCCGCCGTCGCTGCCGCCGCCCCAGCCGCCCGGCCCGTGCGGGCCGCGACCCGGGCCGCCGACGGGACCGGAGCGCTCGACCAGCGCCTCGACCCGCTCGCGCAGGCCGTCGGCGCGCTCGTCCGCCTCCTCCTGGGTGAGATCGCCCTCCTGCACCTCCTCGGCGAGGTGCTCCTGCGCCGCGGCGACGAGGGCGTCGACGACCGCCGACACCTCGACGCCCCGCTCCTGCGCGACGTCCGCGAGGCTGGAGCCCTCGCGCAGGGCCGTGAGCAGCTCGTCCTCGGTGACCCCGAGCGCCTCGGCGGCCGCGTCCAGCGCCGGCGGGCCGCCGAGCCCGCCCGGACCGCCGCGGTGCCCGCCCGGCCCGCGCCCGAGCGGCGCGTCGGCGAGCGCGTCGGCGACCTCGTCGGCCTGCGCGTCGCTGAGCGTGCCGTCGTCGACGAGGCCCTGCAGGGCCTCGCGCACCGCGCCCACCCGGTCCGCGAGCGCGCTCGCGCCGTCCGTCGCCGCCACGGCCGTGCCGCCCAGCCCCACCGCCGCGAGCGCCACCAAGCCCATCCCCGCCACTACCCTGCCCGTCGTCCTGCGCACGGTCCGCTCCCCTCCGTCGGGGGCCGGCGGCGGTCCCGCCGGCCCTGCGCACGAGGTTCGGCGGCCGGCCTGTCAGGGGGCTGTGAGCGGCCTGGGTCGCGGCTGCGAGCCGCGGGCCTCAGCCGCTCTTGCGCCGGAACTGGCGCTGCTGGCGCGCCGGGCCGGTCGAGGCGTGCGGCGCGCCGCCGCGGCGGGCACCCTCCTCGCCGGCGCCCCCGCCGTGGCGGTGGCGCTTGCGCTCGAGGGCCTCCTCGAAGCGCCGGCGCACGTCGTCCCCGCCCGACGCGCCCTGCGCGGGCGGCGTGGGGGCGCCGCCGGGCTCGCTCGCGCCCTGGGCGGCCGGCGCCGGGTCGGGGACCTGCTCGGCGGGGGCGGTCGGCTCGGTGCTCATGCGGTGCTCCCTGTCGCTGGCGGTGACCCACCCTGGCACCGCGCCCGGGCCGGGCACCACCCGGTACCGGCCGGGCCCCGCCCGGGGGGGCACCATGGGCGGCCGCGCACCCCGCACCCCGGACCCGCGCCCCTGGACCCCGCACCCCCGCCCCGCACCCGTACGGAGAGGCCGCCCGTGGACGTCGACGCCCTGCCCGAGCCCGCGGTCCGCGCGCTCAACGCCGAGGACCGCGCCCGGGTGGTGGACCTGCTCCTCACCTGCTGCGCCGCCCCGGCCTGGGCGGCGGCGGTGGCGGACCGGCGCCCGTACGCCTCCGCGGAGCACCTGCTCTCCACCGCGCGCGCGGAGCTGGAAGCCCTGCCCGAGGACGAGGTGGACCGTGCCCTCGCCGCGCACCCGCGCCTCGGCGAGGTGCCCCCCGGGTCGGCCGGGGCGCTGGCCCGCGCCGAGCAGGCCGGCGTGGCGGGGTCCGACCCGCAGGCGCGCGCGCTGCTGGCGCGGGCCGTGGAGCGCTACGAGCAGCGCTTCGGCCACCGGTTCCTCGTGCACGCCACGGGGCGCGGGGCGGCCGAGCTGGTCGGCGTCGCGAAGCTGCGCACGACGAACGCCCCGGCCTTCGAGCGGCAGGTGGTGCGCCGCGAGCTCGGCGAGGTCACGCTCCAGCGCCTGCGCGGGCTGCTGCGGGTCGGCTGACCCGCAGCGGCCCGCGCGCGCCGGTCCTGCGCCCGCTCAGCCCTGCGCGGGCTGCTGGTGCGTCGCGACGAGCACGGCCCGGGCGAGCGTGTGGAACGCCAGGTTGAACGACACGACGGCCGGGCTCGGGTCGCGGCCGGGGCCGAGCTCGGCGACGTCGACGGCGTGCACGACGTAGTAGTAGCGGTGCGGCACGTCCCCCGGCGGCGGGGCCGCGCCCTGGTAGGTCACGTCCCCGCCGTCGTTGCGGACCCCGTACGCCGGCGCGGGCAGGTCGGCGTCGGCGCCGCGCGCCAGCTCGGTCGTGGTGGCCGGCAGGTCGACGACGCACCAGTGCCAGTAGCCCGACGGCGTCGGCGCGTCGGGGTCGAAGCACGTGACGGCGTAGCTGCGCGTGCCCTCGGGCGCCCCGCTCCAGCGCAGGTGCGGAGAGACGCCCCCGCCGCCGGCGGCGTCGTCGACGTGGTCGAGGGGCATCGGGGCCCCGTCGACCAGGTCGTCGCTGACGACCTGGAACGACGGGACCGCGGGCAGCTTGGCGTACGGGTCCTCCGCACGAGGACGGTCGAGGCTCATGCCGCTGGCCTTCCCGCGCCGCCCCGCGGGGACACCCGGGGCACCCCGGGCACCAGCGGCCCCGGGCTCAGAGCAGGCCCTCGGCCTCGAGGAACTCCTGCGCCACCTGCTCGGCCGGCTGCTTGTCGACCTGGACCTTGGCCAGCTCGGTGGTGAGCTTCTCCGTGGTCAGCGCCGCGGACAGCCCGTTGAGCGCCTCCTCGACCTCGGGGGTCACCTTGTCCGAGCTGATGACGGGGACGACGTTCTCGGCGAGGAACAGGTTCTCCGGGTCCTCGAGGGTGACGAAGCCGTTGGTCTCGATCGACGAGTCGGTCGAGAAGATGTTGGCCACGTCCACCTCGCCGTCCTTGAGCGCGCCGACGGTCAGCGGGCCGCCGACGTCGAGCGGGCGGAACTGGCCGAAGGTCACGCCGTACACCTCCTCCAGGCCGACGAGGCCCTGGCGGCGGGTGCGGAACTCGGGCCCCGCGCCGACGACGAGGTCCCCGGCGACCGGCGCGAGGTCGGCGATGGTCTCCAGGCCGTACCGCTCCGCGGTCTCCGCGGTCACCGAGAGGGTGTCCTTGTCCTCGGCCTCGGACTGCTCGAGGAGCGTCAGCCCCTCCGGCAGCGCCTCCTGCAGCTCCCGGTAGACGCTCTCGGAGTCCGTCGCCTCGACGTCGCCCTCGGCGAAGTAGGTGAGCAGCGCGCCGTTGTACTCGGGGATGAGGTCGATGGACCCGTCCTGCAGCGCGGGGATGTAGACCTCCCGCGCGCCGATGTTGAGCTCCTTCTCGACGGTGACGCCGGCGGCCTCGAGCACGCCGGCGTACATCTCGGCGAGGAGGACGTTCTCGGGGAAGTTCGCCGAGCCGACGGTGATGGTGCCGGCGGCGGACGTCCCGCCGTCGGTGGTGCCGCTGCCGCCCTGCAGGGCGTCGTCGGAGTCGCCGCACGCGCTGAGCGCGAGGGCGGAGGCGGCGAGGGCGGCGAGGACGCCCCGGCGGGTGAGGTTCATGCGGTCGCCTTCCGTGGACGGGGTCGCGCGGCGGCCGCTCGGCCGCTCACGCCGGGGGACACGACGGCGCGCTGGACGCCGGCGAGGAGGAGGTCGAGCAGGATCGCGAGGGCCGCGACGAGGACCGCGCCCGCGACCATCTGCGGGTAGTCCTGCACGGCGAGGCCGTCGACGAGGAAGCGGCCGAAGCCGCCGAGGGCGACGTACGCCGCGACGGTGGCGGTGGACACCACCTGGAGGGTGGCGGCGCGCAGACCGCCCATGATGAGGGGCAGCGCCATGGGCACCTCGACGCCCAGCAGCACCTGGCGCTCGGTCATGCCCTGCCCGCGCGCGGCGTCCACCGCCGCGCGGTCGACGGCGCGCACCCCGGCGTAGGTGCCGGTGAGCAGCGGGGGCACGGCCAGCACGACGAGCGCGACGACGACCGGGGTGAGCCCCAGCCCGACGAGGGTGACGACGAGCGTCAGCAGGCCCAGCGTCGGCAGCGAGCGGCCCGCGTTGCCGGCGTTGATCGCCAGGAACGCGAACCGGCCGGTGTGCCCGATCCACAGGCCCAGCGGGACGGCGACGAGCGCGCCGAGCCCGAGCGCGATGCCGGTGTACTGCAGGTGCTCGACCAGCCGGTTCGGCACGTCGTACGGGTCGTCGAGGCTCCAGTTGGCCCCGTCGGCGAGGAAGGCGACGACGTCGCCGGCGAGGCTCACCGCGCCTCCCCCGCGCGCACCCACGGGGTGAGCGCGCGCTGCGCGAGGACGATCGCGGTGTCGAGCAGGAGGGCCAGCGCCACCGAGAGCACGATGCCCACGACGATCGGCGGGGTGTAGTCGAGCTGGAAGCCCGAGGTGAAGAGCTCGCCGAGGCCGCCGACCCCGAGCAGCGCGCCGACGCTGACGAGCGACACGTTGGACACCGTCGCCACGCGCAGCCCGGCCAGCACGACGGGCAGCGCGACCGGCAGCTCCACCTGCAGCAGCCGCCTGCCCCGCCGGTAGCCGACCGCGGTGGCCGCGGCGGTGACCGCGGGGGGCACGCTGCCCAGCCCGTCCACGACGGTGCGCACGAGCAGCGCGAACGTGTAGACGCTGAGCGCGACGACGATGTTGACCGGGTCGAGGATCCGGGTGCCGAGGATGCCCGGCAGCACGACGAAGAGCGCCAGCGAGGGCACGGCGTAGAGCACGCTCGTCACGCCGAGCAGCGGCGGGCGGAGCAGGCGGTAGCGGTGCGCCAGCGCCCCCACGGGCACGGCGAGCAGCAGCCCGACGACGACCGGGAGCAGCGCGAGCTCGAGGTGCTCGCGCAGCGCCGCGAGCACGGCGTCCTCGTTCTGCCGGAGGTAGTCCGCGAGCCCGCTCACGCGCGGGCCGCCGCGTGCCGCTCGCGCAGGTGCCGCGCGATGGCCTCGTGGCTGACGCAGCCGTCCGGGCGCCCGTCGGGGCCGAGCCGCACGGCGCAGCCGTCGCGCGCGCTGATCGCCAGGTCGAGCACCTGGCGCAGCGGGTCGCCGCGGCGGAAGCCGCCCTCGGGCGGGACCGGGCCGTCGTACGGCTCCACGGGCAGGTCGCCGGCGTCGACGAACGACAGCCCGCGGAACCCGCGGTCGCGCCCGACGAAGTCGGCCACGAAGGCGTCGGCGGGGCTCTCCAGCAGCCGCTGCGGCGTGTCGACCTGCGCCAGGTGCCCGCCCTCGCGGAACACCGCGACGAGGTCGCCGAGCACGACGGCCTCGTCGATGTCGTGGGTGACGAAGACGATGGTCTTGCCGAGCTCGCCCTGCAGCCGCAGCAGCTCCTGCTGCAGCTGGCCCCGCACGACGGGGTCGACGGCGCTGAACGGCTCGTCCATGAGCAGCACCGGCGGGTCGGCGGCCAGCGCGCGGGCCACGCCCACCCGCTGCTGCTGGCCCCCGGAGAGCTGCACGGGGTAGCGGTCGGCGTAGGCGCCCGGCAGCCCGACCCGCTCGAGCACCTCGAGGGCGCGCCGGCGCGCGTCGCGGCGGCTGCGGCCGAGCAGGCGCGGCACGGTGGCGACGTTGTCCACGACGGTGCGGTGCGGGAAGAGACCGGCCTGCTGGATGACGTAGCCGATGCCGAGGCGCAGCCTCGCGGGGTCCTGGGCCATGACGTCGCGCCCGTCGACGAGCACGCGCCCGGCGGTCGGCTCGACCATGCGGTTGACCATGCGCAGCGAGGTCGTCTTGCCGCAGCCGGACGGCCCGACGAGGACGGTGACGCGGCCGGCGGGGACCTCGAGGTCGAGCGCGTCGACGGCGGTGGTGCCGTCGGGGTAGCGCTTGGTGGCGGACTCGAAGCGGATCACCCTCCCGTCCCTCCGCGCGGCGAGGACAGGAAGCACGCGGGCAGCCTCATCGGCGGGCCCTCCTTCTGGAGCCGGGACGTGTCGCGCAACCCTACGCAGCGGTCCTGACAGGGTGCGCGGCGGCGCGCGGTGACGAGCGCCTCAGCGGCGGGCGGCCCCGGCGCCGGCGGGACCCGTCGGCAGCCCCTCCCGCAGGGCGGCGCGCAGCTCCTCGACGTCGGCGCCGAAGGGCCGGTCGCCGAGGCCCGCGGGGACCCGCAGGTCCACCGCCCGCAGCAGCGGCGCCACCCCGGCCGGCGGCGGGCGGCGCGCGAGCAGCCAGGCCCGGTGCACGGCGAGCAGCTCGCAGGCCAGCACCTCGCGCAGCGCCTCGAGCGCCAGCCGCGCCTGCTCGGCGGCCTCCCAGGCGAACGACTGGACGTCCTCCTGCCCGCCCGAGGTCTCCACGGGGCCGAGCGCCGCGGGCAGGGCGAGGCGCCGGGCGGCGTGGGCGGCCGCGACCGCCCGCTTGTGCACCGCGACGAGGCCGCACTCCGGGCCCGGGCGCTCGGTGAGCTGGCGCGGCAGGCCGGTCACCTCCTCGTCGAGCAGGCGGTGCAGCCGCGCCACCGACACCTCGGCGGCGTGCACGAGGGCCGCCACGAGCGCGTCGAGGTGCCCGGCGAGGTCGACGCCGTGGAAGCCGGCCGTGCCGACGAGGCCCCCGTCGAGGTGGGCGGGGCTGTCCGTGACCCCGTCGAGCGCCCGGTCGACGGCGCCCTCCAGCGCCCCGGCCGCGCGCAGGGCGTGCGCCGCCACCGCACCGGCGACGCGGAAGGAGACCGGCGCCTGCACCGAGCGGGGCGCGGGCTCGGGGCCGGCGAGGTCCCGCAGGTGCTCCAGCACGTCCGCCAGCAGGTCGTCGCCGCGCGCGGCGAGCGGGTGGTACGGGTCGCGCGGCGCCCGGACGACGGCGATACCGGCGGCGGCGACCGCGAGGGCGTGCTGCAGGAGCGTGCGCGCCTCGTGGGCGCGCAGGAGCGCGAGCGCCGTCGCGCCGGGCACCCCGGCGAGCAGGGCGATGCCCTCCTTGGGCCCCACTCCCGCGCGGCCGAGGCCGAGGGCGCCGAGCACCGGCGCGGCGAGGCGCACGGTGCGGTCCCCCGTCCCGCGGTCGAGGACCGCGCCGAGCCCCACGAGGACCTGGAAGGCGTGGGCCAGCGGGACGATCTCGCCGGCGGAGCCGGAGCCGTGGCGCGGCACGGCGGGCGCGACGTCGTGCTCGAGCAGCCCCGCGAGGCGCGCGCAGAGCCCGGGCGACACGGCGGCGTCGCCGGAGAGGAAGGTGCGCAGGCGCACGGCGACCAGCGCGCGCACCTCGGCGCGGTCGAGCCACGGCGGCCCACCGGCCGCGCGCCCCACGAGCAGCCGGCCCTGGTGCTCGGCCTCCTCCTCGGCGCTGAGCCGCACGCCGCTCTGCGCGCCCATCCCCGTGCTGACCCCGTAGACGGGGCGCCCCCGCGCGAGGATCGCGAGGACCTCGGCGCGCCGCTGCGCGAGCCCGTCGAGCAAGCGCTCGCCGAGCACCGGCACCCGCCCGTCCAGCGCGACCGAGAGCAGCGCCTCGCGGTCGAGGTCCTCGGGGTCGTCGACGGCCAGCGGGCGCACGCCGCGATCCTGGCACGCGCGCGCCCCGCCATCCGGCGGCGGCGCGCCCGCGTCCCTCAGCCGCCCCAGGAGAAGAGCACGTCCCCCGCGGCGACCTCGCGGCCCGCGCCGTCCGCGGGCACCGCGCCCGGCGGGGTGTCGAGGACGACGACCGGGCACGTGAGGGCGTACCCGGCCTCCCGGGCCACCTGGGCGCGCTGGCGCACCACCGGCTGCCCGGCCACCACGTCGTCGCCCTCGGCGACGAGCAGGTCGAAGCCCTCGCCCTTGAGCCGCACGGTGTCCAGCCCGAGGTGCACGAGCACGCCGGTGCCCGACGGGGCCATGACGACGTACGCGTGCGGGTGCAGCTTGACGACCCGGCCCGCCACGGGGGCCACCGCCTCCACGACGCCGTCGACCGGCGCGGGCTCGACCGCGAGCCCGGCGCCGACCATCTCGCCGGCGAACACGGGGTCCGCGACGTCGGCGAGGGCGAGGACCCTCCCGGCGACGGGCGCGAGGACCTCGAGGCTCACAGGAGGTCCTGGATGTCCTCGGCGAGCGAGTCGGCCTCGGGGCCGACGACGACCTGCACCATCGTCCCCTGGGCCATGACGCCGTGGGCGCCGGCGGCCTTGAGGGCCGCCTGGTCGACCTTGGACGGGTCGTTGACCTCGGTGCGCAGCCGGGTGATGCAGCCCTCGACCTCGGCGATGTTGTCGGCCCCGCCGAGCCCCGCGACGATCTGCTCCGCCTTGCCCATCGACGTCCTCCTCGGTGCTCGGGCCGACCGGCGCCGGCCCGGGTGGTTGACACGCAGGGTGTCGGGCGCCACAGTGGCGCCGCTGGTCATGACCGGACAGTACCGGCGGCCAGGACCACCGACAAGACCCCGCCGACGCCCCCGAGGCACCGAGGGAGGTGCGCCGTTGATCAGCCAGGGCCCGGTCCCGAAGCACGAGCAGCTGCGCCTCCTCCTGCTGCGCGAGTGCACCGAGCGGCTGCGCCCCGGCGACGCCCTGCCCTCGGAGCGCCAGCTGTGCGAGGAGCACGGCGTCAGCCGCATCACCGTGCGCGAGGCGGTGGGCCAGCTCGTCGCCGAGGGGGTCCTCGTCCGCGTGCGCGGCAAGGGCACCTTCGTCGCCGAGCGCCGGGTCCAGAGCCGCCTGCACCTCGCCTCGTTCACCCAGGACATGCGCCGGCGCGGGCACGAGCCGCGCACGGCCGTCCTCGGCCTCTCCGAGGTCGCACCGCCCGGGCACGTCCGGGCGGCGCTGCGCCTGCGCCGCCAGGACAGCGCTGTCTGGGTGCGTCGGCTCCGCACGGCCGACGGCGAGCCGATGGCCCTCGAGGACAGCTGGTACGTCCCCGCGCTCGTCCCCGGCCTCACGCGCGAGGACGCCGAGGGCTCGCTCTACGCCCTCTTCGCCGACCGGTACGGGCTCGTCATCGACAGCGCCGAGCAGACGGTCACCGCCGTCACCGCCGGGCCCGACGACGCGCCGCTCCTCGGGGTGCCGCTCGGCGCCCCCCTCCTGCTCTTCGACCGCGTCTCCTGCGCGGCCGGGCGGCCCGTCGAGGTGACCTCCTCGTGGTACCGCGCCGACCGCTACTCCGTCTCCATGTCCCTGGACCGCACGTCCCCCGAACGCCCCACGGAAGGACAGCCATGAGCTCAGCCAGCGCCACCACCGACACCGGCACGTCAGGGGGCCGGCGCGGCGCGAGCCTCGCCGTGCTCCAGAAGATCGGCCGCAGCCTCATGCTGCCCATCGCCGCGCTGCCGGCCGCGGGCCTGCTGCTGCGGCTGGGGCAGGACGACCTGCTCGGCCGTACGGAGAACGCGTTCCTCGACGACGTCGCCGCCGTCATCGGCGCAGCGGGCAACGCCCTGTTCTCGAACCTGCCGCTCATCTTCGCCGTCGGCATCGCCATCGGCTTCGCCAAGAAGGCGGACGGCTCGACCGCGCTCGCCGCGGTCGTCGGCTACCTCGTCCTCGACGGCGTCCTCGACGCCATGTCCCCCATCGTCCTCGGGGCCGCCGCGGAGGGCGAGGAGCAGGAGCTCATCAACTTCGGCGTCCTCGCCGGCATCCTCATCGGCATCATCGCCGCGCTGCTCTGGCAGCGGTTCTACCGGACCAAGCTGCCGGACTACCTGGGCTTCTTCGGCGGCCGGCGCCTCGTGCCCATCCTCACCGCGTTCGCCGCGCTCGCGCTCGGCGTCGTCATGGCGTTCGTCTACCCGCTGTTCGACCGCGGGCTGACCAACCTCGGCGAGGCCGTCAGCGAGAACAGCGTCGTCGGCGGCGGCGTCTACGGCACCGTGAACCGCCTGCTCATCCCGCTGGGCCTGCACCACATCGTCAACACCTTCGTCTGGTTCACCCTCGGCGAGTACGACGGCGCCGTCGGCGACCTCAACCGCTTCTTCGCCGGTGACCCCGACGCGGGCATCTTCATGACCGGCTTCTTCCCGATCATGATGTTCGCCCTGCCCGCGGCCGCGATCGCGATCTGGCACGAGGCCCGCCCGGAGCAGAAGAAGGTCGTCGGCGGCGTCATGCTCTCGACCGCCCTGACGGCGTTCCTCACCGGCATCACCGAGCCGCTCGAGTTCTCGTTCATGTTCGTGGCGTGGCCGCTCTACGTCATCCACGCGGTCCTCACCGGCACCTCGCTGGCGCTGACCAACGCGCTGGGCATCCACGACGGCTTCACGTTCTCCGCGGGCTTCATCGACTACGCGCTGAACTTCGGCATCGCCACCCGGCCGCTGCTCATCATCCCGATCGGCCTGGCCTACGCGGCGATCTACTACGTGCTCTTCCGCGCCGTCATCCGGCGCTGGAACCTGCGCACCCCGGGCCGGGACGAGGAGGCCACCCGGGCCGAGACGGCCGGGGCTGCTGCCCCGTGACGGAGGGCCCCGCGCTCACGCTGGAGGACGTCACGCTCGTCGACGCGGTCGGCGAGCGGACGTCCCCCGGGTGGGTACGGCTGCGCGGCGGCCTCGTCGAGGAGGTCGGCACCGGCCGGGACCCGCACCCGTCGACCCGGCGGGTCCCGCTCGCCGGCCACCGCCTGGCCCCGGGCTTCGTCGACCAGCACGTGCACGGGGGCGACGGCGCCGAGGTGAACGTGGCCGACCCGGCCGACCTGCCCGCCGCCCTGGCGCGCATCACCGCGTTCCACGCGCGGCACGGGACGACCGGGCTGCTGGCGACCACCGTGTCCGACACCCACGAGCGGCTCACCGCGCTCGTCCGCGGCATCTCGGCGGCCCGGGAGGACGGCGGGCGCCCCTCGGGCGCCCGCGTCCTGGGCGCGCACCTGGAGGGGCCGTACCTCTCCCCCGCCCGGTGCGGCGCCCAGGACCCGGCCGTGCTGCGCCCCGCCGACCCCGCCGAGCTCGAGGAGCTCCTCGAGCCCGGCGCGGTCCGGCTGGTGACGCTGGCGCCGGAGCTGCCGGGGGCCGAGAAGGCCGTGCGCCGCCTCGTCGAGGCCGGGGTCGTCGCCAGCCTCGGGCACACCGACGCGGACCACGCGACGGCGGGCGAGGCGTTCGGCTGGGGCATGGCCTCGGTCACCCACCTCTTCAACGCCATGCCGGGGCTGCACCACCGCCGCCCCGGCCCCGTCGCGGCGGCGCTGGAGCGCCCGGACGTCACCGTGGAGCTCGTCGCCGACGGGGTGCACGTGCACCCGTCGGTGCTGCGGCTGGCCTTCGCCGCGGCGCCGGGCCGGGTCGCCCTCGTCACCGACGCGATGGCGGCCGCGGGCCTGCCCGACGGCGACTACGCGCTCGGCGGGCTCCGGGTCCGCCGGGAGGGCCGGCGGGTGGTGCTCGTCGGCGAGGACGGCGCGCCGGGCGCCATCGCCGGCAGCGTCCTCACCATGCGCGACGCGGTCGCCTGCGCGGTCGGGGCGGGGGTCCCGGTCGCCGACGCGCTCGCGGCCGCGTCGGCGACGCCCGCCCGGCTGCTCGGCCTGCCGCACGCGGGCCGCGTCGCACCGGGCGCGCCCGCGGACCTCGTCGTCCTCGACGACGCCCTCGAGGTGCGCCTCACCCTCGTCGGCGGGCACCCCGTGCACGACCCGGGCGGGCTCCTCGCCGCCACGACCACCGGACCGACCGGCACCGACCCCAGCGGGAGCGACGACCGATGACGACGACCCAGATGGCGCGCGAGATCGCCGAGCAGCCGGAGGCGGTCGCCCGTACGCTCGACGCCCTCCTGCCCCTCGTGCCCGAGCTCGCGGCCCTCGCCCGGCCCCGCCGGCGCGTCCTGCTCGCGGGCCGGGGCACCTCGGACAACGCGGCGGTCTACGGCCGCTACGTCTGCGAGGCCCTGGCCGGCGTCCCGGCGGCGCTCGCCGCCCCCAGCGTCGCCACGCACTACGGCGCGCGGCTCGACCTCTCCGACACGCTCGTCGTGTCGCTCTCGCAGTCGGGCAGCACCGGCGAGATCGTCGAGACGCAGCGGTGGGCGCGCGACTGCGGCGCCGCGACGCTCGCGGTCACCAACACCGCCGGCAGCCCGCTCACCGAGGAGGCCGACCTGGCCTTCGTCACCGAGGCCGGTCCGGAGCGCGCGGTGCCGGCGACGAAGACGTTCACCACCGCCCTCGTCGCCGTCGGCCTGCTGCTGCCCGCGCTCACCGGCCGCGAGCCGGAGGGGCTGCGGGCGCTGCCCGACGCCGTCGCGGAGGCGGTCGGCCGGGGCGGGGCCGCCGAGCGCGCCGCGTCGGTCCTCGCCGCCCGCCGCGGCGGGACGGTGGTCACCGGCCGGGGCCTCACCTTCCCCGTCGCGCTGGAGACCGGCCTCAAGCTCGAGGAGACGTGCCTGCGACCGGTGCGCGGGCTCTCGTACGCGGACCTGCAGCACGGCCCGCGCGCGGTGCTGGACGGGACGACCGCGGTCGTCGTCGTGGCCCCGACCGAGGGGCCGGTGCTGCCCGACCTCACGGCCTTCACGGCCTCGCTCCCGGCCACGGGGGCCGCGGTCGTCGGCCTCGGGGGCGACGAGGCCCTCGGGGCGCACTGCGACCCCTGGGTGCGCGGCCCCGTGCTCGGCGAGGCGCTCTCGGCGGTGACGACCGCGGTGCTCGGCCAGCTCGTCGCGGAGCGGCTCGCCGCCGAGCTCGGCCTCGACCCGGACGCCCCCCGCGGGCTGCGCAAGGTCACGCAGACCGAGGCGCGCACGGCCTGACGGCCCGGCCCCTGACCGTCCCGCCGAACCGGTCGTGCACGACGCTCAAGCCGTGGCGCCGGGCGCCGATGGAGGGAGGACAGGCCGCCGCCGCCGCACCAGGAGCCCGACCATGCCGTTCGGACGTCGTACCGCCCCGCAGCCCAGCGCGCCCCAGCCCCGGGACGTCGAGGCGCTCGAGGCCGTCCTCGTCGCGCTCGACCAGGGCGTCACCGGTGAGCGCGACGCGCACCGGCGCATCGTCGAGTCGCTCGTCTCCTCGCTGTCGGTGGACTACGGCGCGGTCTGGCTCCCGGCCGGGCGCGGGCAGTTCGAGCTGGCCAGCGAGGCCGGTCCCCTCGTGGGCGTCATGGGCCGGGCGGCCGGCGGCGCGCGCGTCATCGGCGAGGGCGACGGCCTGCTCGGCGCCGCGGTCCGCGCCCGGCGCCCCGTGGTGGTCGTCGACGGCGAGCGCGGCCCGGGCGTCTCGTGCCAGCGCTGGGAGGCCGCGCTGACCGAGGGCATGAGCGGCGGCTGCTGCATCCCCGTCCTGCAGGACGGGCGGGTCGTCGCGGTCCAGGAGTTCTACGCCAAGGGCGACCTGCCGTTCTTCGGCGTGCGCGCGGAGAAGTGGGAGGCCATCGGGCGCATCACCGCGCACGCGCGCCTGTCCGCGCTCAACGCCGCCGAGGTGCGCCAGGTCGCCGAGGACCGGCTCGCCGTGACGAAGGTCATCACCGCCGTCAGCGCGGCCGCCGACCCCGACGCCGCGCTGCGCGTCGCGCTCGACACGGTCCGCTCGGCCTTCGGCTGGGCCTACGGCTCCTTCTGGGCGCACGACGAGGAGCAGGACGTCCTGCGGTTCCAGGTCGAGTCGGGCTCGGCCGGCGAGGAGTTCCGCCGGGTCACCCTCTCCGCCAGCTTCGCCGAGGGCGTGGGCCTGTCGGGGCGCGCCTGGGCGCGCCGCGACCTGGTGTTCGTCCGCGACCTGGCCGAGGTCACCGACTGCGTGCGCGCCCCCGCGGCGCGCCGCGCGGGCGTCCGCTCCGGCGTCTGCCTGCCGATCATGAGCGGCGACCGGGTGCTCGGCACGATGGACTTCTTCACCACGGAGTTCATCGAGCTCTCCGACTCGCGGGCCAACGCGCTGCGCATGGTGCAGCAGCTGGTGTCGCAGCGGCTCGACATCATGCGCCGGTCCGAGGCGGACACCCGCACGGCGCGCGCGCTGCTCGACACCGTCGACCGGCTGCGGGCCGCGACGACGGACGCCGGCCGGGTGGCCGACGAGGCCGTCGACCAGGCGCGCACGATGACCGGTGCGGTCGACGCGCTCGTGCAGGCGTCCGAGGCGATCGGCGACGTCATCAAGATCATCTCCGGCATCGCGGACCAGACGAACCTGCTCGCCCTCAACGCCACCATCGAGGCCGCGCGGGCCGGTGAGGTGGGCCGCGGGTTCGCGGTCGTCGCCGGCGAGGTCAAGGACCTCGCCCGCGAGACGGCCGAGGCGACCGGCCGCGTGGCGGACCAGATCGCCGGCATCCAGTCGAGCAGCGGCTCGGTGTCGACCGGCATCGGCCGCACGAGCGAGATCATCGGCCAGCTCGACGCGGTGCAGGCCCGGATCTCCGACGTGCTGGAGGAGCAGGCGCGGATGGCCTCGGAGTTCGAGCGCCACTAGCCGCACCGCCACGTCCCCGGGGCCGCGGCCCCCTGCGTCAGTCGCGCAGGGGGTCGTGGCCCCAGTTCATGAGGCTGTAGCGCCACCGAGAGTGCTCGACGTCGCCCTTGGGCGGGCCCTGCGCCAGGTGCCGGTGGACGTACGCCGTCACGCGCTTCATCTGCGCCACGTCGTCACCGTCCAGGGACCCCTTGCCCTTGCGCAGGATCTCGACGATGAGCCGGCCGGACTCGTGGCCCTTGGACTCGCCCCCGCCGCTGCCGGTCTTCTTGTCGCCGCCGGAGGTCACGCCGACCGACTGCGACTCCTCCGTCGCGAGCCAGTCCTCGAGCTGCTTCGGCGTCATGGTCACGGCCTCGCGGAAAGCGTCCCAGGCCTCGTCCCGCTCCTGCGCGTCGACGCTGTCCCCGCCGCCGTCCCCGCCCGCCATGCCGCCTCCCGCCGATCACGCTGCGTCGTACCCCGTCGCACGGACCTTCCCTGCCGAACCCGCTGAAAACGCTCACCGGTCCCTTGACGGCCCCCGCGGGCGCGAGGACGCTGCGGCTCTCGGTCCGCACCAGCAACCGGAGACCCCGTGCGCGTCCCAGCCCTCGCCACCGCAGCCGCCGTCCTCGCCGCCCTGCTCGGCGTCGCCCCGTCCGCCGGCGCCGCGCCGCCGACCCGCTCCCCCGCCGCGGCCAGCGCGGCGGACGCGGGCGACCGCCTGCAGGCCTACCGGGGCGAGACCGACCTCGCGGGCCTGGCGCGCATCCGCGCCCTGGGGGTGGACCCGCACGACCTCTCCGTCGCGCCGCTGGAGGGCGGCCGCGCGCGGGTCGAGGTCGTGCTCACCGGCGCCCAGGCCCGCGGCCTCGAGCGCGCGGGCGTGGACCTCGACGCGACGGCGGCCGACCGCGGGGCGGCGCGCACCCTCGCCGCCGCGGGCGACGGGGTGTTCCGGCCCTACTCCGGGCCGGGCGGGCTCGCCGAGGAGCTGCGGGCGCAGGCCCGGGCGCACCCCGGCATCGCGGAGCTCGTGACCATCGGGCGCACGGTGCAGGGCAAGCCGATCCTCGCGGTCAAGGTGACCAAGGGGGCCCGCGCGGTCCGCGACGGCTCCCGGCCGGCGACGGTCTACCTCGGGGCCCAGCACGCCCGGGAGTGGATCACCCCGGAGATGGTCCGCCGGCTGCTCGACGACGTGCTCGACGGCTACGCCACCGACCGCTCGCTGCGCCGGCTCGTCGACACCAACGAGCTCTGGTTCATCCCGGTGGGCAACCCCGACGGCTACGACTTCACCTTCACCGAGGGCAACCGCCTGTGGCGCAAGAACCTGCGCGACAACGACGAGAACGGCGTGACGACCGTCGGGGACGGCGTCGACCTCAACCGCAACTTCGAGACCAAGTGGGGGTACGACGACGAGGGCTCGTCGCCGAACCCGGCCAGCGACACGTACCGGGGGCCGTCCCCGGGCTCGGAGCCGGAGACCCAGTCGCTCAACCGGCTCTTCGCCCGCATCACCCCCGAGTTCCTCGTCAACTACCACTCCGCGGCGGAGCTGCTCCTGCACGGCGTGGGCTGGCAGGTCGCGACGCCGACCCCGGACGACGTGCTCTACCAGGCGATGGTCGGCGACGACGACGACCCGGCCGTGCCGGGCTACGACCCCGACATCTCCGCCGAGCTCTACACGACCAACGGCGACACCGACACGCACGTGCAGGAGGCGTACGGCACGCTCGGCTTCACCCCGGAGATGGCCACCTGCCAGAGCGCGTCGGCGGTGGACCCGGACGACGCGTGGGACCCGGACGACTGCCAGAGCGTGTTCAACTTCCCGGACGACGAGGCCCTGATCCAGGCCGAGTACGAGAAGAACGTCCCGTTCGCGCTGGCCGTGGCGCGCAGCGCCGCGGACCCCGACGACCCGGTGTCGGTGACCGGGATCGACACGCCGGACTTCGTCGTGGACGCCTTCGAGGTCTCGTACGGCACGCGGCAGCCGGTCGCGGTGACCGCGAAGCGCGCGCTGCGCGACGTCGTGATGCGCTACCGGGTCAACGGGCGCGGCCCCGTCTACCGGGTGCCGGTGCGCGAGTGGCGCGGCGGCGAGCGCTACGGCGACGAGAACGACGACTACTACGCGGAGCTGCGCGGGGTGGTGCGCGGCGCCCGCGAGGGCGACCGGGTGACCGTGTGGTTCGAGGGCCGCGAGCGCGGGCTGTCCCGCAGCGAGCGGTTCACGTACACCGTGGAGAACGCTTCCCGCAACGACGTGCTCGTCGTGGCCAACGAGGACTACACCGGCGTCAACCCCACGTACCCCGACGAGGTCACCGCCCCCAAGCACCTCCAGGCGCACCTCGACGCGCTGGCCGCCAACGGGGTCGGGGCCGACACGTGGGACGTCGACGCGCAGGGCGTCCCGCACCACCTGGGCGTGCTCGGCCACTACGGGACGGTGCTCTGGTACCTGGGCGACAACCGCCTGACCCAGGACCCGGAGGACGAGCTCACCGAGTACGGCTCGGCGCAGCTGCCCGACGCGTCCGTCGCCGAGCGCCAGCAGTACCTCACGATCGCCGTCCGCGACTTCCTCAACGAGGGCGGCAAGCTCGTGCACGCCGGCGAGACGGCGGCGTACTACGGCATCCTCGGCAGCTCGCTCGGCGGCATCTACTACGGCCTCGACGGGCGGCCCGAGGAGCCGTGCGCCGTGACCGTCGACCCGACCGCGGACTGCCTGCTGCTCGCCGACGACTTCTCCCAGTACTACCTCGGGGCGTACGCGAGGACCGCGATCGCGGAGGCGGACGGCGTCGCCGGCACCGCCGGTGCGCTCGCCGGGCTGGCCGCGGACTTCGGCGGCCCGGCGACCGTGGCCAACCCGGTCGACGAGGTCGGCGCCTTCACCCCGCTCAGCGAGGTCCTCGACCCGGCGACGCACCCGTGGTTCGGCCCGAGCACCCCGGCGGCGGAGTACGTCGGCGCGTCCGGCCCGTTCCTGCCCGTCGAGGGGCGCCAGGGCGCGGCGGCGGAGCACGCGGACGACAGCTGGATGCGCCTGACCCGCACGTACGACCTCACCGGGCTCACCGCGGCCGACGCACCGGCCTTCGCCGCGCAGCTGTCGTGGGACACCGAGGAGGGCTACGACCACGTGGTCGTCGAGGCGCGCACGCCCGGCGGGGAGGACTGGACGACCCTGCCCGAGGCGGGCGGGGCCACCTCGAGCGCGGTGCCGACCGAGTGCGAGGCCGGCTTCCTCCTCGAGGAGCACCCGGCGCTGCTGCGCTACCTCACCCCGGGCGACCCCTGCACCGCCACGGGGACGAGCGGTGCGTGGAACTCGCTCACCGGGTCCTCCGACGGCTGGCAGGACCTGCGGTTCGACCTGTCGGCGTACGCGGGCGGCGCGGTGGAGGTGACGGTCTCCTACGTCACCGACCCCTTCACCGGCGGCGCCGGGGTGATCGTCGACGACACGCGGCTCGTCACGGCGGGCGGCGAGCAGCAGGAGGCGGGCTTCGAGGACGGGCTCGCCCCCTGGACCGTCCCCGGGGAGCCCGAGGGCAGCCCGGCGAACACCCGCGACTTCGAGCTCTCGCTCGGCCTCGGCGGCATCACCGCGGCGATCGCCACGGAGGACACGGTCCTGCTCGGCTTCGGGCTGGAGCAGCTGGCGAGCGACGAGGCCCGCGCGGCGCTGGCGGGCGCGGCGCTGCGGCAGCTGGGCGCCGTCCGGCCGTAGGCCGCGCGCCACGAGGCCCGGACCCCGTCGGGGGTCCGGGCCTCGTCGTGCGTCGTGCGTCGTGCCTCGTCCGTCGGGCGCCCGGCCGCTCCGGCTCGGCGCCGGGCGGCCCGGCGCTCAGCCCAGCCGGCGCCGGCGCGCCGGGCGGCGCCCCTGGGCGGCGGCGCCGCCCAGCAGGCTGCCGAGCAGCCCGCCGCCCGAGCGACCCGCGGCGCGGCCGCCCGCCGACCGCCTCCGCGCGCCCTGCGCGCCGCGCGCGACGGCCGCACCCGTGAGCAGCTTGCCGAGCAGTCCCATGCCGACCTCCGTGTCCCCGGTCTCCCGGTGCTCCTGCGGGGCCTCTCCCGGCCCCGTCCTGGGTCCTGCGCTACCCCGCGGCGCCGCGCCGCACGCCCCGCCGGGGACCCCGGTCGGCGGCGGGCCACCGGTCCGTGGTGCACTGGTGCGTCAGGCGATGGCGGACAGAGGAAGCCGGTGCGATCCCGGCGCGGTCCCGCCACTGTGACCGGGGAGCGAGCCCCGCGACGGCCACGGCCCACCAGGGCGGGAAGGCCGGGGCGAGCGGCGATCCGGGAGCCAGGAGACTCACGTCATCGCGACCTCCCAGCGGGGCGGATCTCCCCCAGAGAGGTGGCCGAGCCACCGTGCGCACCACCCGTCGTGCCCTGCCCGCGGCCCTCGCCGCGGGCGCCCTCCTCCTCGCCGGCTGCGGCGGGGACGGGCCCCCCTCGACCGCGGCCGCGCCGCCGGCCGAGCGCTGCATCGGCGACTTCGACCCCGCGGCGGACTACGTCCCCGACACCGGCGGGGTGCAGGACGCCGAGGGCTTCACGCTCTCGGACGAGCGCAGCTACCAGGTCCTCACCGTGGAGCAGCCGTACCCGGGCGGCTCCCCCGAGTCGTACGTCCTCGTGCGCTGCGGGGCCCCGGACCCCGAGCTCACGGGCGACCTCGCCGACGCCCCGCGCATCGAGGTGCCGGTGCGCAGCCTCTACTCCGCCTCGACGACCCACCTGCCGATGCTCGAGGAGGTCGGAGCGCTCGGCGTCCTCACCGGCGTCGCGGACGGCGGGCTGGTCACGAGCCCCGCGGTCAACGAGCGCCTCGAGGCCGGCACCACCACCGCGTACGCCGCGGGCGGCACCGTCGACACCGAGTCCGTCGTCGCGGCCGACCCGGACGTGCTCGTCACCGGCGGCTACGACGACGCGGCGTACCCGGTCCTTCGCGAGGCGGGCGTCCCCGTGCTCGCCGACAGCGAGTGGCTCGAGCCCACGCCGCTGGGGCGCGCCGAGTGGGTCAAGGTGTTCGGCGCGCTGACCGGCCGCCAGGAGGAGGCCGCCCAGGCGTACGAGCGGGTCAAGGACGCGTACGAGGGGACCCGCGCGCTCGCCGAGGGCGCCGAGCCGGTCGAGGTGCTGCCGGGCAGCACCTACGAGGGCACCTGGTACGTCCCCGGAGGCGGCTCGTACCTCTCGCGGCTGCTCGCCGACGCCGGCGGGACGACCGCCTGGGCGGACGACCCGAGCACCGGCAGCCTGCCCGTGCCCCTGGAGGAGGTCGTGGCCGAGGCGGGCGACGCGCCCGTGTGGCTCGTCACCGACGACTGGGCGACCACGGCGGACGCCCTGGCGGCCGACCCGCGCTACGCCGAGCTGGCCGCGCTGCGCGACGGCGGGCTGTGGACGTCGGCGAAGGTCGTGGGCCCCGGCGGCGGCAGCGACTTCTACGAGCGCGGCGTGGCCCGGCCGGACCTCGTGCTCGCCGACCTCGTGCACGTGCTGCACCCCGAGCTGCTGCCCGAGCACGGGACGACGTTCTACCGCCCGGTGCCGCAGGGGTGAACCGCCGCCCGGTCCTGGTCGGGGCGGGCCTGCTGGTGGCGCTGGCCGCCGCCCTGGTGGCGGCGGTCGCGCTGGGGCCCGTACGGGTGCCGCTCGGCGAGACCGCGCGGGTGCTGGTGGGCGCCGCGCCCGAGGACCCGCGGTGGTCGACGGTGGTCGGCACGCTGCGGGTGCCGCGGGCTCTGACGGCGGTGCTCGCGGGCTCGGCGCTCGGGGTGGCGGGCCTGCAGCTGCAGACGCTGTTCCGCAACCCGCTCGCCGAGCCGTACGTCCTGGGCGTCTCCTCCGGCGCCTCCCTGGGCGTGGGCCTCGTCGTCGTGGGCGCGGGCGGCTCCGGGGCGGGCTTCGCGGCGGGGCTGGCGGGCGCGGGGCGCGTCGGCGTGGTCGTGGCTGCGGCGCTGGGCTCGGCGCTCGTGCTCGCGCTGGTGCTCCTGCTGGCCCGGTGGGCCCGCTCGGCGGTGACGCTGCTGCTCGTCGGGGTCATGGTGGGCTCGGCGAGCACCGCGGCGCTGTCGGTGCTGCTGGTGTGGACCGAGCCGGAGCGGGCGCAGCAGTTCCTGCTGTGGGGGCTCGGGTCGTTCTCCGCGACGACCTGGTCGGACCTGCGCGTGCTCGCGCCGTGCGTCGTCGCGGGGCTCGCGGCCGCCGCCGCGTCCGCCCGCGCCCTCGACGCGCTGCTGCTCGGCGAGGCGTACGCCCGGACCATGGGCGTCGACGTGCGCCGCACCCGCCTCCTCACGCTGCTCTCGGCGTCCCTGCTGGCCGGCGCGACGACGGCGTTCTGCGGGCCGGTCGCGTTCCTCGGGCTGGCGGTGCCCCACCTGGCCCGGCGGGCGTTCGGGACGTCGGGGCACCGGGTGCTGCTGCCGGGGTGCGCGGTGCTCGGCGCGGTGCTGGCGCTGGTGTGCGCCGTCGTGTCGCAGGCCCCGGGGTCCGGGACGGTGCTGCCGCTCAACGCGGTGACGTCGTTCGTCGGGGCGCCGGTCGTCGTGGCCGTCCTGCTGCGCAGCCGGGTGGCGCTGTGAGCGGGCTGGTGCTCGACGGGCTCACCACCGGGTACGGCGGCCGCCGCGGCCGCCCGGTGTCCACCGCCCTGTCCGCGGCGGCCCTGAGGGGCACCCTCACAGCGGTGCTCGGGCCCAACGGCTCCGGCAAGTCGACCCTGCTGCGCACCCTCGCCGGCCTGCAGCCCGCGCTCGGCGGGCGGGCGCTGCTCGACGGCGAGGACCTGCTCGCGCTGCCCGGCCCGGAGCGCGCGCGGCGGGTCGGCGTGGTGCTGACCGAGCGCGTCGAGCCCGGCCTGCTCACGGCGCGGGACGTCGCGGCGCTGGGGCGCACGCCGCACCTGCCCTGGGGCGCGCGGCTGCGCCCGCAGGACGACGAGGCCGTCGGCTGGGCGCTGGACGCCGTGGGCGCGGCGGGCCTGGCGGGCCGGCGCTTCGCCGAGCTGTCCGACGGCGAGCGCCAGCGGGTGCTCACCGCGCGGGCGCTCGCCCAGGAGCCGGGGCTGCTGCTGCTCGACGAGCCGACCGCGTTCCTCGACGTGCCGGCGCGGGTGTCGCTGCTCGCCCTGCTGCGCCGCCTCGCCGCCGAGCGGGACCTCGTCGTCGTGCTGTCGACGCACGACCTGGAGCTCGCGCTGCGCCTCGCGGACCGGGTGTGGCTGGTGGGGGCGGACGGCGCCCTGCGTGAGGGGTCCCCCGAGGCGCTCGCCCTCGACGGCACCCTCGGCGCCGCCTTCGACCGCGACGGCCTGCACCTCGACCCGCAGCGCGGCGCCTTCGTCCTCGACCCCGGCCCCGACGCCCCCGTCGCCCGCTGCGCCGACCCCGTCGCCGCCCGCGCCCTCGCCCGCCGCGGCTGGCGCGTCGTCCCCGACGGCGACGCCGAGCTCGCCGTCACCCCCGCCGCCGACGGCCTCGTCGTGACCCACCGCGGGGTGCGGCGGGTGGTCGCGTCCGTCGACGACCTGCCCTCCCCGCGTTGACCACGCGGAGCACCCGTACGGGTGCCTCGCGAGGCGTCCTGGCCTCGTGAGGCACCCGTACGCCTTGTCCGGCGCCACCTGCGGCCGCGACCATGCGCGGGTGGCGGAGTCGTACGGGCGTCGGGTGCAGTCGCGGATCTACCGCGAGGGGGTGCTCGGCCGGCGCCCGGCGGTCCCCGTCGACCCCGTACGCCTCGCCGCCGCGGCCCGCCGCCGCATGCCGCGGCGCGCGTGGGCGTACGTCGCCGGCTCCGCGGGGCAGCAGGCGACGGAGCGGGCGAACCGGGCGGCGCTCGACGCGTGGCGCATCGTGCCGCGGATGCTCCGCGCCGTGGAGGAGCGCGACCTGTCGGTCGAGCTGTTCGGGCAGCGCTACCCCGCACCGGTGCTGCTCGCGCCCATCGGGGTCCTGGAGATGGCGCACCCCGAGGCGGACCTGGCCGTCGCGCGCGCGTCGGCGCGGCTGGGCCTGCCGATGCTCGTCTCGACGCAGGGGTCGGCGCCGGTGGAGGCGACGGCAGCGGCGGCCGGCGCGACCGCGCCCTGGTTCCAGCTCTACTGGAGCCGCGAGCCGGACCTCGTCGCGAGCATGGTCCGCCGTGCCGAGGCCTCCGGGTGCCGCGCGCTCGTCGTCACCGTCGACACCCACCTGCTCGGCTGGCGCCCGCAGGACCTCGACCTCGGCCACCTGCCGTTCGCCCGCGGCCTCGGCATCGCGCAGTACACCAGCGACCCCGTCTTCGCCCGCCTCGTCGCCGAGCGCCCGCGCAGCCGCACGTCCGCGCGGCCCACCCCCGCGGCGGTCGGCGCGCTGCTGTCCATGGCCCGGCACCACCCGGGGGGCACGTGGGCGAACCTGCGCTCCCCCGCGCCCCGCGCCGCCGTCGAGACGTTCCTCGACGTCTTCAGCAACCCCGCGCTCACGTGGGACGACCTCGGCCGGCTGCGCGGCCTCACGAGCCTCCCGGTGCTGGTCAAGGGCGTCCAGACCCGCGAGGACGCCCGGCTGGCCGAGGAGCACGGCGCCGACGGCGTCGTCGTGTCGAACCACGGCGGCCGGCAGGTCGACGGCGCGCTCGGCTCGCTCGACGCCCTCGCGGACGTCGCGGGCTCGGTCGACGTGCCGGTCCTCTTCGACAGCGGCATCCGCGGCGGCGCCGACGCCTTCAAGGCGCTCGCCCTGGGCGCCCGGGCCGTCCTGCTCGGTCGCCCGTACGTCTACGGCCTCGCCCTCGCCGGCGAGGAGGGCGTCGTGCAGGTGGTCGAGCACCTCGTCGCCGAGCTCGACCTCACCCTCGGGCTGGCCGGCTGCCGGACCCTCGCCGACGTGGGACCGGCGGCGGTCCGGCGCTGCTGAGCACGCCGCGCACCGGAGGGCGACCCCCCGGGACTCAGGGCACGTACGCCACGCTCCACCGCACGTCGACCCCGTAGTGGAAGCTGGAGCCGTCGCTGCTGGGCGGGCAGTCGAGGCGCATCTGGGCGCCCGTGACCTCCTCCCACGGCCCGGACGGCAGCGGCAGGCGCACGCCCCACGAGCCCGCTGCCTCGTCCGGCTCGAGGAAGCCGTCCTCCTCCAGGCCGCGCGACGCGACCCACACGTGCTGCTCCCCGTCCCGCACCCGCTGGGGCTGACCGACGTGGGCGAACCCGAGGGCGTACGGGCGGGCGGTCTCGCCCCAGTCGTCGATGTCGGCCGTGGGGCGGTGGAACTCCTGCAGGAGGACCGGGTCCGGCGCCCTCCGGTGCAGCACCTGGAACGTGAACGACGCCTCGCCGTAGCCGCCCGGGTCGCCGTCGTCGTACACGTGCAGCGTGGGGAACTCGACCGTCAGCTGCCGTCGCAGGGTGTCCAGCTCGGTGACGAGGACGTCCCAGTCACCGGCGTCGTCGGCGACGACGACGGTGCAGAAGCGGTGCTGCCCGGGCAGCAGCGGCAGCAGGACGAGCTCGTGCAGGGTGCCCGTGCCGTCGCGGGTCGCCCGGGCCTCCGCCACGGCCGTGAGCACGGGGAAGCCGGCGGGCCCGAGGACCGGCGGTACGGGCGTCACGGCGGCGAGCACGACCCGGGTCGGCACGTGCGTCGCCACCGACTGGCGGTGCCACGTGCCACCGGTCTGCTGGCCCCGGTCGCTGATCAGGTCGCGCCGCCCCAGCAGGCAGTGGACCCGCACGTACGCCTCCGCGCGGAGCTGCTCCTCGACCTCCTCGGACGGCATGAGCCCGTCGCGGTAGACGACGACCTGCAGGACCTCCCCCGGCCGCAGCACGAACGCGAAGCTGCCGCGCTCCTCCGCGTCCGCCTCGCCGACGAGGAGGAAGAGGTTCGGGCGGTCCCAGCCGCCGCCGGGGGGCCGCAGCCACAGCACCTCGTGCTCCTGCTTCTGGTACGTCACCACCGTCGTCGCGTCGGTCTCACCGGCATCCCGGTCCACGACCACCGGGTCCGTCGCGCTCAGCACCGCCATCGCCCGCACCTCCGCTCCGCCGCCGTGGCCCGGCGGCTCCGCCCGGGAGAGGGCGGCGGAGGCGGCAGGGATACCTCAGGGCCCGTACGGGCTCCGCGCGCTCGCCGTCACCTCGACCCGCCACGACGCGTCGGGGGCCACCACGCCCACGAACGGCAGCGGCACGTCGGCGGCGAGCACCACCGTCGCGGTGGTGCCGTCCGACGCGGCGTCGACCGCCAAACCGGGGAAGCGTTGTCCGACGCCTGCCGCGGTGACCTGCTCCACGACGGCCGAGCGCACGTCGCCGAGCGGCAGCGTCGCGCCGCCGGCCGTACCGCGGTAGACGGCGTCCTCGTCGACCGCCCCCGCGGCCGCCACCGCCGCGGCGTCGGCCGCGCCGGACAGCGATCGCTGCGCGATGAACACCGCCGACACGTCGACGACGACGGTCACGAGGGCGACGAGCACGAGCACCAGTCCGAGCACGAGCACGCTCACCGAGCCCTCGTCCCGCCTCACGGTGCGCCCCGGAACCGGTCGACGGGCTGCACGTGCGTCGCCTCGACCCGGAACGTCGCGGCGTCCCCGAGGAACCGGGGCAGCAGCGGCAGCGGGACGTCGACCGCGATCGTCGTCCGGACGGTGCCGCCCGGGCTCGAGCACGGGTCGGCCGAGCAGGTCAGCGCGTAGTCCTGGTCGGCGAGGTCGACGCCGTGGTCGGCCAGGGCCACGCCGGCCGCCGCCCACGCGCGGCCCTCCGCGTCGCCGCCGGCGGGCGTGGTCGTGTACGCCCGCCCCGACTCGCGGGTCGCCGCCGCCGCGCCGTAGGCCGCGGCCTGCACGTGGAAGACGGCCAGGACGACGTACGCCAGGGGGACCATGAGCAGCACCCCGAGGAAGCAGAACTCGACGATCGCGCTGCCGGTGTCGTCGCGCCTCACGCGCCCTCCCGGAGTGCGTGGCCGGTGACGACGAGCCCGCGGTCCGGGCCGAGCAGCCCGACGACCGGCAGGACGGCCTCGACCCGCACGACGACGGTCGGGACCCCGTCGACCGTCTCGTAGCCGGCGCTGACCGCGCGGGCGTACCGCGGGTCGAGCGCGTCGGTGATGAGCTCGCGCGCCCGCTCCGCGCCGTCCGCGGGGGTGCGGTCGGCGTTCGCCCCGTGGCGCGCGCCCTCGGCCGCGGACGCGACGAGGGTGTTCCGCACGTGCAGGGCGAGCCCGAGCTGCAGGATCGCGAGGAAGAGCCCGAGCAGGACGACGGTGACGAGCGCGGTCTCGACGACCGCCGAGCCCTCGTCGCCGCGCCGCTCAGGCGCCGGGGCCGGTGACGCCGCTGAGCGCATCGGTGAAGAGGGTCTGCAGCTGCTCGCCGGCCAGCGCCCACAGGACGGTGACCAGCCCCGCGGTCATGAGCGTGACGAGCACCCAGCCGGGGACGTCGCCGCGGTCGCGGCCGCCCTCGTGCAGGCGGTCGCGCACGGCCAGCGCCAGCGTGACGAGCGCGAGGGTCAGGGGTCGGACGGGCATGGGTGTGCTCCTCGTACGGTGGTGGTGGGGCCGTCAGGCGGTGAAGCTGAGCCCGACGATGCCCGGGAACAGGGCGAAGACGACGGTGACGGGCAGGACCAGGAAGACGACCGGCACCATCATGGCGATCTCCTTGCGGCCGCCCGCCTCGAGCAGATGGCGCTTACCCGCCTCGCGGACGTCGACGGCCTGGGCGCGCAGGACGTCGGCGAGCGGGGTGCCGCGCTCCACCGCGACGGAGATGCCGTCGACGAAGCGGGCGAGCGCGGGCAGGCTGGTGCGCGAGGCGATGCCCTGCAGGGCCTGGACGAGCGAGGCTCCCGCGCGGGCGTCGGCCAGGGCGCGGGCGAGCTCGCCGGACAGCTCGCCGCGGCTGGTACGGGTGGTGCGCTCGAGAGCGCCGATCGGCCCCTCCCCCGCCGCGACGGCGAGGGCGAGCAGCTCGGCGACGGTGGGGAACTCCTGGAGCATGCGCTGCTCGCGGCGGGCGACCTGCGCGCCGAGCGCCCGGTCGCGGGCGACGACACCGCCGGCGCCGGCGAGCAGGCAGCCCACGAGGAGCACGACGGGCTGGTCCACGGAGCCGCGGGCGATGAGCAGCAGGCTGGCGGCGAGGGCCGCCAGCAGCGCGCCCGCGCCCCAGAGCACCTGCTCGACGCGGAACTCCTCCAGCGTCGTCCCCCGGCCGGCTTGCTCGAGCCGGACCCGCACGGCGTGCCCGCCACCGAGCACCCGCTCCAGCCCGCGGGTCGCGTCGCGCAGCAGCGGCCCGACGATCCGCTCGAGGGTGGGGAACGGGGTGAGGGCCCGCTGGGAGGCCAGCAGGCGGGAGGTCCGCCCGGGGTCGCGCAGGTACGGCGCCAGCCGGTCGTCGAGCGTCGGCCGGCGCAGGGCCGGCACGCGGGTCACGGCGAGCAGGAGCCCGACGGAGGCGAGCAGGCCGACGAGCGCACCGGACAGGTGCGGGGGCAGGGCGGTCACCGCAGCACCCGCTCCTCCTCGGGCAGCCGCCCGAGGCGCACCATGAGCCGGTACGCGACGACGCACACCGCGCCGCCGCCGGCGAGGACGACGAGACCGGCGCCGCTGTTGTACTCGTCCACCGCGTCGGGGCTCGTCGAGAGCATGAGCAGCACGAGCCACGGCGCCGCCACCGCCAGGCGCGCCGCGTTGACCGTCCAGCCCTGGCGGGTCTCCAGCTCCGCGCGGGTACGGGCGTCCTCGCGCAGGAAGCCGGACAGCGTGCGCAGTAGCGTGCCGAGGTCGGAACCGCCGACCTCGCGCGCCATCCGCAGCGACTCGACGATCCGGTCGGCCACGGGGTCCGCGAGCGCGTCCTTGAGCCGGTCGAGGCACTCGGCGAAGCGCCCGGTGGCGCGGTAGTCCTCGCCGAAGCGCCGGAACGGTGCGCGCAACGGCTCCGGGCCCCGCACCCCGACCTGCGCCAGCGCCTCGGGCAGGGACAGCCCCGCCCGTACGGCCGAGGCGAGGTTGTCCGTGACCTCGGGCCACAGGTCGCGCAACTCCGTGCGCCGCTTGCGCTGGCGCATGCGCACCAGGGCCGCCGGCGCCCAGCCGGCGATGAGCGCGAAGGCGCCGGCGATGGGGAACGAGCGCGAGACGACCAGCAGCGCCAGCCCGACGACGAGGGCCGTACCGAGGCAGGAGAGCAGCAGCGCTGCCGGCGTCACCGCCTCGATGCCGGCCTGGGCGAGCATCTCGCGCGTCCGCTCCCGCACCGTCAGCCGCGTGCGGGGCCGCGGCGGCGCCGGGGGCGCGGTGGACTGCCAGACCAGGAGCAGCCCGATGCCCAGCAGCAGGCCCAGCGCGGCGCCCATCAGGCCGCCGCCCGCGCGCCGAGGATGCGCTGCAGGTCGTACCCGGCGCGCTCGAAGCGCTCGGTGTGCGGCGGCCAGCCGTCGGCGCGCACCAGCCGCTCACCGCGCTCGACGAACAGGTCCGCCACCTCGACGACGTCGCCCTCGACCCGCCCCGGGACGGCGACGACCTCGCGCACGCGCCGCCGGCCCTCCCGGTCGGTCGCCACGTGCACCACGACGTCGATGCAGGAGGCCACCGTGGGCACCACGAAGCCGTGCCCGACGTTCTCGCCGGCGAGCAGCGGCAGGGTGCACATCTTCGTGACGGCCTCGCGGGCGGAGTTCGCGTGGATGGTGCACATGCCGGGCAGCCCGGAGTTCAGCGCGATGAGCAGGTCCAGGCTCTCCTCCTGGCGCACCTCGCCGACGATGATCCGCGAGGGCCGCATGCGCAGCGCCTCCTTGACCAGGCGGCGCAGCTTGATCTCGCCGCCGCCCTCGAGGTTCGGCTGGCGGCACTGCATCGCCACCACGTCGGGCACCGGCGGCTTGAGCTCGAAGACCTCCTCGCAGGTGATGACCCGCTCGCGGCTCGGGATCGCCGCGGAGAGGCAGTTCAGGAGGGTCGTCTTGCCTGCCTGCGTCCCGCCCGCGACCAGGACGTTCAGCCCGCTGGCCACCGCCGCGTCGAGGAACTCCGCGGCCTGCGCGCTCAGCGTGCCGAGCTGCACCAGGTCCTCCAGGTGCGTCGCGCGCACCACGAACTTGCGGATGTTCACCGACCAGTGCTCCCGGGTGATGTCCGGGATCGCCACGTGCAGCCGGCTGCCGTCCGGCAGCATCGCGTCCACGAACGGCGTGGACAGGTCCACCCGCCGCCCCGAGAACTTGAGCATCTTCTCGACCAGGTCCCGCACCTGCTCCGCGGTGAGGATCGTCGTGGTCAGCTCCGGCACCCCGCGCCGCGCGACGAACACCCGCGTCGGCTCGTTGACCCACACCTCCTCGACCGTCGGGTCGTCGAGGAACTTCTGCAGCGGCCCGAACCCGGCCACCGCGTCGTACACGTGCCGCGCCGCGCCCGCCAGGTCCGCCAGCGGCGGCAGGCTCCCGGACAGCGACCGCTCGTCGTAGTCCGCCACCACCTCGTCCACCAGGCGGCGCACCGCCTGCGGGTCCGCCACCGGGTCCAGGCCGCGCCGGCGCACCAGCTCGCGCACCTCGTCCTCGACCACCGCGACCGCGCCCACGCCCCGCCCCCGCTCACCCGCCCAGCACCGTCACGCCGGGCAGGCCCACCGGCCCCCGACCGACGACGAGGCTAGGTCGGCGCGCGCACCACCGTCGGGCGCCTTCCACAGGAACCACCCGGGCGGACGAAGCCGTACGACCCGTGACCGAACGGGCACAACGCCCGTCAGCGGCCCCGCTCGCGCCTGCGCGCCTCCTTGGCCGCGCGCTTCACCTCGGGGTCGTACTTGGTGCCCGTGAACGGGTTGGGCGGCGGGGGCTTGTCGGGGTCGAGGTCCGGCGGGCCCCAGAGCCCCAGCGCGACCCGGTCGAAGAGTCCGCGCAGCCCGCGGCGGCGTCCCTCGCTGCTGCCAGTGGTGCTCATGCCGCCATGGTGCGCCGGTCCGGGGCGCGTTGCACGCCGAGGTGTCACGCCGTGGGGACCCTGCTCCCGGCGCCCCGCTGCGCCTGCAGCCACGCGAGGAGGTTGCGCGGGGCGTACGGCGGGCGCACCCCCCGCTCGTGCCGGTCCCGGGCCGCCCGGTGCACGTCCGCGGAGCCGGCGGGACCGATGGCCCGGTCACGGAGGGACAGGACGCGGAAGAGGGCGCGGGCGGAGTCGTGCAGCGGGGCGTCGTACCGGTCGTCGCGCGGCAGGCGCCCGGTGTCCAGCCCGAGCCCGGCCTCGGCCGCGCCCTGCGCCATCCACCGCAGCGTGATGTCCGAGAGGCCGCTGTCCGGGCAGCCGCCGCCGACGTCGCTGTGCGAGCCGGTGAACCAGGTCTGGCGCACCACCTGGTGCCCCGCGTGCGCCGGGTCGACCGTCCAGAGCGTCGGGGCGAAGGTGCCGCGCCGCTCGTCGATGGCCAGGGCCTGGTACGCCCGGTCGACGATGCCGCTGAGCTGCACGTCGTGGAAGCCGTACCGGCGCCGGGTCCACCACGCGAGCGGCCCGCCACCGGGCACGCCCAGGGCGCCCACGGTGTCCCAGACCCCGAGGAAGGCGATGCGCGGCAGCGGGTGCGCGTACGCCTGCCGGAACCGCCGGGCGAGGTCGCCCTCGGGGGCCCAGCGCTCGTCGCGGTCCCGGTAGTGCGCGTACGCCTCGTCGACGCGCCCGGCGTGCTCCGGGCGCAGGATCCCCAGGTTCCGGACGAGCCCGGCGAGGCTGCGCACCGTGTACGCCCCCCGGCTGAACCCGAGGAGGAAGACCTGGTCGTCCGGCCGGTACCGCTCGACCAGCCAGCGGTACCCCTCGAGCACCTTCCCCGACAGGCCCGCCCCGACCGCGCCGCCGAGCCACCGGTCGAGCCCGCCGCGGGTGCCGACGCCCTCGAGGTAGCGGCAGTCCTGCAGCACGCCCCCGTCGTCCTGCACGACGAGGTCGCGCAGCTTCTCCACGTTGGTCCGGTCCGAGGCGTCCTCGTCCGACTTCCACGTCCCGTCGGCGAGGACCACGAGTCGCTGCACAGCCCCTCCCCTGGTCGCTCCTGGTCGCTCCTGGCTCCACGGTCGTCCCGGCGGCGCGGCACGTCCAGCCCTCCGAGGGACGGACCGCCCTGCTGGATACCGCTTGCTCGGCGGTATCTCGCCCAGGGCCCCGACCGTCGTCAGGGGCGAGACCGTCCCGCTCCGGCACCTGGAGGACACCGTGGCCCGGAACCCCTCGCTCGACCTCGACCTGCTGCGCGCCACCCTGGACGAGGTCCGGGCGCCCTGGCGCATGGCGTCCACCCCCATGACGGAGCTCGTCGAGGACGAGCGGGAGTGGCGCCTGGGCGTGCCGCCGCCCCCCGCCTCGGCGCGGCCGCTGCCCGCCGCGAGCGTCGCCGCTGCCACGAGCGACGAGCTCCCCGCGCGCTTCGACGTCCGCGACGTCGACGGCGTCGACTACGACACCCCGGTCAAGGACCAGGGCGCCTGCGGCTCGTGCGTCGCCTTCGGCACGGCGGCCGCGATGGAGGTGACGTACCGGAGGACGGGCCTCACCACCGAGCCGCTCGACCTGTCCGAGGCGCACCTGTTCTACTGCCACGCCCGCGACGAGGGCCGCACCTGCGGCACCGGCTGGTACCCGGAGCGGGCGCTCGTCGCCGCCCGGTCCAAGGGCGTGACGACGGAGGACAAGTACCCCTACGTCGCCGGCGACCAGGACGGGTCGGGCCTCGCCCCGGACTGGCAGGACAGCCTCGCCACCGTCACGGACTTCGAGATGGTCACTGGCGACCCGCTGGCGATGAAGCGCGCGATCGTCGAGCGGGGCGCCGTCGTCGCCTGCCTGCACGTCTACCAGGACTTCTTCAGCTACGGCGGCGGCGTCTACACGCACGTCACCGGCGAGCACGCCGGCGGGCACTGCGTCCTGCTCGTCGGCTACGACGACGACGAGGGCTGCTGGCTCGGCCGCAACTCCTGGGGCACCGGCTGGGGCGAGGGCGGCTACTTCCGCATCGCCTACGGCGAGTGCCTCATCGAGGGGTACGAGTCCGCCGCCGTCACCGACGTCGTCCTCTCGGGACCCGCGCCGGAGCCGACCGAGCCGCCCGAGTGGCCCGGGCGCTACCTGCGCTACCCGCCCCTGACCGTCGGCGACGACGTGCGCCAGTGGCAGGAGCGCATGCTCGAGCGGGGCCACGACCTCGACGCCGACGGCCAGTACGGCCCCGCCTCCCGCGACGCCTGCCGGCTGCTGCAGGAGGAGCACGGCCTCTGGGCCGACGGGGTCGTGGGGCCGCTCACCTGGCAGGCGACGTTCTCGTGACCGTCCTGCCGCCCGGCCGCCGCCGGGACGGGCCGTGGCCACGGTGACCGCCGCGCAGCGGGGGCCGGCCGTCGTCGTCACCGTGACCGGTGACCTCGACCCGGCCTCCCTCGCGGCGCTGCACACCGACCTCGTGCGACTCATCGCCGCAAGCGCTTACCGCCTCGTCGTCGACCTCACCGGCACCGCCGGCGAGCCCACCGGCACCGCCCGGGTCCTCGCCGACGTCGCCCAGCGCGTCGGGCGCCGACGCGGCTGGCTGCGCGTCGCCGGCGGCGCGCTCACCGAGGCGCCGGCCGGCACCACCCTGCACGACTCGGTCACCTCGGCCCTCGGCTGAGGACCGGGACCCGAGCACCACCACCGGACCAGGAGGAACCGTGGCCACCAGCATCATCACCCCGGTCGGGCCGCTCTTCGGCCCCGACTTCGTCGTCGTCACCGCGAACGACGAGACCGGGCGCGAGTACAGCCTGCACGTCTACCCCGACGCGATGAACCACGAGCTGCGGGAGGCGGGGCTCCCGCAGCACTACTACTTCCAGCCGTCGCGGGTGTACCTCGCCCGCAAGGAGACCTCCCCCGACGACTTCGACTTCGGCATGACGATCTTCAAGGGCCTCATGACCGACGAGTCGACGCTCGGCATCGACCCCGGGCAGACGGACGGCGGGTCGGCCGAGGTCGGCGGCGGCTTCTGCGCCTTCAGCACCACCTTCGCGATCCCGGACAGCGTCATCGAGGACGCCCGCCGCAAGATCCGCGACCAGCAGCACACGCCGCCGCCCGGGCGCCTCGCGCAGCTGTTCGGCCGGCGCGCCGGCGGGCCCGAGCCGCTGCTCGGCATCGTGCCCATCACCCACAGCGATGTGTCCATCGCGGTGCCCGACCTCGTGCAGGCCGGCACCGAGAAGGTCCCGATGATGATCACCGCGGCCGGGACCGGCAAGGGGAGCATCGAGGCGCACGGCTACAACAGCTTCCTCGTCACCTGCAACCAGTTCGCCGCCGGCGCGATCGCCGGGGCGTTGCAGGAGGGCAAGTCCCCCTTCACCGTCTACGACGAGCTCAAGGAGTCGTTCTACGTCAACGCGGTGACCATCAAGGTCACGGTCGACGTGGCCAAGATGTACGACTCCTTCTCGGCGGCCCTCAGCACCGGCGGCTTCCTCGGCATCAGCAGCCTCGCGGCCAGCTACGCGTACGAGCGGTGCCGCACCACCGGGGGCATCACGACCGAGATCACGCAGAACAGCGCGGCGCTGACTCCCGAGCTGGAGGCGTGGGTGACCCAGAACGTCGACGAGATGCGCAAGACCGCCATGGAGCTGGTCAAGACGGAGATCTTCGACTGGCAGCCGACACCGGACGCGCCCGCGACGGCGGACCGCGGCTGGTTCGGCAGCCTCTTCGGCGGCAGCGCGGTCTCGCTCAAGGGGAAGCAGGCCCGGCGCGAGGTGAAGCTCACGCAGGAGCTCAAGCTCAACCGGACGATCACCGTGACGCACCGGGTGAGCGGCACGCTCAACGACCTCGAGCCCGCCGTGCGCGCCGACCTCGACAAGTACCTGTCCGTCATCGACATCGGCCAGTGGTTCAGCAAGCTCCAGGTCGCCGGCACCTGCGCGGTGAACTTCGGCGAGAAGCTGCCCGACGGCACCGACCTGCGCGACCCGATCCGCTCGGTGCAGATGCAGGTCAGCTACCCCGACTACAGCGACCCGGTCCGCGCCGACGGCTCGGTCAACCTCGTCACCCGCGCCGAGGGCTTCCACTACACGGCGGGGCAGCAGGACCGCGCCGCGCCGGCAGCGCTCGCGCTGTGGTCCGAGGTCAACCCGGACGACATCGTCAACGTCGCCTTCCTGCGCCTCGACCGCGAGGTCCCGGAGTGGCCGGCCGACCAGGTGCGGGTCCGCAAGACGCTCGTGTACGACGCCGCCGACCCGCGCGTCGACCTCGACGGGGGCCGCTCGCAGGTCGTCGTGGAGCGGACCGGCACCGACCACGCGCCGATCCTCGACCCCGCCGAGGTGGGCTACGTCTTCGTCCACTTCGTCCTCGACCGGCAGCTGCCCAAGGACAACGTGACGGTGACGCTCACGGTGTCCATCGGCGACCGCACGGACGTCATCGAGGTCGACCGGGCGCGGCAGAAGAACGTGGTGTGGGAGCTGTTCTCCGACAAGTACTTCGATGCCGACGAGATGACCTGCACGGTCGAGGTCACCGTCGCCGGCCCGAGCTTCACGGACGACCCCGTCGTGTGGACCGGCGAGCCGGAGACCTTCCCGGTGCCCGTGGGCCGGCTGAAGTACCTCAACCCCTTCAAGCTGTCGCTGCCCCCGGCGCCGGCCGAGGAGGTCGCGCGGATCAACGCCTACATCGCCGGCTACCCCACCACCTGAGATGCCCGCCCCCACCACGGCGGCCGCAGCCTCGCGGGCCCTCGCCCGCGGGCTGCGGCCCCCCGCCCCCGACCGGACCGCCACCCCCGCGGCGGTCGCCGTCGCGCCCGTCCTGCGCCTGAGCCCCGTCGTGCTCGCCCAGCTGGTCGTCCCCCTCGTCCCGCCGGGGGCGAGCGGCGTGGAGGAGCACCTGCCCGCGGCCGACCGCCGCGAGGGCCCGCTGCTGCCGGACCGCTCCGACCCGACCCTCACCTGGTACGTCCCCTCGGCCGCCCTCGTGGTGCCCGACCCGTCGTTCTCCTTCGCCGCCCGCCGGGTCGGCGCCGACCGCGACGGCGACCCGTTCCACGCGGCCCGCCTGGAGCTGGGGGTGCGGCTCGACGAGCCCCCGGAGGTGGCGCGGGCCCGGGCCGAGCGGCCGGGGACGACGTACCGGGCCGTGCCCCTGCTGGACCTCGACGCCGAGCTGCACCTGCCCTGGACCGACGCCGCCGGGCAGCCGCAGGCCGTACGGGTCCCGGCCGCCGTGGACCCGGCCCCTGACGGCACGCACCGCATCGTCGTCGACGGCCTCCTCGGTCCCGACGTCGTCCTCTGCTACACCCAGCTGCGCCTGCTCCACGCCGCCGAGCTCCACCTGGCCCTGCGGTACCGGGCCGTCCGCACGCGCAGCCGCCGGCCGTGGTGGCCCCGGCGGCTGCCGGTGCTCGACGAGCTCCGCCCGCCACGTCCCCTGCGCCCGGTACGGGCGGTGCCACCGGGGCGACCCGTCCGCGAGCCGCTGGTCGCCGGCGCCCTCCGGCGGCCCCTCGAGGACGTGCTCGACCGGCGGCCGCGGCGCGAGCCCCTCGAGCCGCCCGAGCCCGTCGAGCCCGTCGAGCCGCCCGAGCCGGTGGAGCGGGCCGTGGTCGTCGAGGAGCACGAGCAGCAGGTCGTCCGCCTCGCCGACGCCCTCGCCCGCGGTGACCACCCCCAGCGGTACACGCTCCAGGTCGGCGGCACCACGCGGACCATCGTCGACGAGGCCGACCTCGCGGAGTTCCGCACGGCGCGCTCGGAGTACGTCGAGCTGGCCTCCCTGGGCGACGTCAGCGCCCGCTTCCCGTCGGTCCGGCGGGTGTACGCGGGTCGGGTCACCGGCACCGTCGTGGTCGTCCCGGCGGAGTACGCCCTCGTGCGCTCGGCCGCGGGCTGCGCGGCCCTGTGCCAGGCGCTCGTCGACCCGCAGGCGGGCGGCGGGCAGGGCTCGCGCTTCGCCCTGGTGCTGGGCCTGGCCCCGCGCGTGGACCCGGTGGACCTGGCCGGCCTGGCCCGGGAGGTCGCCACGGCACCGGAGCTGGCCGGGCTGGTCCCGCGCCTCACGCTCCCCCGGGGGCTCGACCCGCGGCACCCGGCGACGCTCGCCACGCCGTTCGCCAGCGGTGCCACGTTCACCGAGGGGGCGGACCCCGGGACCGTGGTCCTGACCCTCGACGTCCGCGACGACGCGACACCCGCCGTCAACAAGGTCAACCTGCTGCTCGGCGCCCTCGCCGGGTCCGTGCGGAACGCGCTCACCGGCGAGCTCGCGGTCCGGGTCGACGACGTCCTCGAGGTCCCGGTGCGCACGGCGGTGACCCTCGACCTGCACGCGACGAGCGGGAGCGACGACGTCACGGTGCAGCCGGCCGACGGGGCGGGCACGGGGGTGGTGCTCGTGAACCGGACCCCGTACGACCTCGACGTCGTCCGCAGCGCCGCCGTCACCGACGCGGGCCTCGACGTCGCCCCCGTCGGGCAGCGGCTGGCCCCCGGCGCGTCCCTCGCGCTCGCGGCGCCACCGGGCGCGCCGGTGCTGGTCTCCCGCGAGCTCGCGCTGCCCCCGGTCGTGCCCAAGACCGAGCTCGGCCGCTACGTGTCCTTCCAGGTGGAGACCGTGCAGCAGGTGCGGTACGTCCTCGGCGTCAACGCCACCGGGCTCGACCTCGCCGCGCTGGGGGTCGAGGAGCTCCGGGTGGAGGTCACCCTCGCGGACCACCCCCGCCTGGCCGTGCCGCCCCTCGTCCTGACGCCGGCCCGGCGCGCCGACAGCGTGCAGGTGCTCGTGCCGGTCGGGTCGGTGGTGCAGGGGCTCGGCGCCCACCTGGTCCTGCGGGTCCGCACCGCGGCGGGCACCCGCGACGTGCCGCACGAGCACGACTTCTGGCAGGACCCGGTCCTGGTGCTCGAGGCGGGAGCCCTCGGCTGAGCCTTGACGGCCTGCGCCGGCCGGGCGAGCGTCGGAGGACCCGAGGAGTGGAGGCCCCCGTGGAGCGCGAGGTGGAGCCGGAGGTCCACGGCGACGCACCCGTCGACGTCGCGGTGGGCGACGTCCTGGTGGTGCGGCTCGCCGAGCAGGCGACGACGGGCTACGCCTGGCAGGCCGACGTCCCGGACGGGCTCGCGCTCGTGACCGACGCGGCGGTGCCGGGCGGGCCGGCGCCGGGGGCCGCCGGCGCGCGGCTCCTGCGCCTGCGGGCGGACCGGCCCGGCAGCTACGAGGTGGGCCTGCGCCTGCAGCGCGCGTGGGAGGCCGCGCCGCTGCAGCGGCGCGGCCTCACCGTGCGCGTCTCCGGGCGCGTCTCCCGGCGAGAGGCCTACCAGAGGTAGATCTCGTGGATCATCCCGTCGGCGTCCTCCCGGAGGTTGACCGTCCGCCCGGTCTGGCGCGCCTGCGCGGCCAGGGTGCAGAGCGCGAGGAAAGCGCCGTCCCGCCCGTTGTAGACCTTGCGCCAGCCGACGCCCGGGATGCGCGCCCAGGCGTTGCGCGTCTCGTCGATGGACCAGAGCGCGTCGATCGTGACGCCGTTGCGCCACGTCGCGGTCACCGCCTGGTCCTCGACCGCCGCCACCTGCGGCGGCAGCGCGGTCGGGCCGGCGAGCGGGGTCGCGGCCGCGACGCGCGCCTCGACCTCCTCGTCCGGCACCGCGGTCGGCGCGCTGGTCCCGGCGCCGTGCAGCAGCCCGGAGGCCTGGGGCGGGATGCCGGTCGGCACGCCCACCGTGTCCGTCGTGGTCATCGGTCCTCTCCTCCTACCAGGCGTAGAGCTGCTTGACGGCGCCGTCGACCTCGTACATCCCCACCGGTCGGCCCAGCGCCTTGGCCGCGGCGAGCTCGCCGAGCATCGCGTGCGAGGTCACCGGCGAGGCCCCGTCGAGCTTCAGCCAGCCGCGCTGGCCCCCGTACGCCCAGGTGTTGGCGTCGGCGTCGTTCGACCAGAGCCCGATGACCTGCTGGTCCGGCAGCCAGGCCCGCAGAGCCACCCCGTGCACGGCGACCGTCTGGTACGACTCGATGCCGCACTGGCCGTACGCGATGCGGAAGTAGCCGCCGTCGCCCCACCCGGTCCCCCAGCTGTTCCGGGCGATCCAGCAGCCCGCCGCGTCGTCGTAGCCGATGAGCACGACGCAGTGCCCGCCGGCCAGGCTGCCCGTGACGTGCCGGTAGATCCCCGAGCGGTAGCTGAAGAAGTCCTGGTAGACGTTGAAGCAGGCCGTGACGGCCCCGCGGGTGGAGATCATCTCCTTCATCCTCGCCGCGTCGCCGCTGACGACCTCGTACTGGGTCGCCCGTGCGAGGCGGTTCGGCCAGTCGGCGTTGAGCCGCGACCCGTCCTGGTCGCCCGCGGTGTAGGGGAAGTAGTCCTCGAAGGTCACGCCCTTGTCCCGCGCCGCCAGCAGGGCGCGGTCGGGCCACCACCCGTTGGCGCAGGTGCGCCCCTCCGCCCGCCCGTGCACGTAGAACAGGTGGGCCTCGCTGAGGTCGAGCGGCATCGTCGTGCGGCGGGTGAACCGGAAGACCACCTCCATCGCCGCCGCGCTGCCGAAGGCGACGCAGGAGCCGCAGCCGCCCTGGTCCTTGACGGCGGTGTCGTAGCTGGTGCCGCCCACCGAGCGCACGTCGAAGGCGGCGGGCGCACCGACGCTGTCGGCGGTCGCGGCCAGGGCCGCGGCGGTGTCGGCCTCGGCGGTCGCCTCGAGCTCCGGGCGCGGCGGGACGCCGAGGCGCACCCTGCGCTCGGCCTCGGCCAGCGCCGTCATCGAGGTGTAGGACATGGACCAGGGCGCGCCCTGGTCCTGCAGCGCGCTCTGCAGCGCGTCGAGGTCGAGCGGTCGGGCGGCTTCGTCGGGGTCCGGCATGGTGTCGCTCCCTCCGAGCGGGCGGGTGGTCGGCTGCCGGTGCCGAGGCGCGCGCGCTGCGCGCGGGACGGCCACGGCGCGTGGAGGCGGGCACCTGGCGGCGGGTCGCGCCGCAGGCCCCGTCGCGCGGGCCCTGCCCCCGTGGTACGCCTCCGCGGCGGGCCCGTCAACGGACGGGTCCGACACGTCCCCGAACGCGTGGACCGTCGTCCCGGCGGAGCACAGAGAGCGGTTTCCGATCGGTGCATGCATCACCCTGACGGGTGAACCGCTCCGCAGTACGTTGCTCTCAGCGACGCACGGTCGACGAGCGGCCGTGCCCCCGCCACTCCGGGAGGTCCGACCATGCCCGAGTACACCGTCCTGCGCGACCTCAGCGACGCGCCGACCGCAGGGCCCTTCGAGTCCACCGGCGCCGGCGGCCTGCGCGCCGGCCTGGCCGCCGCGGTGGCCGCCGCGGCCGACGTCCCCGCCGAGCCGCGGGTCGACCGCGAGGACCTGGCGCCGCGCGACGTCGCCCTGCTGGCGCGCGACCCGCGGGTCCTCGCGATCGCGCGTGTCATGCCGACCAGGCTCGTCGAGCCCGTCGCCGCCGAGGACGAGGCGCCCGCCGGCGCGCAGGCGCAGACCGCGTGGGGGATCACCGCGGTGGGCGCGGACCGGTCCTCGCGCACGGGCGCCGGGGTCGTCCCCTGCGTCCTCGACACCGGCATCGACGCGGGACACGCGGCCTTCTCCGGCGTGACGCTCGTGCAGCAGGACTTCACCGGCTCCGGCGACGGGGACCGGCAGGGGCACGGCACGCACTGCGCCGGCACGGTCTTCGGCCGCGACGTCGACGGGACCCGCATCGGGGTCGCCCGCGGCGTCGGCCAGGCGCTCATCGGCAAGGTCCTCGGCGACGACGGCAGCGGTGACTCGGACATGCTGTTCCGGGGCATGCAGTGGGCCTCGCAGAACGGGGCGCACGTGGTGTCCATGTCCCTGGGGTTCGACTTCCCGGGCCTGGTCCAGTTCCTCGTCGACCGCGGGTGGCCGCTGGACGTCGCGACGTCGGCCGCGCTCGAGGCGTACCGGGCGAACCTGCGGATGTTCGACGCGATCATGCAGCTCGTGGCGCGGCGCGAGGCCTTCGGCACCGGCACGCTCGTGGTGGCCGCGGCGGGCAACGAGAGCCGCCGCGACGAGGACCCCGACCACGAGGTCGGCGCGTCGCTGCCGGCGGCCGCGGAGGGCGTCGTCTCGGTGGGCGCCCTGGGCCAGGGCGCCGACGGGCTGGGCGTCGCACCCTTCTCCAACACGTTCCCGCTCGTCAGCGCCCCCGGGGTCGGGGTGCTGTCCGCGCGCACCGGCGGCGGGCTGCGCTCGCTCAGCGGCACGAGCATGGCGACGCCGCACGTCGCCGGGGTGGCCGCCCTGTGGTGGGAGGAGGTGCTGGCCTCGCCGGTGCCCCCCACGGTCGCCGCCGTGACCGCGAAGCTGCTCGCCCTGGCGACCACGCAGGGACTCGCGCCGGGCGCCGACCCGGCCGACCGCGGCCTCGGCCTCGTGCAGTCCCCGGTGTCCGCGGCGCTGCCCGCGCCGTCGCCGGCCACCGTGCAGCTCCCCGGGCAGAGCACCGGGGCCGCGGCCCAGCCGGTCGGCTGAGCACCGGGGCCGGCCCCCGCTCCGGTGCCCCGGGGCGGGGGCTCAGCCCTGCTGGCGGGCGAGCCAGGCGCCGAGCCCCCGGCGCGACGCGACGCCCGTCTTGCGGTAGACCGCGCTGAGGTGGTGCTCCACGGTCTTGCGGCTCAGGAAGAGCGCCGCGGCCGCCTCCTGGTTCGACGCGCCCGCGGAGACCGCGAGGGCGATCTGCAGCTCCTGGGGCGTGAGGAGCCCGAGGGCACCGGTGCCCGGCGCGGCCGGGACGAGGCCGGTGGCCGCCAGTTCGGTGCGGGCGCGCTCGGCCCAGGGCCGCGCGCCCAGCGCCTCGAACAGGCCGAGGGCCTCGCCCAGCACGGCCCGCGCCTCGGCGCGCTGGCGCGCGCGCCGCCGGCGCTCGCCCTGGCACAGCAGGCTGCGCGCGCGGTCGAAGGGCGAGCCCGCGCGCTCGTGGTGCGCCAGCGCCTCCGCGAAGTGCGCCTCCGCTCCGGCACCGGCGTCGAGCAGCCCCCGGCAGCGCGCCAGCGCCCCGGCCAGCCACGCGCCGCGCTCCCCGTCGCCGCCTGCCACCCGCTCCGCGGCCCCGAGCTCGGCACGGGCGCCGTCCCGGTCGCCGGCCCGCGCGAGCGCCTCGACGAGGTCGGGGACGTACGGGACCACGGCGGCCTCCGCGAGCCCCTGGGCGTCGGCGAGCGCCCGCACCCGGCGGAGCTCCTCGACCGCCTGCGCCGTCCGGCCCGCTCCGAGGTGGAGCAGCCCGAGCGCGCTGCCGGTGTAGGTCGGCATGCAGCCGATGCCGTAGCGGTCGGCGACGTCGAGCGCGCGCTCGACGTGCTCGGTGCAGGCCCGCTCCAGGCCGAGCACCGCCTCCATGCGGGCCAGGAAGAACAGGCCGTAGCTGTTGGCCTGGCGGGTCTCGTCCGCCAGGCGCACCGACTCCTCGGCGCAGGCGTAGGCGCTGTCCCACCGCCCGGTCCGGAAGTCGAGGTCCCCGACGAGGGCGAGCGCGTACGGCAGCACGCCCAGCGCGCCCGCGGCCCGGGCCTCGCGCAGCAGGCGGTCGACGAGGGCGCGGGCCCGCTCGGGCTCCTCCAGCCACCCCCACGCCATCGCGGCCAGGACGACCTCCTGGGCCCGGACGAGCGGGCGGGCGGCCCGCAGGGCCTCGTCGGCCTCGAGCAGCAGCGCGCGCGCCCGGTGCCGGTGCCCGCTCGTCGCCTCCGCCACCGCCAGCACGACCGTCGCGACGAGCAGCGGCGTCCCGCCCACCCCGACCGCGAGGTCGTGCGCGCGCCGGGCCGCGGCCGTCGCCTGCACGACGTCGCCGGTCATGAAGCAGGGCACGGCCGCGTCGGCGTGCATGAGCGCGGCCCGCCCCGGGTCGAGGTGCACCACGCGCTCGGCCTCGGCCTGCAGCAGCACCTGCGCCGGCGGCGGGGCCTGGCGCCACATCTGCACGAAGCCCCGCAGGTGCTGCACCTCCGCCCGGCGCACCGGGTCGTCCGCCACGTCCGGCAGCGCCGCCGCGAGCAGCCGCCCGGCGCGCCGGACCCGCCCCGCGAGCTGCCACCACTTCGCGGCCTTGAGCAGGCGCCGGCCGCGGTCCGGGCCCGGCGGGGACAGGCCCGCGGCGCGCTCGCTGGCGTGGGCCGCGGTGGCGTACCCACCGCGGCGGTAGGCCCGGGTGCCGGCCTGCTCGAGCGCCGCCGCGGCCTCCTCGTCGTAGCCGACGGCCGCGGTCGCCAGGTGCCAGGCCCGCAGGTCCGCGGCCTGCGCCCCGTCGCCGCGCTCGGCGAGCGCCGCGGCGAGCGCGCGGTGCGCCGCGGCCCGCTCGCCGACCGGCGCGTCGTGGTAGACGACCCCGCGCAGCAGCGGGTGGCGGAAGAGCACCCGGTCGCCGTGGACCCGCACCACCCGGCGCTCCTCCGCCGGCGACAGCGCGCCGAGGTCGAGGCCCCGCCGCGCCAGCGCCGCCGCCACGAGGCCGAGGTCGGCGTCGTCCCCGGCGGCGGCCACGAGCAGCGCCGCCCGGGTCTCCCCGGGCAGCCGGTCCACCTGCCGGCGCAGCGCCCGCTCCAGGTGGGCCCCCGGGGGCAGCGGCACGGCCGGCACGACGGCGTCCGGCTCCTCGCCCAGGAGCGCGGGGATCTCGAGCAGGCCGAGCGGGTTGCCGGCGGTGGCGTCGTAGAGCCGGTCGAACACGTCGGGGGCGAGCGTCGTCCCGGAGCGGCGGCCGAGCTCGCGCGCGGCGGCGCGCGCGAGCCCGCGCAGGACGACCTCCGGCAGGCCGGACGCGGCGAGCCCGGGGGGTGCGGGGTCGCGGGTGGCGAGCAGCACGACGACCCCCTCCGCGCCCAGGCGCCGCGCGGCGAACAGCACGGCCTCCAGCGAGGAGCTGTCCAGCCAGTGCGCGTCGTCGACGAGCACCAGCAGCGGCTGCGCCTCCGCGGCGGCCGCGAGCAGGCTGAGCGTGGCGGCGCAGACCGTGAAGCGGTCCGCGCGGACCGGCGGCCCCACGGCGAGCGCGCCGGCCAGGGCCGCGGACTGCGGCGCCGGGAGGGCGCCGAGGTGCCCGAGCACCGGGCGCAGCAGGTCCGCCAGCCCGGCGAAGGCGATCTCGGACTCCGACTCGAAGCCCCGCGCCTGCAGCACGAGCACGTCGCCGGCGCGCTCCACCGCCCAGCGCAGCAGGCTGCTCTTGCCGATCCCCGGGTCGCCCCGGAGCACGAGCGCGCCCGAGCGGCCGGCGCGCGCCTGGGTCAGGAGCGCGTCGACGGCCGCGCACTCGCCCTCCCGGTCGAGGAGCTCCACCGCACCCCCAGCGCAGGACCAGGTCCGCCGGACACCGCCGAGGCTAGACGCCCCGGGCCGCGTGCGGCACCCGTACGGGCGACCCGGGGCGACCCCCGTACGGGCCCGTCGGCAGGGCCGACGGCGCCGGCAGGACGAGGGTGCGACCCCGATGCCCGCCCCCGGCGCCGTCCCTACGTTCGAGGTCGCCGGGACCGCGGGGGGCGCGGGGACCGGCTCCAGCGACGACCCGAGGGGGACCCGTGACCACCACCACCTGCCCGCCGCCGACCACCGAGCACCCGCTGCTGCGCGCCGCGCGCGGCGACGCCGGGGCCTGGACCGAGCTGCACCGCCGCTACGACCGGCTCGTGCGCGGCGTCGCCCGCCGGCAGGGGCTCTGCCCGAGCGACGTCGACGAGGTGGCGCAGCGCACCTGGCTGCGCCTGCTGGAGCACGCCGCCGAGGTCCGCGACCCGCTGCGCCTGCCCGGCTGGGTGAGCACCACCGCGCGCCGCGAGGGGCTGGCCCTGCGGCACGAGCGGTGGCGCCAGCAGCCGGTCGCCGACGTGCCCGAGGTCGCGGCCCGCGACGACGCCGAGGACGCCCTCGACCGCCTCGAGCGGGAGCGTCGGGCCGGCGCCCTGCACGCCGCCGTCCGCCTGCTCCCGGCGCACCAGCGCCGCGTCGTGCGCGCGCTGCTCGCCCACCCCGACGCGTCGTACGTGGAGCTCGCGGCGCTGCTGGGCGTCCCCGTGGGCAGCGTGGGACCGACGCGCCAGCGCGCGCTGCGCCGGCTGCGGCTCCTGCTCGACCCGTCGCTCGCCGCGGCCGCCGCCGCGTGACGGGCGAGCGCTGTCCCGGCCGGTATCCCGCGCGGGGCCCGTCCCTCTCCCTGTGAGAGGTACCGGGGCCGCCGGGGCGCCGGCGGGGACTGCCCGACGAGCAGGAGGAGCGGTGACGATGACGACGAGGACGGGGAACGCGCTGCGCGACACCGGGGACGTCGCGCACGTGCCGCCGGAGCTGCGGCGCGAGGTGGACGACCCCCTGGAGAACGGCCTGGGCCCGGACGGCCCGGAGGACGTGTCCGACGTGCCCGACGGCGACCCGGCCTGGGTCGACCCGGAGGGCGACGCGCAGCTCGACCCGGAGGAGGTGGCCCGATGACGTTCGCGGCCTGGGAGCAGGCGACCACGTGCACCGGGGGCCCGACCCCCGGCGCGAAGGCGCTCATGGCGGGCGTGCTCGAGGCGTACGGCCCGCGCGGCGCGACGAACCTCGGCATCTACAACTGCCGCTCGGTCGCCGGCTCGTCGACGACGAGCTGCCACGGCGAGGGTCGCGCCTGCGACGTGGGCTTCCCCGTCGAGGGCGGGCGGGCCCACCCCGCCGGGCACGACCTCGTCCGCGCCCTGCTGCCCTTCGCCGGGCGGCTCGGGCTGCAGGCCCTCATCTGGGACCGGACCATCTGGTCGGCCCGCAGCCCGGGCGGGCGGCCGTACACCGGGGTCTCCCCCCACGTCGACCACGTCCACGCGGAGCTCACCCGCGCGGGCGGCCGCGACCTCACGAGGAGCACGGTGCGGCAAGCGTTGTCCGGCACGGCGGCCCCGCTGGTGCCGACCCCCCGGACCGGCTCCGGGACGCAACGCCCGCGGCTGCGGCTGGGCAGCCGCGGGGCCGAGGTCGCCCTCGTGCAGCGCTTCCTCGGCGTCCGCGACGACGGGGTCTTCGGCGAGCGGACCCGGGCCGCGGTGCTGCGCTACCAGCGGGACCGGGGCCTCGAGGCCGACGGGGTCGTGGGCCCGCGCACCTGGGCGCGCATCGACGCGGTGCTCGCGCCGGCCTGAGCCGGCAGGGGAGGACCGGCGTCAGGCGCCGCTCTCCTGCACCGCCGCCAGCCGGTGCACCAGGCCCCGGGTGGCCGGGTACAGCTCCTCGTAGACGGCGAAGAGCTCGTCGTACACGTCCTTGGTCCCCGGGTCCGGCTCGACGACCCCCGCCTCCCGCGTCCAGTCCGTGCCGGGCGGGACCAGCCCCGTGGCCACCGCCGCGAGCAGCGCGTCGCCGTAGCTCGCGCCGATGGTCACCGCCGGGAGGACCTGCGGGACGCCGGTCACGTCGGAGACCACCTGCGTCCACAGGCCGCCCTGCGTCCCCCCGCCCACCGCCACGACGCGCTCGACCGGTGCGCCGGAGCGGGCCAGCAGCGCGAGGATCTGCCGCACCCCGTACGCCGTCCCCTCGTACGCCGCGCGGAACAGGTGCCCGCGGGTGTGCCGGAGGGTCAGCCCGGCGACGACGCCCCGCGCGTGCGGGTCGAACACCGGGGTGCGCTCCCCCGCGAAGTACGGGAGCAGCACCAGCCCGTCCGCACCCGGCGGGGTGCGGCCGGCCTCCTCGACGAGGACGCCGAAGTCCGCTCCCCCGCCGACCTCCTGGAGCCACCCGGTGAGGCTGCCGGACGTCGCCATGCCGGCCGCCAGGGTCCGCGACCCCGGCTCCACGCCGGCCGTCGTCCAGAGCCCGGGGTGCACCCGCAGCCCGGCGAGCACCTGCACGAGGAACATCGTCGAGCCGTACATGAGCATGAGGTCGCCGGGGCGGCGCACCCCGACGCTGTGCGCTTCCGCCCAGGCGTCGACGGTCCCGGCGAGGACCGGGGTGCCGACCGGCAGGCCGGTGGCCGCCGACGCCTCCGCGTGCACGGCGCCGACGACCTCGCCGGGCCAGGCCAGCCGGGGCAGCAGGACGCCCGGCGCCACCTCGTCGACCCAGTCGTGCGCCCAGTCCCCCGCACGGAGGTCGTAGAGCGGGTCGCACTGGCTCGCCGTGTGGTGGTCCAGCACGTGCTCGCCGGTGAGGCGGGCGACCGCGTACGAGCTGCTGCCGTACCAGCGCGCGGTGCGCCCCCAGACCTCCGGCTCGTGCCGCCGGACCCACAGCAGCTTCGGCCCGACCGCCTGCGTGGACAGCTCCTTGCCGCACCGCTCGAGCACCCGCCCGGCGCCGAGCCGCCGCGTGAGCTCGTCGATCTCGGCGGTGGCGCGGGTGTCGATCCCGTAGAGGATCGCCGGTCGCAGGGCGCGCCCCCGCTCGTCGCACAGGACGAGGCTGGGGCCGGCCCCGCTGACGCAGACCCCCGCGACCCGCCGGCCGCCGGAGCGGCCGACGAGCTCGCGGGCGAGGCCGGCCACCTCGGCCCACCAGACGCCCTCGGCGTCGACCTCGGCCCGGCCCGGGCGCGGCAGCGACACCGCGTGCGCCCGGGTGGCCGTCGCGACCACGGTGCCGTCGGGCTCGGCGAGGACGGCCTTGCTGCTCCCGGTGCCGAGGTCGATGCCGAGGACGAGGTCGCTCACCGCCGCGTCGCCCCCTCCTGCAGCGCGAGCTCGACGGTGTCGACGCCGACCAGGTGCCCCAGGGACGCCGCGGCCTTGCCCGTCACGGTGAGCGTGAGCTCGTGCTCCCCCGCCGCGAGGTCGACCGCGCCGTGCTCGACCGCGCGGACCCCGATGGCCGCCTGGTAGCCGTCGAACGGCTCCCCGACGGGCTCGCCGTCGACGGAGACCTGGACGGTGCCGTAGTCCGCGGCCACCGTGTGCACGGCCGAGAGGTCGTACGTCCCGGCGACCGGGACCGAGAAGCGCACGGTCACGGACTGCCCGGGCTCGCCGGCCCGCAGCCAGAGCTGCCGCCCGCCCGACCAGGACAGGCCGCAGCAGTTCGGCTGGCTCTCCACCGGGGCGGTGCTGCCCACGACCGGCAGGGCCTCGGCCTCGAGCGCGAGGACGCGTCCGGACACGCCCTGGACCGGCCGCGACGGGGCGCTCTCGTTCCCGGCCGCGTCGACCGCGACCACCCGGTACCACCACGTCTCGCCGAGCCCGAGGCCGCCGTGCGTCAGGCCGGTGGTGGCCGTGGTGCCGATGAGGGTCGCGTCGCCCACGGGCACCCGCGGGTCCTGCGACGCGTAGACCCGGTAGCTCTCCACGCCCACGTCGTCCCGCGCGTCCCAGGAGAGGAGCACCTCGTTCGTGCGCCCGCCCTGCGCGGTCACCTCGGTGACCACGGGCGCGTCCCGGTCGTCGAACGGCCGGACGTGCGCCAGGAGCTCGTAGCGCGCCGCGTGCCAGGCCGGGGCCCCCGCCAGCGGCACCAGCTCCACCCGCACCGACCGCTTGCCCGCCGTCGCGCCCGCCGGCAGCAGGAAGTCGTCGTCGAGCCAGCGCTGCACGGCGTTGCCCAGCGGCTGGCTCCAGACGCCGACCCGCACCCCGTCGACCCGGACCTCCGCGGCCTGGTACGCCTGCCGCTGGTCGGACGTGCGGCGCAGCACGGCGCCCGCGTTCTGCCGGTCCAGCGCCAGGGAGAACGCGACGGGCCCGGTGGAGGACCGGCCCTCGTCCGTCACCCGCACCTGGTCGAGGTCGCCCTCGAACACCGACGTGAGGCTCTCGACGGGCCCGGCCTGCGGCGCCGTCCAGCCGTGCGCGGCCTCGCTCGCGGCGGACCCGACGTCGAGGACGTCGGTGCTGCGCAGGGCGTTCTCCGCGCGGCCGTACCAGAAGGCGGTCGAGCCGTAGAGGCCCGGCTCGTCGTTGCCCGGCCCGTGCTCGATGGTGAAGCGCAGCGAGTTCCCGAACGGCACCTGGTCGCCGACCATGAGCCGGTAGAGGCTGTCGCAGAGGTTCTGGCAGCCGAGCTCGCCGGCCTCGAACGCTGTCGCGCCGTTGAAGGGGTTGCTGAAGGGCCCGTTGTTGAAGTACCAGCCGGCCTCGTAGAAGTCCTCGCTCCCCGTGCCGTGCATGTCCGGCGAGCGCGACCCGTCGGTGTGCACCCGCTCGTCGCCCTCGAGGTAGCCGCGGGTGCCGTTGAAGGGCCCGCCGCCCGGCTCGGTGCGCAGGCCGCGCAGGGTGTGGCTGACCCCCACGAACTTGCCCCAGCCGTCGGCGTCGAGGAACGTCCAGTCCTGCCCGTCGACCGTCTCGCCCGCGCGGGACTCCGCCCGGAAGTGGCCCGTCGCGCCGTTCGGGCCGAGGCCCGCGGCGCTCGCCGGGGTGCGCGCCCAGGTGACGTCCACCCCGGCGCCCTCGACCGGCTCGCCCGAGGCGTTGACCAGCTCGATGACGGCCCGCTGGCGGTACGGCATCGGCCACCACGACGTGAGGGTGTCCTGCTCGGTGTCGACGCCGAGGAACAGCGCGCGCACCGGGTAGTAGCCCAGGCCCGTGCCGAAGAACTCGCCGAGCGGCGCGTCCACGGTGCGCTCGCCGTCGAAGGTCATGCGCAGGCGGGCGTCGGCCAGCACCTCCTCGGCGCGGGCGACGGCCTCGGGGTCCTCGACCCGGGTGCCGTACCGGTAGGTCCGCACGCCCTCCCAGCGCGCACCCTCGATCGCGTACCCGTGCGCCGCCTCGTCCTCGAGGGAGTCCGGGCCGACCGACAGGGTGTCGGTGCGCACCGGCTCCCCGTCGACGATGCTGTCGACGAAGTACGAGAACTCGTTGAAGTCGTTGTCCGACGAGATGAACTCGTTCCGGACCCTGATCTCGGACTTGCCCGCGGTCACGGACGCGGGCAGCGTCACCACCTGGTCCGCCCACTGGCCCCCGGCGGCCGGCAGGCCCGACCACTCGCCGACCTCCTCGCCGTCGACGAGGATCCGGGCCCGCTGGTAGCCGATGAGGGTGTCGAGGCGGCGGGTCAGCCGCACCCCCTCGTTGCCCGGGTCGACCGCCACCGTGAACTCGCTCGACCCGACGAAGGCGCGCCCGTCGTCGGTGATCGGCTCGCTGGCCTCCGGGCCCTCGAGCTGCGGCATCCGCAGCCGCAGGGCCGAGACGGTGCCCGGGCCGCGCAGGTCGGCCAGCACGGCCCGCTGCCCCGGCGCGACGTCCAGCGCCCGGGAGTCCGTGCGGGCCCCCGGCAGGGCCGGCTTGGGGTCGGCCGTGCCGTGCCGGCGCAGCAGCTCGACGACGTCCAGCGCCTCGTCGGAGGGGTCGAAGGTGCGCACGCCCTCCGCGTCGGCGAAGGCCCGGTAGCTCACGTGGTGGAAGAGCGGGTTCCGCTCCGTCGTGATCTTCATGCGCTCCCGGTACGGCATCGGCACCTTGAGGTAGACGCCGCCCGAGCTCTCCAGCGCGTTCGCCACCAGCGGGAAGACGAAGGGCGCACCCAGCTCGCCGTCGACGACGTCCTGCAGCGGCGCGTCGAGGACCGTGCGCCCGTCCAGCTCGATGCGGATCGTCCCGGTCGCCGTGACGTTCCCGCCGTCGCGGGTGAACCAGACGGACTGCACCTCGCCCGGCCCCTCGGCCTCGGCGATGACGCAGCGCCCGGCGTCCTGGCGCAGGCAGGAGTACGTCCCCTCGAACCCGTCGTCGTTGCCGCCGCGGCGGTCGAAGCCGGAGAACTGGCGCGTCTCCACGCCGCGGGTCAGCTGGGGCAGCCGGTCGAGCTGGCGGTACGTGTCCCAGCCCACCGGCCCCTTGCCGGCAGCCCAGGTCGCGGCCCCGCCGCTCGCGGGGGGCGCGGCGGACGCGACGGGCGCGACCGGTGCCGCCAGGGCGAGGACGAGCGGGACGCCGAGCGCCAGGCGCCGCCAGGCGCGCCCGGCCGCGGGGGCGCTCACTGCCCACCCGCCGCGGTGTACGCCTCGCGGGCGTTCTCCTGGGTGATGAGCTGGGTCTCGAGGATCTGCTCGCGCGGCACCTCCTCGCAGTCGAGGAGGATCGACGTCGCCGCCTCGACCGCCTCCTTGCCGCCGGTCGGGTACACGAACGTGGCGGACAGGCGCCCCTGCTCCACGGCCTTGATGCCGCCGCTCGGGATCGGCAGCGCGTCGATGCCGATGAAGTCGATCTGGTCCTGGCGCCCGGCGGCCTCCGCCGCGAGGTACGCCCCCTCGGCCATCGGGTCGTTGTGCGCGTAGACGACGTCGACGTCGTCGTTGGCCTGCAGGATGGCCTCCGCCTGGGACAGGCCCTCGTCGCGCAGCCAGTTGCCCACGCCCTCCGCGACGATCTGGACGCCCGGGTTGCTCGCGATGCCCTCCCGGAAGCCGTCGGCCCGCTCCTGCGCCGGCGTCGACCCCGGCAGGCCCTTGAGCTCGGCCACCGTGCCGCCGTCGGGCAGCAGGGTCTCGGCGACGTACTCGCCCGCGGCCCTGCCGATGGCGAGGTTGTCGCCGCCGATGAAGGTCGTGTAGTCCTCGCCCTCGACCTTGCGGTCGAGGACGACCACGGGGATGCCCTCCTGGTACGCGCGGCTCACCACGGCCGTGAGGGGCGCGGCCTCGTTCGGCGAGATGATGAGCAGGTCGACCTGCTGGGTGATGAAGTTCTCCACGTCGGAGACCTGCTTGGCGTTGTCCTGCGCCGCGTCGGCGAAGACCACCTCGAACTGCGGCACCTCCGCGGCGGCCGTCTCGATGTCCCGGTCCATCACCTCGCGGTACGGCTCGGCGACGTTCGCCTGCGACATCCCGATGAGGTACTCGCCGTCCGGGCCGGCGCAGTCGCCGCCACCCCCGCCGGAGGCGTCGGTGCTGCCACCCCCGCCGCCGCAGGCGGTCAGGAGCACGAGGCTGCCGACGCAAGCGGCGGCGATGCGGTTCGGTCGGTGCATGGTGCGACTCCTTCGTCGTGCCCGGGACGGGCGGTGGTGCGGTGGTGGGGGCGTGCGGCGCCGGCGCTGCGGCACGAGGCCGCGGCGCGGGCCGCTGCGTCGGCGGCTCAGACGCGGCGGCGGACCGACTGCAGGGCGACGGCGATGATGATCACGACGCCGGTCGTCAGCAGCTGGATGTTGGCGTCGATGTTGTTGAGGGCCAGGACGTTGTTGAGGATGCCGAGCAGGAGGGCGCCGGCGACGGTCCCGACGACGGTGCCGCTGCCGCCCATGAGGCTGGTGCCGCCGATGACGACGGCGGCGATGGCGTTGAGCTCGTAGCCGATCCCGGCGTTGGGGCTCCCCTGGTTGAGCTGCCCGGCGTGGACGATGCCGGCGAGGGCGGCCAGGACGCCGGAGATGGCGAAGACGGCCACCTTGACCCGGACGACCGGGACGCCGGACAGGCGGGCCGCGCGCTCGTTGCCGCCGATGGCGTACACGTGGCGGGCGAACGTCGTGCGGCGCAGCACCCAGATGGCGACGGCGGCCACCACGACGAAGATCAGCGCGGGCACGGGCACCGTGCCGCCGAGGACGCGCGAGTTGAGGACCGAGAAGGAGTCCGGCGCCAGGTCCGGTCCGTCGCCGTACGCGAGCGGGATGCCCTGGCCGCCGGACCACATGCGGGCCAGGCCGCGGGCGATCTGCAGGCCGGCGAGCGTGACGATGAACGACTGGATGCCGAGCTTGGTGGAGATGAGGCCCTGGGCGACGCCGACGACGAGCCCGATCGCGAGCACGACGAGGCACGTGACGAGCACGCCCTGGTCGGAGTTCACGAGCAGTGCGGCGGTGCCGGTCGCCGCGAGGCCGAGGACCGCGCCGACCGAGAGGTCGATCCCCCCGACGAGGATCACGAAGGTCATGCCCACCGCGATGATCCCGATCACCGAGGTGGCGCGGACGACGTTGGCGATGTTCGTCGGGTCGAGGAAGAGCACCTCGCCGTTGCGCCGCGGCGAGAAGACCACCGCCGCGGCGAACACCAGCAGCAGCCCGAAGAGGCTCTGCAGCCGGAACACCAGGTCCACCCAGCCGCGCCGGTCCCGCGGCACCCCGGCGGCCAGTGCCGCGCGGGCGCTGCCGCGCGGCTGCTCGTCGTCGGGTCCGAGGTCCCGCTGGGGCTCGACGCTCGTCGTGCTCATGCCTGCTCCCGGGTCGTGTCGTTCGAGGTGGTGGCCGCCGCGAGGACCTCCTCCTGCGTCGTCGTGCGGCTGTCGAGGTCCGCGACGACGCGGCCCTCGTGCAGCACGACGATGCGGTGGCAGGTCCCGAGGAGCTCGGGCAGCTCCGAGGAGGCCATGAGGACGCCGATGCCGCGCTCGGCGAGCTCGGCGAGGAGGCGGTAGATCTCGGCCTTCGCCCCGACGTCGACGCCGCGCGTGGGCTCGTCGAGCAGCAGGAGCCGCGGCTCCGTCATGAGCTGGCGCCCGAAGATGACCTTCTGCTGGTTGCCCCCGGACAGGGTGCCGACCGCGACGGACTGCGAGGCGGCCTTGAGCCGCAGGTGCTCGGCCATGCGCGCGACGCGGCGCCGCTCCTCGCCGGCCCGGACGACGCCGCCGCGGCTGACCCGCCCGAGCGCGGCGATGGTCATGTTCGAGCGGACCGACTGCCCCAGCGCGAGGCCCGAGACCTTGCGGTCCTCGGTCACGAGGGCCACGCCGCGGGCGATCGCGTCGCGCGGCCCGGCCGGCTCGAGCGGCTGCCCGTCGAGGGTCACGGTGCCCGTGCGGGTGCCCGCGGGCCCCGTGCCGAAGAGCGTCTCGAGCAGCTCCGTGCGCCCGGACCCCATGAGCCCCGCCAGCCCGACGACCTCACCGGCGCGCACGACGAGGGAGACGTCCTGCGGCTCGCGGCGGCCCTGCTCGGGGCGGCGAGGGGTGACCGTCAGGCGGTCCACGACGAGCAGCGGCTCCCCCGGCTCGGTCCCGGTCGAGGGGAAGAGCTGCTCCATCCGCTGCCCGACCATGAGCTGGATCAGCGTGCCGGCGGGCGTCGTCGGCACGTCGACGGTGCCGACCACGGTGCCGTCGCGCATGACCGTCGCGCGGTCGGCGATCTCCGCGAGCTCCTCGAGCCGGTGGGAGATGTAGATGACGCTGACGCCGCGCCGCTTCAGGTCGCGCACCACGTCGAAGAGGCGACGCACCTCGGCGTCGGCCAGTGCCGAGGTGGGCTCGTCCATGATGAGGATGCGGGCGTCGAGCGAGAGCGCCTTGGCGATCTCGACGAGCTGCTGCTCCCCCACCCGCAGCGAGGAGATGCGCCGGCCCGGCTGCAGGTCCACGCCCGCCGCCGCGAGGAGCCCCCGCGCGTCCCGCGCCATGCGCCGCCGGTCGCAGGTGCCCCACCGGGTGCGCGGCTCGCGCCCCAGGAAGAGGTTCTCGGCCACGGTCATCTCGGGCACCAGGTCGAGCTCCTGGTGGATCGTCGCCACGCCCGCCGCCTGCGCCTCGGCGGGGCTGCGGAAGGACACCGGGCGCCCGTCGATGCTCACCTCGCCGCCGTAGTCGACGTACACCCCCGACAGGATGTTCACCAGGGTGGACTTGCCGGCGCCGTTCTGGCCGAGCAGGGCGTGGACCTCGCCGCGGCGGACCTCCAGGTGGGCGTCGCGCAGCGCGTGCACCCCGCCGAACGACTTCGAGACGCCGTGCATCCGCAGCAGGGCGCCGACGTCGCCGGCGGACTCCTCGTGCCGGGCCCCGGCGGCCGCCGCGTCGATGCTCACACCCGCCTCCTCGTCCTTGAGAAATCGATTGCTCGGGAACTTAGGTCGGCGCCGCGCGGGCGTCAAGGGGTTCGGGCGAGCGGTCCGGGCCGGCCTCAGGCAGGGCGGCGCAGGCTGCTCTCGCGCACCACCAGGCGGGCGGGCAGGACCTCCTCGCGCGCGGGGCCGCCGAGCGTGCCGGCGAGCCGGTCGCGCAGGACCCGCGCCGCCGCCGCGCCGATCTCGTACGACGGCTGCGCGATGCCCGTGAGCGGCGGGTCGACGAGCTCGGCCCACGGCGGGTCGTCGAAGGCCACGACCCCCAGGTCGCGCCCGGGCCGCACCCCCCGCGCCCGCAGCTCGGCGAGGACACCCACGGCCATCTGGTTGTTGGCGACGAAGATCGCGTCGGGCGGCGCTGCGGCGTCGAGCAGCGACGCCGCAGCGGCCCGTCCGCCCTCGGCCTTGAACGTGCTGTGGCGCACGACGCCGCGCGGCCTCCCCCCTCCGCGGGTCGGGGGCAGCGCGTCGCAGTAGCCGCGCAGGCGCTCGTCCGCCGTCGCGGCGCCCTTGGGCCCGGTGATGCAGGCGACCCGGCGCCAGCCCTGCGCCAGCAGGTGCTCGGTGGCCTCGCGGGCGGAGGAGCGCGAGTCGACCACCACGCTGTCCAGCTGGCCGTCCATCGTCCGGTCGACCGCCACGACGGGGATGCCCCGGTCGCGGATCCGGCTCACGTCGGTCGCGTGGCTCGTGGGCGAGATGATGACGCCCGCGGCCTGCTCCTGGTCCGCCACGCCGATGTAGCGCTGCTCCTTGACCAGGTCCTCGTCGGTGTTGCAGAGCACGAGCGAGTAGCCCGCAGCGGCGGCGACGTCCTCGACGCCGCGCGCCATCCGGGTGAAGAACGGGTTCTCGACGTCGCTGATGACGAGGACCCAGATCGCCGTCCGCTGCCGGCGGAGGTTCCGCGCCACGGCGTTCGGGCGGTAGCCGAGCTCCTCGGCCGCCTGCCGCGCGCGCCGCACGAGCTCGGGGTCCACCCGGCCGACGCTGTTGAGCGCCCGCGAGACCGTGGCGGCACTGACGCCCGCCCGCCGGGCCACGTCCTGGATCGTCGCCACCCCGCACCTCCGCACGGGCGCACCCTTGACGCCCCTGGCGGGTGATCCTAGCCTGCAGCAATCGATTTCTGGCGCCGCTCCACCGAGTGCGGCACGACAGACCGGGAGGCGCGATGGCGCGCATCGGCATCCTCAGCATGTCCGACGGACGGGACTACGTTCAGCGGGACATCGCGGACTTCATCCGGACCAACGAGGACCGCCTGGCCGCCGCGCTGCAGGCGGCCGGTCACGACGTCGTGCGCGCCGAGGGGCCGCTCGACTCGAACACCGGGGCGGTCCGCATGGCCCGCGAGGTGGCGGCCCAGGGCGTGGACCTCACGGTCTTCCACTACTGCGTCTGGGCGTTCCCCCACTTCACCATGCTGGCGGCCGGCGAGACCCGCTCGCCCCTGCTCCTGCTCTCCAACATCGACCCCGTGCAGCCGGGCATGGTCGGCATGCTCGCCGGCGGCGGGGCGCTCGACCAGGTCGGGCGGGTCCACGACCGGCTCTGGGGCGAGCCCGACGAGGCCCTCGTGGCGCAGATCGCGAGCCGCGCCCGGGCGGCGTCCGCGGTGTCGCGCCTGCGCGGCTCCACCTTCGGGCGGATCGGCGGGCGGCCCATGGGCATGAACACCGCGGTGTCCGCGACGGACCAGTGGCAGAAGCTCTTCGGCATCGACGTCGAGGAGATCGACCAGTGGGAGGTCGTGCGCCGCAGCGAGCTCGTCGACGCGGCCGAGGCCGCGGCCGGGCGCGAGTGGCTGGAGAAGAACGCGGCCGGCGTGCACTACGACGGCGACCGGCTCACCCCCGAGCTCCTCGAGCGGCAGCTGCGGTCGTACCTCGCGGTGCAGGACCTCGTCCGCGAGTGGAACCTGGACTTCTCCGGCATCAAGGGCCAGCCCGAGCTCACCGGGCACTTCGCGACGATGGACGTCGCCGAGGCGCTGCTCAACGACCCGTACGACTGGAACGGGCCGAAGGAGACCCACGTCTGCGCCACCGAGTCCGACATGGACGCCGCGCTGACGATGCAGGTGATGAAGCACGTGACCGGCGGGCTGCCCGTGCTGTTCGCCGACGTGCGGCACTACCACACCGACCTCGACGTCTGGGACCTGTGCAACTCCGGCCAGCACGCCACCTGGTACGCGGCGCGCAGCGACGACCCGACGGAGAACCTGTCGAAGGTGCACCTCTACCCGGAGGTCTTCTTCTTCCCGGCCGGTGGCGCGTCGGTGCACCACCTCGCCGCCCCCGGCGAGATGACCCTCGCCCGGTTCACGCGCAAGGAGGGGCGCTACCGGCTGCACCTCATGAAGGGCGCGTTCGAGACGTACGACGACGAGACCAACGAGCGCCTCATGCGGATGTCCACCTACGAGTGGCCGCACGCCTTCGCCCGGCTCGACGCCGAGGGCGGTGACTTCCTGTCGCGCTTCGGCGCCAACCACATCCACGCGGTGCCCGGGGACGTCACCGCCGAGCTGCGCGCCGTCGCGCGCATGCTCGACGTGGAGCTCGACGAGTTCACGCGGGGCTGACGGTGGACACCGGGACCGTGGCGGGGACGACGAGCCCCGCCGGTACGGGGTGCTGCGGCGGCGGGGCCTGCGCGCCCGGGCCCGAGGTCGTCGGGCTCAGCCGGCGCGGCTTCCTCGGGGTCGCCGCGGGGGCGGTCGCCGCCCTCGGCCTCCCCCCCGACGGGGCCGTCGCGGTGCCGCCGGACAAGGGGCTCGACCGCGCGGCGCTCGACGGCCTCGCGGAGCGGGGGCGCCCCACCGAGTACGCCGGCGCGGCGCTGCGCCGGATCGGGATGCCGGTGGGCGGCGCCTGCGCGGGGCAGGTCTACCTCTCCGGCGACGGGCGGCTCTGGCTGTGGGACGTCTTCAACCCCGCCGGCTCCCCGTACGGCGGCGCGGACTGGCAGGGCGTCCACTACGCGCAGCCGCTCACCGTGTCCTCGCCCTTCCGCACCGGGTTCGCCGTCCGGTGGGGGCACGGCGCGGGCACCACCACCCGCACGCTCGACGACGAGGGCTTCCGCGACGTCCGCTTCCGGGCCCGCTACCCGGTCGGCACGACGACCTTCCGCGACGCCGACGCGCCGCTGGAGGTGCGGCTCGACGCGTTCTCGCCGTTCGTCCCGACCGAGGTCGAGGACTCGTCGCTGCCGGCGACCGTCCTCGAGTACACCGTGCGCAACACCTCGGGCCGGCGCCTGCGGGTGGAGCTGGCGGGCCTGGCCGAGAACCCGGTCGGGCTGCAGAGCAGGACCCGCCAGCCCCTGCTGCTGCGCTCGGAGCCGCAGGACCTGCCGGTCGGCCGGGCCGTCGTCCACCGGGCCGCCGAGGACACGCCGTCGGGTCGACCGGACATCGTCGTGGAGGACTGGGAGCGCGAGGGCTGGGGCGGCTGGACGGTCGAGGGCACCGCGTTCGGGGACGGGCCGGTGCGCCTCGACCAGGTCCCGGGCTACATGACCCGCGAGGGCTCGCTGGGCGTCACCGGCAGCCGCTTCGTCACCTCGCACCACTTCCGCGCGGGAGGCGGCATCCCGGAGGCCGACGCGCACCGGGGGCGCCTCACCAGCCCGCCCTTCGCCGTCGAGCGCAGCGCGCTCCTCGTCCGGGTCGGCGGCGGCCCCCACCCGGGGCGCACCTGCGTCGAGGTGCTCGTGGACGGCGAGGTCGTCGCGAGCGCCACCGGCGCGGCGAGCGAGGTCATGCGCCTGCAGCGGCTCGACCTGTCGGCGTACGAGGGCCGCACCGCCGTCGTCCGGGTCGTCGACGACGCCGAGGGCGACTGGGCGCACGTCAACGTCGACCGGATCGTCCTGACCGACCGACCGCCGGCCCGGCCGGACGTCGTCTTCGAGGAGTGGGACGGCGCCGGCTTCGGCGCCTGGACCGTGAGCGGCACCGCGTTCGGCGCCGGGCCGGTCACCGAGGCGGAGACCCCGGACTACTTCCGGCGCAGCGGCCCGCTCGGGGTCAGCGGCCGGTTCGTGACCTCGCACCACTGGCGGGCCGGCGGTGACGCGGCCGCCGCCGACGCCGAGACCGGCCGGCTCACCAGCCCCGACTTCGTCGTGGAGCGGCGCTACGTGGCCGTGCGCATCGGTGGCGGGGCCGGCGCGGGCACCCGGGTGGACGTCGTGGTCGACGGCGCGGTGGTGGCGACGGCTCGGGGCCGCGACGCCGAGACCCTGCTCGCCACCGGGCTGGACGTCGGTGCGCACGAGGGTGCGACGGCCCGCCTCGAGGTCGTCGACGAGGCGACGGGGGGCTGGGGGCACGTCAACGTGGACCGCATCTGGTTCACCGACGAGCCGGTCGACCCGCGCCCGTTGGAGGAGCTGCCGGACGTCGGGTCGTTCGCCCTCGCGGCGCTGCACCCGGCCGCCCGCTGCACCGCCTCGCTGGCCGAGTGGGACGACCCCGCCGGCTGGTTCGACGGGGCGGCCGGACCGACCGAGGCGCGGGGTGCGCGGGCGCGACCGGCCGGGGCGGTCGTCGTACCGCTGGACCTGGCACCCGGCGCGTCGGCGACGGTGCGCTTCGCGCTGGCGTGGCACTTCCCGGTCGTGGCCCGCTCGATGTTCTCCGCGCTGGAGGGTGCGGCAGGGCTGCGCAGGCACTACGGCGAGGCGTACGAGGACGCGGCGGCGGTGGCCCGGCACCTCGCGACCGAGGGCGGGCGGCTGTCGGCCGCGACGCACCTCTTCTCGCGGACCTGGTACGACGACTCCACGTTCCCGCACTGGTTCCTCGAGCGCACGCTCATCAACGCCTCCACCCTCGCGACGGGTACCTGCTACCGGTTCCAGGACGGGCGCTTCTACGCCTGGGAGGGCATCTACTGCTGCGAGGGCACGTGCACCCACGTGTGGAACTACGCGCAGTCCGTGGCGCGGCTCTTCCCCGGGCTGGAGCGCGACACCCGTGAGCGCGTCGACCTCGGCATCGCGTTCCACGAGGACACGGGCGCGATCGACTACCGCGGCGAGTTCGCCCGGCACGTCGCCCACGACGGCCAGTGCGGCAACGTGCTGAGGACCTACCGCGAGCACCAGATGGCGCCCGACGACGCGTTCCTGCGGCGGGTCTGGCCCCGGGTGCGCAAGGCCACCGAGCACCTCGTCGCGCACGACGGCGAGCCGGACGGGATCCTGGAGCGCGAGCAGTACAACACCCTCGACGCCACCTGGTACGGCGAGATCCCCTGGATCAGCGGCCTCTACGTCGCCGCGCTGCGGGCGGCGGCGGAGATGGCCGACGACGTCGGGGACCGGGCCTTCGCGACCCGGTGCCGCGACCTCGCCGACCGCGGCTCCCGCCACCTCGACGCGGCGCTGTGGAACGCGCGCTACGGCTACTACGAGCAGCACCTCGACCCCGAGCACGCCGACGCGATCAACGCGAACCGCGGCTGCCACCTGGACCAGCTCTTCGGCCAGAGCTACGCCTGGCAGCTCGGGCTGCCACGGGTCTTCGACGCGGCCAAGACGCGGACAGCGCTTGCCAGCTTGTACCGCTACAACTTCCTCCCCGACGCCTCGGGCTACGCGGAGGTGTCGGGGATCCCCGGCGGGCGGGTCTTCAGCGAGCAGGGCGAGGCGGGGACGCTGCTGTGCACGTGGCCGTACGGGGGCGCGGAGCTCGCCCCGGGCGGTGGCGAGCCCTTCGCCGTCGGCTACTTCAACGAGGTGTGGACGGGGCTGGAGCACCAGTTCGCCGCGCACCTCATGGCCGAGGGCATGGTCGACGAGGCGCTGGCGGTGGAGCGGGCGGTGCACGACCGGCACTCGGCGCAGGAGCGCAACCCCTACAACGAGGTCGAGTGCTCCGACCACTACGCGCGGGCGATGATGAGCCACGCCGTGCACCTGTCGGCGCTGGGCTACGAGCACCACGGGCCGCGCGGCCACCTGGGCTTCGCGCCCCGGCTCCGCCCGCACGACGCCGCGGCGGCGTTCACGACGGCGGAGGGCTGGGGCCGCTACGCGCAGCGCCGCACGGGCGCCCGGCAGGTCAGCGAGGTCGAGCTGCGCCACGGCCGGCTGCGGCTGCGGACCCTCGCGACCGAGCTGGAGGACCGGCCGGGTCGCGGCAGGCTCGTCGTCGACGTCGACCTCGTCGACCAGGACGGCCGGGCGAGGCGGCTGCGCCCGCGCAGCGCGGTCCTCACCGGGCGGCGGCTGCTCGTCACGCTCGACGACGAGGTGGTCCTGCGCGCCGGGCAGACCCTGCGGGTCGTGTCCCGCTGACGGCGGCCCGCGGCGGCCCGGACGGGGGTCGGGCCGCCGCGGGGCGCTCCCGGCACGGCCGGCGCGGCGGCCGCCGGCGTCCCGGCGGGCCTAGGGTGCGGCCGTGCCGCCCCCGCCGCCCCCGCCGCCCCCGCTGCCCCCGCAGCCCGCCCCGGTGCCGGGCGTCGCGTGGTCCGTCCACGTGCTCGCCGACGACGGTGCGGTGCTCGCGACCCGCGGGGCCGACGCCGTCGGGCCCGTGGCCAGCGCGGCGAAGCTGCTCCTGCTCGTCGAGGTGGCGCGGCGCCTCGACGCGGGGGACCTCCCCCCCACCGCGCTCCTCGAGCGGTCCGCCGCGGACGCGGTGGCGGACTCCGGGCTCTGGCAGCACCTGCGCGTCGCGGCGCTGCCGGTCGAGGACCTCGCGGTCCTCGTCGGGGCGGTGAGCGACAACCTCGCGACGAACGTGCTGCTGCGCGCCGTGGGCCTGCCCGCCCTCGACGCGCTGGCCGCGCGGCTGGGCCTGCGCGACACCCGGCTGCTCGACCGGGTCCGCGACGCGCGCGGGCCCGGCGACCCGCCCGTGCTCGCGCTCGGCACCGCGCGCGAGCTCTGCCTGCTGCTGCACGGCCTCGCCCGCGGCACGGTGGTGTCCCCTGCCGCGTCGGCGGCGGTCCTGCGGTGGCTGGGCACCGGCAGCGACCTCTCCATGGTCGCGTCGGCGCTGGGGCTCGACCCGCTCGCGCACGCGGGGGCGGACCGCGGCCTGCTGCTGCGGCACAAGACCGGCACCGACGAGGGCGTACGGGTCGACGCGGGTCACCTCGCCGGGCCGGCCGGCGGGCTCGCGTACGCCGTCGCGGCGCGGTGGTCGCCCGGCGTCCCCGCGCGCGACGCGGTGCTCGCCGCGATGGGCGCGTACGGGCGGGCCCTGCGCGCCGCGGTCGGGGGCTGAACCGGGCCGGTCCGGACATCCGGGCGCAACAGGACTGTCACACCCCTCGGCCAGCATCTCCCCGGGGCGCGCGCCGGCCCGACAGCACCCGCCGGGTGCGCCGCGCCGCGCCCCGCGAGAGGACGCCGTGGCAGACCCGACCCCGCCCACCGACGCCGAGCTCGACACCCTCATCCGCGCGCGCCTGGCGCTCGTCGGCGTCGACCTGGACCAGCTGCCCGCGGGCGCGGGCGACCCCGTCACCGGGTCGCCCTCGCGCGAGTCGGCGCTGGCCTACCTCCGGTCCGTGCTCCGCGGCACGTCGACCGTGATCAGCGACTGGGACCTGCCGGCCGCGAGCCCCGCGCTCGACCAGCAGGTGGCGCCGCCGGCGCTCTACCCGTCGATCTACCAGGCCTGGACGAAGGGTGGGCTCGCGTGACCGCGACCGACGACCGCACGCCCGAGGGGCTCGACGCCGGCAGCAGCCGCCGCCTGTTCCTCGCCCGCCTCGCGGCGCTGTCCGCGGCCGGCGCCACCGGAGCCACCGTCCTGCCGGGGGTGGCGCAGGCGGCGCCCGCGCCGGCGAGCAGCGCCCCCGACGTGGCGGCGTCCGCGGCGGAGCTCGCCGACCCGGCCTCGCTCACCGTCGGCCAGGCCGCGACGGCGATCCGCGGGGGACGGCTGACGTCGCAGGCCCTGGTGCGCGCGTGCATCGAGCGCATCGCCGCCCACGACGGCACCTACCGCGCCTTCAACACGGTGCTCGCCGACGAGGCGCTGGCGCGGGCGAAGCAGCTCGACCGCCGCCGGCCGAAGAGCCCGCTGCACGGCATCCCGCTGGCGATCAAGGACAACTACTTCACCGAGGGCGTCCTCACCACGGCGAACTCGTTCATCTTCGCCGACTTCGTGCCCCCGTACGACGCCACGGCCGTCGCCCGGCTCGAGGGCGCCGGCGGCGTCGTGGTCGGCAAGACCCAGATGGGCCCGCTGGCCACCTCGCGCGCGACGACCCCGGCCGGCGTGGTGACCACGCTCAACGCCTGGGCCCCCGCGAACCCGGACATCAGCCCGGCGGGCTCGTCGAGCGGCTCGGCCACGGCGACGGCGGTCGGGATGGCGCTGTCCAGCATCGGCACCCAGACGGGCGGGTCGATCACCGGCCCGGCCGAGGCGCAGGGCCTCACCGGGCTCAAGCCGACCATGGGCCGGGTGTCGCTGCACGGGATCATCCCGCTCACCTACACCCGCGACCACCCGGGCCCGATCGCCCGCGACGCCATGGACGCGGCGATCATGCTGACGGCGATGGCCGGCCCCGACCCGTCGGACTTCCGCACGCTGGGACTGCCCGCGCTGCCGGACCTGGTGCGCGCGGCGACCCCCGTGCGCCGCGGCGGGACGACGGCGCTGCGCCGGCGGACCCGCATCGGCGTCCAGCCGGACTTCCTCGCCGTCGAGGGCGAGGTCCTCGCGGCCCGGCAGGCGTACCTCGCGCAGCTGGCCTCGATCCCCGGGGCGACCGTCGTCGAGGTGCCGTTCCCGGACGAGTGGGAGCTGCTCACCGGCTCGGCGTTCAACAACGTGCGCCTGCCGGAGCGCGCGGAGCCGTTCCTGCCGTGGCTCAAGGAGGACCTGCGCCTCTTCGGCGTCTCGGTGCTGGCGTGGCTCGGCGGGCTCGTGCTCTCCGGCGACGAGTACCTCAAGGGCCAGCGCGCGAAGACGGTGCTCTTCGAGCGCACCATGGACCAGGTCTTCGAGGCCTGCGACGTGGTCGTGCAGACCGGGCCCGTGCCCTTCGACATCCTCGGGCTGCCCGAGATCGCCTTCCCCATCGGCTTCACCGCCGCGGCGGGCAGCACGCCGGCGCTGCCGGTCGGGACGATCCTCGGCGGCCAGCCGTACGCCGAGGACCGCCTGCTGGAGGTCGTGGCGGCCTACCAGGCCGTGACCGACTGGCACACCCGCCGCGCCCCGCTGCCGCCGACCGGGCGCGCCGAGGCGCGCCGGGCCCCGGCGGAGCGCTCGGCCGGCACCCTGCGCCTCGACGCGCTGGAGGCGGCGCGCCAGGCGCAGTAGCAGCGCAGCACGCCCCGGGGGCGGTCCGGTCGACGACCGGGCCGCCCCTCGTGCGTACGAGCCGGGCGGAACCACCCGCACCGGGCGCGCGTCCCACTCCCCATGAGCCACCACGGACGCACCCTGGCCGCGGCAGCGGCGCTGCTGCTGCTCCTCACCGCCTGCGGCGGCGACGACGGCGGGTCGGGCGGCTCCGGGGCCCCGGCGGCCCCGGAGGGCACGGCCGCCGCGACCCCGGCCCCCGGCACGCCGCCGGCCACCCCCGGCCCGACCGCCACGCCCGGCGGGTCGGAGACGGAGGACCTCACGGTCCCGCCGGCGGCGGGGAGGGGCACGACGGTCACCGGCACCGTCGAGGCCGGCGTCGAGCCGGGCTGCCTGCTCCTGGCGCCGGAGGGCGGCGGCGAGGCGTACCTGCTGCTCGGCGGGCCCGCCCGCGACGTCTCCCCCGGCGCCCGGGTCCGGGCCGTCGGCACCGTCGAGACCGACCTGCTCTCGACCTGCCAGCAGGGCACGCCGTTCCAGGTCACCGAGCTCGAGCTGCTCCCCTGACCACCCGCCCCGGCGGCGGACGCACGAGGGCCCCGCGGCGCGCGCCGCGGGGCCCTCGCTGGTGCTGCGGGTGCAGCCCCGGTGGCTCGCTCAGCCGCCGACCACCACGCGGCCGGTGCCGAGGACGGCGCCGGACTCGTTCCGGAACCGGGCCTCGCCCGAGAGCACGCGGCCCTCGGTCGGCTCGGCCTGCGGGGTGAGGGTGCCGGTGAACTCGGCGCTCTCGCCCGACGCCAGCTCGACCGCGCCGCCGGACACCGCGAGGGTGCCGAGGGCCGGCGAGGTGAAGACGTCGAGGTAGTCGTACTCGGTGGTGCCCGCCGGGACCGAGTAGCCGTCCACGACGACCCGGTAGGTGCCGGCCGGCGGGTTGTTCACCGTCACGGCCTCCTCGGAGTCGCCGTCGGCCTGCTGGGCGACCTGCACGCCGTCGCGGAAGACCGTGAGGTCCAGGTCCGCGCCGAGGTCCGAGGGGTTGCCGATGACCGCCCGCATCTGCGTGGCACCGGCGGGGACCACCACCTCGTACGCCTGCGAGGCGCCGTCGGCGATGCTCGGGCGCTCCTCGCGGGTGCTGCCGAGCGGGCCGCCCTGGCCGGTCACCGTGACCGGGCCGAGGTCGTTCGTCACGGTCCACGCGAGCGGGACGGGCGTGCCGACCGCTCCGGCCTCGACGGTCTGCTCCTCCGGCTCGACCGTGACGGCCTCGACCGTCGCGGTGACCCGGTAGGGGTTCTCGAGGAACGGGCTCGTGCGCCGCGACTCGACCTCGATCTCCCAGATGCCGGGGATCGGGTCCTGGTAGGCGCGGGTCACCGGGTTGCAGGCCGCCGGGTCGCTGAAGCGCGTGTAGCAGGCCAGGCTCGAGGTGGACTCGACCGGGACGCCGTACGGGCTGAAGGCGATGAAGCGGGTCTGGCTGCCGGTCGCGACCCCGCCGAGGTCGACCTGGAGCACGTCGGCGCCCTCGGGGACGTCGACGAAGATGCTGCGGGTGCCGTTGCGGTCGACCGCGCCGGACGCCGAGGCGCTGTAGCCGGGGCCGGTGAGCGGCGCCGTCGCGATGACGCTGACCATGATCCGCGCGTCGGCGCCCGTGGTGGCCGGGTCGTCGAGCTGGAGCAGGGCGCTCTGCGCGCCCTCACGGGCCCGTACGGTGACGTCGACGGCGACGGTCTCGCCGCGGGCCACGCGCACCTTCTTCACCGAGGTGGAGAAGTCGCCGTTCGACCCGACGAGGCTGACGTCGTGCACGCGCTTGCCGGCGGGGCCGGAGGTGCGGGTGACCTCGACGGTGTACGTCTTCGTCGCGCCGGGGGCGGCGCCACCGTCCCCGGAGGAGCAGCGGTCGTAGACGCCCACGCCGACGCCGGGCTCGCGCAGGTTCTCGGACAGCGCGGTGCAGACCGGCGCCGAGACCTCGTACCCCTGGACCTCGACGGTCTGGGTGAGCATCCGCCAGGCGGCGTTCGTGTCGATGAGGCCGCTGCCCTGCGCGTCCACGCCGACGCCGGGGATGAGCCGGGCGGTGCTGGTGAGCGCCTGGCGCAGCTGGGCGGGGGTGACGGGCAGGCCCTTGGCGTACGACCCGGAGAGCAGCAGCGCGACGGCGCCGGCGGTCTGCGGGGCCGCCATCGAGGTGCCGTTGAGCATCGCGTAGCCCGCCGGCAGCGGGTAGCCGGCCTCGGCGACCGGGCCGCCGGCCTGCCACAGCGGGACGGTGGAGATGGCCGAGCCGGGCGCCGCGACGTCGGGCTTGACGTCGCCGGCCTCGCTCGGGCCGCGGGAGGAGAAGTTGAACAGCGCCTGCTCCGCGCGGACCTCGGAGCCGTAGTTCGCCTTCCACGTCTGGCGGGAGATCGACGCGGCCACGGCGAGGGCGTCGGAGGAGACGGCCGGGTCGCCGACGGTGTTCAGGCCGGGGCCGGAGTTGCCGCCGGACAGGACGATCTGCACGCCGTACTGGTCGATGATGCGGTCGTAGAGCTCGGCGCGGGCGTTGTCGCCGTCGTTGAGCGCCGGCAGGCCGCCGATCGACATGTTGATGACGTCGACGCCGCGGTTGGCCGCGAGGTCGAGCATGCCCTCCGTCAGCGCGACCGCGGTGCAGCCGCCGCTGAGGAGGCAGGCGCGCGAGGAGACGAGCTTCGCGCCGGGGGCAGCGCCGTCCATCGCGCCGCCGAACATGGCGTTGGCCGCGGTGATGCCGGCGACGTGCGAGCCGTGGTTGCTCGACACGATGCCGATGTTGACGAAGTCGGCGCTCTGCCCGGTGAGGCCGGCCGGGCCCAGGTCGACGTCCTCGCGGTACTCCACGACGAAGGGGACCTGCTCGCGGACGCCGGTCTCCGGCTGGTCCGTGCCGAAGTGCCCGACCTGGTACTGCTCCCCGTACGGGCGCATGAGCGTCTCGTCGGTGAAGTCGTTGTCCTGGTCCACGTCGACCCAGATGGCGTGGTCGCTCGGGCGGTAGAGGACGCCGAAGAAGTCGTTCGTGTCGCCGTCGCGGTTGACGTCGCCGCCGAGCTCGCTGCCGGCGGTCGCGCCCTCCGCGAACCGGTTGACGAGGTACGTGCCCGCGGGCGCGGTCCACGTGGCGCTCTGGTAGGTGAACGTCGGGCCGCTGACCTGCGTGAGCATCGGGCGCCAGGAGGCGTCGCCCTCGACCAGCGGGTCGGTCGCGGTGACCCAGTCGGTGATCTTGCGCTCGCCGGTCGACGTCGTCTGCAGCGACGGGTGGTCGAGGTCGACACCGGAGTCGAGGATGCCGATGGTCACGCCGCGGCCGTCCCACCCGGGGTGCTGCTGCTTGAACGTGACGGCCTTGGTCTCGCGGGTCGGCATGTACGGGTTCGCGTCCGGCGTCTGCGGGCCGGGGCCCGCGACCGCCGCCGCGGCCGCCGCGCCCGCGCGCTCGACCGCCGGCTGCGGCACGCGCAGCAGCTGGTCGAGGTCGACGGCGACGACGTCGCGCAGCTGCGCCGCGCGCTCCACCGCGCCGGTCGGGACCGTCGCGCGGACGTACCCGACCTCGTCGTAGCGCGAGCCGACGGTGGCGCCGAGGGCCTCGAGGCCCTCGACGACCTCGCCGGTGCGCTCCGGGTCGGTCACGAGCATCACGCGGACCGTGGCGTCGCCCTTGCGCTGCGCGGCCGCGAGGAGCTCGCGGTCCTGCGCGCCGAGCGCGCCCTCGGCCTGAGCCCCCTCCTTGGCCGCGGTGCTGCCCGCCGCCGGCGGGAGGTCCACCGCGCGGGTCAGCGACTCCGGCGCGGCGGCCGGGGCGGCGGTCGCGGGCACGGCCCCCGCCGCGCCCGCGACCACCGTCGCTCCCACCGCGAGCACCGCGGTGATCACACGTCCTGCTTGTCCTGGCACTCCTGGGCCCCCTCGATGCACTCCGCCGACCGAGCGGTCGGCGTCGAGCGCACCCTGCCCCACTCCGCCCCGAGAGGGAAGGGGCACAGCCCGTGATCACGGGGCCTCGTGGCCAGTTCGCAACCTTCTGGTGTCAGGTGCCCGGCTTGCGGCCGTACACGAACACCATGGTCCCCACGGGCACCTTCTCCCACAGGACCTTGATCGCCCGGGCCGGGACGTGGACGCAGCCGTGCGAGCCGGGCTCCTCGAACAGGTAGCGGTCCGAGATGTGGAACGCCTGGCCCTGGTCCCAGAACATGGAGTACGGCATGGGCGAGCCGTACTGGCCGGACACGTGGTCGATGTCCTTCCAGTAGACGCGGCAGTAGTTGCGCGGCCCACGGCTCGACGCGGTACGGCACTCGGGGCCGCGCCCGGCGGTCGTACGGGTCTCGTAGCCGTCGCGGCCCGAGCGGATGAGGTAGGGCCCCCAGGTGCGCTTGCCGCCCTCGACGAGCCACATGGCCTGCGAGGTGAGGTCGACGCACACGGCCCTGCCCTGCGCGGCGTGCCCGCCGCACTGCGCGGTGCGGGTGGCCCAGAGCTGCAGGCGCTTGACCGCCGCGTAGGTCTGCGGGCCGGCGTAGCCCGTCGGGCTGATCCCGAACACCCCCTGCCAGCGCTGGATCGCGCGGCAGTCGGACAGGCTGCTGCGCCCGTCCACCGGGAGCTTGAGGTGGGCCTCGACCTGGCGCTGGTACGGCCCGGTCGCGGTGTTGCAGGCGGCCGCGCCGGCGGGGGCGGCGGCCGAGAGGGGCAGCAGGACCGCTGCCAGCAGGAGGGCCAGCAGGCTGGCCGTCAGGGCCGGGATCGTCCGGCGGGTCGTCGTCACGCTCACCCTGAGAGCGTGCGCCCGTGACTGATACACCGTCTCCGGCGCTGGCCACGGAAGATCCTCACCGCGCTGGTGGGGCTCTGCCAGGACGCTCCCGGCGGATCAGGACGTGCCGGGCGCGGGCTCCCCGTCGACGCTCACCTCGACGCCCCCGCCGAGGAACGAGAGCAGCCCCCGCACCTGCTCGGACTCGGCGAACGGCTCCTCGTACGACCACGCGCCGTCCTCGACGACCGTGCCGCCGGCGGTGAGCGTCGCGTAGGTCGCGACGCCCTTGTAGGGGCAGACCGTCGTGGTCGGCGACAGGCGCAGGTGCTCGGCGCGCACGTCCTCGCGGGGCAGGTACCACCGCGGCGGCAGTCCGGTCTCGAACAGCTTCACCGGCCGCGTCGAGTCCGCGACGACCTCGCCGCCGACGCGCACGACGACGTGCTCGCCGCTGCGGCGGGTGTCCACCCGGTGGTACGGGTCGCGCGGGTGCCCGACGACCTCGTCGTCCTCCTCGAGCCAGCGGTCGAGGGCGCCGAAGCGGACCTGGACCAGCCCGGCGAGCGCGGGCAGCGCGGCCGGCTCCGGGACGTCGTACGCCGCGTCCTCGACGACGCGCCCGCCCCGCCGGGCGTCGAGCAGGCGCAGCGCGCCCTTGGGGTCGTCGTCGCGGGTGCGGCCGCTGGGGGCGAGGACGCCGGCGCGCACGTCCTCGGCGGGGAACCACCAGACCGGCAGCGCAGCGACCTCGTGGAGCATGCGGACCCGGCGGCTGTCGACGACGCACTCGCCGTCGAGGTAGCCGCGGACGCGCTGCGGCACGTCCTCGAGGTAGAGCGGGTGGCCGGACAGGACGGTGCCGCGGTCGAAGACGCCGGCGCGGGTCGGGGCCAGCGGGCCGGTGCCGAGGGTGAGGCTCACGCCGGGGCCCCGGTCGGGCGGACCACGGTGTAGCGGGCGCAGGCGAAGTCGCGGTTGCGGGCGACCTCCTCGAGGCGCAGCTCGACGCGGCGCGGCAGGAGCGGGGCCCCCGCGCCGAGCGCGACGGGGGCGTACTGGACCCACAGCTCGTCGAGCAGGCCGGCGTCAGCGAACTGCCCGGCGAGGTCGCCCCCGCCGACGACCCACACGTCGCGGTCGCCGGCCGCCTCGGCCATGGCGGCGTGGTGGGCGGAGACGTCGCCCTGCACGACGCGCAGGTCGGCGCCGTCGACGCGCGGGACGTCGCCGTGCGCGAAGACCCAGGTCGGGACCCCGTACGGCCACGCCCCCGGCTCGTGGTCCAGGACCCAGCGGTACGTCGTCGCTCCCATGACCACCGCCCCGACGCGGTCCATGAAGCGCTGGTACGCCATCGGCCCGTCCGGGTCGATGTCGCGGGACAGCAGCCAGGACAGGGTCGCCTCGGGGTCGGCGATGAAGCCGTCGACGCTGGAGGCGGTGAAGTACGAGGTCGCCATGGGCCCACTCTGCCGCGCCCCGCCGCCGCGCGGGGCCGTCGCCGTCAGGCCTCGCAGAGCTCGGCGGTGCGCTCGAGGACGGCGCGGCCCGCGTCCTGCGTGCGCCGCCCGAGGCCGCACGCCGACGCGACGACGACACGGCGCTGCAGGTGCTCCTCGACGAGGTCGCGCACCGCGCGCTGGTCGCCCGGCGCCTGCTCCTCGTGCGCGACGCCGGCCGCGAAGCGCACGTCCAGCGGGAGCCGCAACCCGGCGAGCGGCGCGTAGAACGCGGGGTCCGTGGTCGGCGGGCGCTCGGCCGCGGCGAACGGCGCGTGGACGAGCTCGAGCGGGCGCCCCTCGGGCCAGCCGCCGATGATCGCGCCAGCGAGCAGGACGAGCGGGCCGACGTCGGTCATGGTCGCGTAGGCGCGGTGGTTCATGTCGCCGAGGCAGAGGTGGACGGCGAACCGCGTCCCCTCTGCGGTGGCGGCCGCGAGCCTCGTGACGCCGCGGGCCAGGAGCCGCGCGAGGGCCGGGCGCACCGGGGGCGGCGCCTTCGCGAGCATGACGAGCTCGAGGGGGACCTCGACCTGGAAGAGCGTTCCCGGGCCGGTGAGGGCGGCGACGTCGCGCACCTCGGCGAGCGTGGCCTCGGTGAAGGCGCGCCGGCTCCTCACCGCGCCCGTGCGGCCCAGGGCGAACGCCGCCACGTCGAGGTCGCCCGGCACGCCCTGCTGGAACCGCAGGTCCGTCCTGCTCCCCCGGACCTCGAGGAACTGCGGGTGGCTCTCGCGCACCGCGGCGACGTGGCCGAGGTCGAGGGCGGCGCCGTACAGCCGGCGGCCCCGGCGCACCCGCAGCCGCGGCGTGCGGTCGTAGTCCGACCAGTCGCCCTGCTGCGCCAGCTCGAGGTCGGGGTGCTCGCGCAGGCCCTCGATGATCGAGATGATCCAGTTGCGCCGCTCCCCCGTCTCGCCGTCGGGGAGCGTGCGCAGGTACGGCCCGAGCACGTCCAGCGCCGTCGTCGTCGCGGCGGCGGGCGTCGGGCCGGGCAGGCTGCCCACCAGGTGGGCCTCGCGCGGCGGCACCCGCCCAGTGGAGCAGATGTCGCGGGCCGCGTCACGGGGTCAACTGGGTCGGGGTGCGATCACGCCAGCACCTTGACGCGGTAGCGCAGGCCCGGCGCTATGGCGAGGCGGGCGTCGGCAGCTGCGTCCAGGGGCGCGCCACGCCTCACGCGAGCCGGAGCACCTCGTTCAGCGCCAGGACCGCACCGAAGCCGAGGCCCGAGGCGACCAGCAGGCGCAGCCCGAGCCGCGGACGCCCCGGTGCCTCGGGGGTGACGAGCGCGGGCGGCGGCGTCGGCTCGGTCAGGGCGCCAGCGGGTACCCCCTGCTCGAGGAGGCCCGGCAGGTCGCGGCCCAGCCGCTCGACGGCGTCGGGGGCCAGGACCTGCGGGAGCGCCAGCAGGGCACGCTCGAGCCGCTCGAGGCCGAGGACGACGGCCCCGTCGGCGGTCCGCTCCTGCAGGTCGCCGTGCCCGACCAGGCACAGGCAGCCCTTGACGTGCCGGCGGACTCCGGGCGGCAGGACAGCCGCGACCGCGGCGGACTGCGTGAGCACGGACTCGGTGTGCTTCAGCCGCTTGCGGCCGTTGTGCCGCAGGACGCCGTCGCGCACGTCGGCCGTGCCGGTCCAGTTCTTCGCGTCCACCACGACCACCCCGCCCGGGCCCACGACGACGTGGTCCAGGTTGGCCTTCGGCCGGCCGGGCCACCGGACGTCGTGCAGCGCCAGCCAGCCGTGCCCGCGGAGCCGGTCGAGGCGCTCGCCGACGAGGCGCTCCCCGTCTGCGCCGGCCCCCCAGGTCACCTGGCTCCTGCGGGCGCGCTCGAGCTCGCGCTCCAGCCGCTCCGCCCGTGCCGCTGCCCGCTGGGCCTGCTGCTCGGCCCCCTGCCCTGCCGTCATGGGTCCCCCTCCCGCCGGCTCCCCATCGACCGGCAGGAGGTGCTCCTGAGGACGGCTACTCCTGGAGGTTGGTCCGTGCTTGGTCGACCTCGCGCCGGTCCTTGACGTCCCCAGACAGGCGGTGAGCGTCCAGGGCCGCCGCAGATCCCCGCTCGCTCGTCGTGGCCGAGGCGCGGTCCCGTCGGGGCGCCACACCCCGGACGTCACCGGCGACGTACCGGTCTCCGGCCGCTGTGAGCTTGTTCCGGGCGGCAGCCGCGAGGTCGACCCCGCAGACGTCGGCGAGCCGTACGAGGTAGAGCAGGACGTCGGCGAGCTCCTCGGCGACGCGGGTCGCCAGCGGGTCCCGACGTGCCACCTCGGCCGCTGCGTCGGCGTCGAGCCACTGGAACAGCTCTGCCACCTCGCCCACCTCCCCTACGAGCGCGAGGAGGAGGGACTTCGGGTCGTGGAACCGCGTCCAGTCGCGCTCGTCGGTGAACCTGCGCATGCGGTCGCGGAGGTCCATCAGGTCGGTCTCGGGCTCGGACACGCCGCCGAGGATGTCACGCCCCCAGCGGACGTACCGGCGGTTATGGTGCTGCCCACTGCGGCCCGACGGGCTTCCACACGCTGCTCGCAGCTCCGGACACGCCCCCACCCGCGCGAGACGACTCGTGCTGCCTGGGGGACTGTCCGTGACGCTGCTCCGTCACTCCGCGGCGGGGCTTGCCGCCCTGGCGCTCGAGGGGAGCCTGGGACTGCGCATCGCCGAGCAGATGCGTCACCGGACCGGCCGCAGCCCCTCCCCCGCCGAGATCACCTCGTGGGACCGCAGCCTGCCGGTGCTGGCGCAGGACCTCTTGCGCGCCGGCCTCGACCGGGTCGAGGTGCTCGTCGAGCACCACCTGCCCCTGACGTCGAAGCGGGCCGACGTCGTGCTGGCGGGCGCGCATCCGCGGACGGGAGAGCCTTCGTACGTCGTGGTCGAGCTCAAGCAGTGGAGTGCCGCGACGCCGTGGGAGGACGACCCGGAGCTCGTGCTCGTGCCCGGGACCGCGCGACCGCACCTGCACCCCGTCGCCCAGGTGCGCGGCTACTGCGACTACCTCGTGGACTTCACGTCCGCGCTGCAGGACGTCCCCGACGCGGTCGCAGGTCTGGCGTACCTCCACAACGCCACGGACGAGCAGGCCGTCTCCGGGCTGTGGGCGTACCCGCAGGACCGGTACGGGCGCCTCTTCACCGCGGCACGGCAGGGCGAACTCGTCGACTTCCTGCTGGAGCGGCTGGACCCGGCGTCGCGGGGGCGCCGTTCGCGGACCTGCTGCTCTCGAGCGCCGTGGCGCCCAGCCGCCAGCTCCTGGCGGTCGCGGCGGACGAGGTGCAGCGCCGTGAGCAGTTCGTCCTGCTCGCGGAGCAGAAGCTGGCGTACTCGCTGGTCCTGCACGAGGTCGAGCGGGCCCGCTCCGGGGACCGCAAGGCTGTCGTCCTCGTGACGGGCGGGCCAGGGAGCGGCAAGAGCGTGATCGCCCTCTCGCTGCTCGGCGAGCTCGCGCGCCGCGGCCGCACCGTGCTGCACGCCACGGGCTCGCGGTCCTTCACCCAGACCCTGCGCAAGGTCGCGGGCCAGCGTGCACCGCGGGTGCAGCGGATGTTCAAGTACTTCAACTCGTTCATGGAGGCCGAGCGCAACGGCCTCGACGTCCTCATCCTCGACGAGGCCCACCGCATCCGGGAGACGTCGGTGGACCGCTACACGCGCGCGGCGCTCAGGACCGGCCGGCCGCAGGTCGACGAGCTGATGGCGGCGGCACGCGTCCCGGTGTTCCTCCTCGACGAGCATCAGGTGGTACGGCCTGGCGAGCTCGGTACGGCCGAGGACATCGAGCGCTACGCGGCTGCTCTCGGGCTGACAGTGCATCCCGTGAACCTGGATGCGCAGTTCCGCTGCGGCGGGAGCGAGGAGTACGTGCAGTGGGTGCTGCGGCTCCTCGGCCTCGCGGACGGCGGCCCTGTGCCGTGGCAGGGTGATGCGTCGTTCGAGGTCCGGGTCGCCGAGACACCCGAGGAGATGAAGGCGTTCCTCAGGGAGCGCATGCAGAAGGGGTACGGCGCGCGCATGGCCGCCGGCTACTGCTGGCCCTGGAGTGACCCGCGACCCGACGGGTCCCTCGTGCCGGACGTCCGGCTCGGCGGTTGGGCACGACCCTGGAACCTCAAGGGCGACCGCTCCGTGGGCGGGGCACCGCCGGCACCGCTGTGGGCCACCGACCCCGCAGGCTTCGACCAGGTCGGGTGCGTCTACACGGCCCAGGGCTTCGAGTACGACTGGTCGGGCGTCACCCTCGGTCCGGACCTCATCTGGCGCGACGGCCGTTTCGTGAGCGACCGCGCGGCGAACAAAGACCCGGACTTCCGCAACCGCGCAAAGGTGAGCGACGAGGACTTCGACCGCCTGGTTCGCAACGTCTACAAGGTGCTGCTAACCCGGGGAATGATGGGCACCATCTTGTACTCCAGCGATCCGGCAACTAGTTCTCTGCTGCTGAAACTTCTCGTCGCAGGAGACAGGCAGTTCGTCGCCAGACAACGTTCCGGCGCGCGGCGCCTCAGCCAAAGAGCGCCAACGCACCTAGGAGTACCTGTGCTACTGCCAGCAGCAGCGCCCACCTCTCCGCCCGGGTGAAGCGCTCCCCAGTACGACTACGACTGGCACCCGTGCTCCCGCCCTTGAATACCGAGCGTGTCTCACCCGCCAGGGGGCGCGCCGGACTAGCTACCTTCCCCAAACCCATGCCACCCCCGACGAGGCCTACTACTAGGACGCATACAGCAATCACTGCAACAAAGCCAGCCAGCGGGCCGTCGAGCCCTTGACGTACCAGCACCAGCAGCCCTGCGGCAGCACCAATCAAGAGGATTGCTACACCAAGGTCTGAAAGACCTGCTCGACCACTTGTACTCTCAAGCTCGAACATGACTGCCGTCGCACCGCAGGTGAATAGCAGCCAAGCAGAGACAGAACCGGCTGTCGACCACCCTCCACGCGCATCCATCAGCCCTGGCAACGCCCAGAGAATGGATCCAGCCGCGATTAAGCCGAAAGCGAGCCCGAGACCCTCGAACTCGTGCTTGGGTTCCTCCTTGCTGCTATTCGGCCGCTCGTCCCCCGTCACGCCTAGCAAGGTACAGCACGTCGAGTGCCGTCGCTTCCCGCACCGCGGGGCCAGTGCTGCGAGTGACATGATGGAGACGTGTATGGAGAACTCAGGAGGGGACTGTACGAGACACTGCGAACGGTCGACCTCGATACGGCTGTCGCTGGAACCTCGTTGACTGCCCGCTACGCGGCCACTTCCAGCGAGGATCTGCCAACGCTATTAAGTAGACACATCGCAGCCGCTGTGCTGCGCAAGCTCGAGGACGAGCGCGACGAGGGCCGCCGCCGAGCGCTCGTCAACGACGTCCTCGGCGCCCTGCAGGTCTCCGACGCGCTCCTGCCCGACGGTCCCGTGCAGCAGCTCATCGCGCTCACCTACGAGGAGGCCCCCGGCGTCCACCGGATCCTCCCCCGTCCCACGACCCCGCTGTCCGACGCCGCGCTGCTGACGAACGCCACGGGGGAGCCGCAGCTCGGGACCGAGCTGCGCGCGGAGCTCGCCAGCGCCGACCGGGTGGACCTGCTGTGCGCGTTCGTCAAGTGGCACGGCCTGCGCCTGCTCGAGCAGCAGCTGAGCGAGCTGCGCGAGCGCGGCGTGCCGCTGCGGGTCATCACCACGACGTACGTCGGCGCCACGGAGCGGCGGGCGGTCGACGAGCTCGTACGGCGCTTCGGCGCCGAGGTGCGCATCAACTACGAGACGCAGTCGACGCGGCTGCACGCCAAGGCGTGGCTGTTCCGGCGCGGCACGGGCTACGACACCGCGTACGTCGGCAGCTCCAACCTCTCCCGCTCCGCCCTCGTCGACGGGCTCGAGTGGAACGTGCGCCTCGCCGCCGTCACCACCCCGCAGCTGCTGCGCAAGTTCGCCGCGACCTTCGACAGCTACTGGGCCGACCCGGCGTTCACGGCGTACGACCCGGACCGGGACGCCGACCTCCTCGACGAGGCGCTGGCACGGGGCGGAGGTCGCAGCGGCACGGCGACAACGAGCACCCTGGCGGGGCTCGAGGTGCGCCCGCTCCCCCACCAGGAGGAGATCCTCGAGGCTCTCGACGCGGAGCGGCAGGTCCACGACCGGCACCGCAACCTCGTCGTCGCGGCGACGGGCACCGGCAAGACCGTGGTCGCGGCGCTGGACTACCGGCGCCTGCGCGATCAGCTCGGCGGCGACCCGACGCTGCTCTTCGTCGCCCACCGCAAGGAGATCCTCGAGCAGTCGCTGCGGACGTACCGCGAGGTGCTCGCCGACGGCGCGTTCGGCGAGCTGTACGTCGGCGGCGCGCGACCGGAGAAGTGGCGGCACGTGTTCGCCAGCGTGCAGTCGCTGTCGGCGTACGGCATCGATCGGCTACCTGCCGAGCACTTCGACGTCGTCGTCATCGACGAGTTCCACCACGCCGAGGCGGCGACGTACCGCCGGCTGCTCGACCACCTCCAGCCGCGGGAGCTGCTCGGCCTCACCGCCACGCCCGAGCGCAGCGACGGGACCGACGTGCGCCGCTTCTTCGACGGGCGTACGGCGGCCGAGCTGCGGTTGTGGGACGCCCTCGCGGCCGACCTGCTCTGCCCCTTCCACTACTTCGGTGTGTCCGACGACGTCGACCTGAGCGGCGTCGCGTGGAAGCGCGGCGCGTACGACGTGGAGGGCCTCGACAAGCTCTACACCGGCAACGACGCCCGCGCGGCCAAGGTCCTGCGCGAGCTGACCGACAAGGTGACCGACGTCCGGCGGATGCGGGCGCTCGGGTTCTGCGTCTCCGTCGCCCATGCGGAGTACATGGCCCGCGTGTTCAGCGAGGCCGGCATCCCCTCGCTCGCCGTGCACGGTGGCACGGGTCCCGAGGAGCGCGCGCAGGCGCTGGAGCAGCTGCGGCGCCAGGAGGTCGGCTGCCTCTTCGCCGCCGACCTCTTCAACGAGGGCCTCGACCTGCCGCAGGTGGACACGGTCCTGTTCCTGCGTCCGACCCAGAGCTCCACGACCTTCCTGCAGCAGCTGGGACGCGGCCTGCGCCGGGCCCCCGGGAAAGCGGTCCTCACGGTGCTCGACTTCATCGGGCAGCACCGGCGGGAGTTCCGCTTCGACGTGCGTTACCGCGCGCTGACCGGCGCGAGCCGCACGGGCCTCGTACGTCAGATCGAGCACGGCTTCCCGTTCCTGCCGGCGGGGAGCCAGATCGTCCTCGACCGGGTCGCGCAGGGCATCGTGCTCGACAACGTCAAGCGGCAGATCGCCCTCACCCGCAAGCAGCTCGTCGCCGACGTGCGGACGCACGGCGACCTCGACCTCGCCGCGTACCTGCGCGAGTCCGGGCGCGACCTCAGCGACGTCTACAAGGCCAAGGGGTCGTGGACCTCGCTGCGGCGCGAGGCAGGGCTCCCGACGCTCAACCCCGGCCCCGACGAGGCTTCCCTCCTGCGCCGCGTGTCGTCGCTGCTGCACGTCGACGACCCGGAGCGGGCGGCGGCGTACGCCCGCCTCGCCGCGCCGGACGGGCCGGCGTACCACGACCTCACCGAGCGGGAGCAGCGCCTGGCGCGCATGCTCTTCTTCACCCTCTGGCCGAACACCGGGGGGTTCGCCCACTACGAGGAGGGCCTCGACCGGCTGCGGCGCAACCCCGCGGTCTGCGAGGAGCTCCGGCAGGTGGTCGCCCTCGGGCTCGACTCCGCCCGGCACACGCCCCGCTCGCTCGGCGACGGCCTGCAGCACGTGCCGCTGGCCAGCCACGCGCGCTACCGCCGGGAGGAGATCCTCGCGGCGCTCGGCTGGGCGTCCCTCGAGCGCAGCGCGCGCGGCAACATCACCGGCGTCGCGTGGGCCGAGGAGACGCAGACCGACGCACTGCTCATCAACCTGCAGAAGTCGGAGAAGGACTTCTCGCCGACGACGATGTACCGCGACTACGCGCTCAGCACCGAGCTGTTCCACTGGGAGTCGCAGAACGCGACGTCGCTCACCTCGCCGGCGGGGCAGCGCTACCTCAACCACTGCGAGCTCGGCACGCACGTCGTCCTCTTCGTCCGCGACGCCCCGGAGAACGAGTTCGGGGCGGCACCGTTCCTGTGCCTCGGGCAGGCGTCGTACGTCGAGCACCGCGGCGAGCGGCCCATCGCCATCACCTGGCGGCTCGACCGGCCGATGCCGGCGGAGACGTACCTGACGGCGTCGGTGGTCGCTGGTTGACGTCCCCGCGAGCGAAGGGGTACAGGTAGAACGAGGTGTACACCGTTCTACCCAGGATGCTGCCGTGAGCATGAACATCAAGAACCCCGAGACCGAGGCGCTCGCCCGCCAGGTCGCCGCGCGCACCGGGGAGACCCTCACCGGCGCGATCACCCAGGCTCTGCGGGAGCGCCTCGAGCGCATCGACGCCCGACCGGGCGGGCGCGACGTGCAGGCCACGATCGACGCCGTGAAGGCCATCACCGGCGACCTGGCGAAGCGCCTCGAGGACGGCCCCGGATCGGCCGACATCGACGCGTTGCTCTACGACGAGCGCGGCCTGCCCCGGTGATCATCGACTCGTCGGCCGTCGTCGCCATCGCACTTGAGGAGAGCGACGCAGACCGCTACCTGCGCGCCGCTGTCGAGGCGCGGCCGCTCCGCATGTCAGCGGCGAACCTCCTTGCGGCGAGCATCGTGGTCGACCGGCGGCGCGATCCGGTCGCCTCCCGACAACTCGACCGCCTCGTCGAGCTGCTGCGTGTCGTCGTCGAGCCCGTCACCGAGCGGCAGGCACGCCTCGCGCGTGAGGCATACCGGGACTTCGGTCGGGGCAGTGGGCATCCGGCCAACCTGAACTTCGGGGACTGCTTCGCCTACGCGCTGGCCAGGGACCTCGACGAACCGCTGCTCTTCAAGGGCGACGACTTCGTCCACACCGACGTCGAGCCGGCCGTGCCGCAGGGCTGAGCCGGCAGACGTGCGTCATCGCTGCAACTGGCGCAGCTCGAGCTCGCGCAGCCACGCCGTCTCCAAGCGCTCGACGACGGCGTGGGCGCGCAGGCGGTCGTACCGGCCCGGCTCGTCCTCGTAGAGCGCCACCGCGCCCACCAGGGCACGCTCCCGCGCCACCGGCAGCGCCGCGTCGAGCACCATGAGGTCGACGTCGTCACTGCCCGTCAGCACGGCGAGGTCGTTGAGCAGCGCGAGCACGTCGAGCCGGCCGGCGCCGGGTCTGGTCGCCACAGCGACGTCGAGGTCCCGCGGGTGGGGCTCCCCCGCGCGGTGCTGCCGAACACCGTGAGCACCGCCAGCCCGTGCCGGTCGGCCAGCGCGCGTCGAGGCGGCCGTCGTCGGCGGCGGCGCGCAGCGCGGCCAGCGCCTCGTACGGTCCCGCTCCCATGCCGTCACGCTAGCGCGGCGAGGATGCGGCGCAGCCGTACGGCGACCGCGACGTCGTCGACCACGTCGGCCGGGTCCTCGTGCTCCCACGCCCGCGTCGGCCACCAGCCGTGCTCCAGCAGGTGCCGGTCGGTGTCGCGGTCGCGGGCGACGACCGAGGCGAGCTTGGCCCGCCACCAGTCCGCGTTGGCCCTCGGCAGGTGCAGGTGCTCGGGGCAGGAGTGCCAGAAGCAGCCGTCGACGAAGAGGGCGATGCGCGGGCCGCGCAGGACGACGTCGGCGCGGCGCCGCCGGTTGGTGCCGGCCGGGGTGGCGTCCACGAGGAACCGGTAGCCCCGGCGGTGCAGCTCGCGGCGCACGGCGAGCTCCGCTGCCGTGTCCCGGCAGCGGTTGCGCCGCATGATCCGCGCGACGCCCGGCGACGAGGCCGGCGGCGCGGGCGGGAGGAGCACGGGCGCCACCCTGCCGGTCCGGTCCGACAGGTCAGTCGGACCGCAGGCGCCGCGCCATCACCGCCACCAGGGCGACCCACGCGGCGGCGACGACCCACCCCGCGAGCACGTCCGAGGGCCAGTGCACGCCGGCGACGAGCTGGGCGACCCCGACGAGCAGGACGAGCGGGAGACCGACGGCCACGACGAACCGCGGCCGGCGAGCCACGAGCAGCAGGCCGCCGAGCAGCGCCGCGGTCCCGACGGCGTGGCCGGACGGGAAGGCGTACGCCGACGCCTCGTCCGCCGCCGCCCACAGCTCCGGGCGGGGACGCGCGAACGCCCGCTTGAGCAGCGGGTTCAGCAGCAGCGGCAGGAGCGCCGCGGCCAGGAGCAGGAGGGCCTCGCACCGCCGGCGCCGCACCGCGAGGACGAGGGCGGCGGCCCCGGCCACCCCCGCCAGCACGACCCCGTCGGTCGCGTCGCGCACCAGCACCGCCACGTCCTCGACGGCACCGCCGTCGGCAGGGCGCAGCCGCAGCAGCAGCTCGCGCTCCCCCGGTAGCCGCACGCGCCGCTCAGCTCCCGCGGGCCGGCCAGGCGGGCCAGGCGTGCTGCCAGCGGAGCCCGGGCGGGCCGTAGGGCTCGGCCTCCTCCTCGTCGTAGGACGAGCAGCCCGTGCTCCCCGGCGTCCGCGTCGTCACCGTCGCCTTGCCGGGCTCGCACGCGAGCTCCTCGGCGTACCGTCCGCCGACGACGTCCTCGACGGCCTCCCGCAGCTGCTCGGCGACCTCCTGCGGGTCCTCGTCACAGGCGTCGCAACCGCACAGCGGGAACGCCCCGCCGCCGGAGCGGCCGTACCGGAGCCTGACCCCGGGGAACGGCGTGAGCTCGACCTCGAGCGGCGTGCCCCCGCCGTCGGGGACGAGGCGGACGCCGCCCGCGACCTGCTCGGTGCGCACGGCGAAGCGCCGCTCGAGGTCGGCCACCAGCGCCCGCGCCACGCCGTGCAGCACGCCGAACCGCTCCGGGTCGGTGACGCGCTCGTACGCCTCGTCGGGCGGCCCCTCCGGGCCCCACCTGCTCACGGGGCCCAGTGTGGCGCCCTCAGTGGTGCGGGTGCCCCTCGTCGGCGATGTGCCAGTGCCCGGCCATCCCGAAGTCCGAGTGGTGCTGGACGTGGCAGTGGTACATCCACGCGCCCGGGCCGACCCGCTCCCCCGCGATGACCTGGAACCCGAACGAGTCGGCCGGGCCGGTGACGCGGGTGTCGAGCAGCCGCGACTCGTCCCGCGCGTCCTGCACGAGCCCGGTCCGGTTGTCGGCCCAGCGGTGCCCGTGCAGGTGGAAGGTGTGGAACAGCTCGCCGTGCGTGATCATGATCCACTCGACGCGGTCGCCGAGGCGCGAGTGGAACGTCGGCGCCTGCCCGGCCGGCATCCCGTTGACGATGACGTCGGCGAAGACGCAGACGATCTGCTGGTCCGGCAGCGGGTCGCCGGGGCGGCGGACGACGAGGGCGCCGTACAGGCCCTTCTGCACGCCCATCGTCCCGTGGTCCGAGCCCACCGAGTGGTCGTGGTAGTGCCAGTAGCCGGCGCTGCCCGACGCCCAGGTGCGGTCGCGGCGGCGGTGCGGGGCGTGCGAGCGCCAGACGTACGTCCGCTCGGCGCCCGGCGCGACGGTGCCGCCGTTCATCGGGGTGCCGTCGCTGTCGATGTCGTAGTCGACGCCGTGCACGTGCAGGCTCACCGTCGTCGTGGCCTGGTTGACGACGGTGACGCGCAGCGTCTCGCCCTCGACCATCTCCAGCGTCGGGCCGGGCACCGTGGGCTCGCCCGGCTCGAGGCCGAAGCCCCAGCCGGCGCCGTCCGGCAGGTCCGCCGCGTAGAGCGTCACCTCGCGGGGCTTGCGGCGGGGCCTGCGGGCGACCGCCACGCGGGGCGCCTCCTCGGCCTGCGCCGGACCGGCCACCGCCGCGAGCGGCGTGGCGAGCAGGCCCGTGAGGAGGGAGCGCCGGCGTACGCGGCTCCCCCGCGCCTGCTCGGTCGGGGCGTCGGGGCGGGTGGGCAGGGCGCTCACGCGGTGGGTCCTCCTCGTCGAGGTCCCGCGGCCGGGCGCGCTGCGGCTCACCCGCAGCGGGCACACCCCCGCCCCGCGGGTGGCAGGAGGAGCGCGGAGAACGCTACGTCCTGACCACCCGCGGAGGGAAGGGTGCCCGGGTCAACATCCGGTCGTGCGCGGCCTCAGCGCTGCAGCGTCACCCCGGCCCGCGCCAGCCCCTCGAGGGCGACGCCGCCGACGGTCGCGCTCGTCGACACGGTCAGGACGTGCTTGCCGGCCCGCGCGGGGGTGCCGTCGGTACGGCGCCCGTCCCAGTACCAGACGTGCTTCCCGGCGGGCAGCGACGCCCACACCGCCTCGCGCACGGAGGTGCCGGCGGCGTCGCGCACGTCGATGCGCACGGCCTGCGCCCGCTCGAGGGTGAAGATCAGCCGCGACGCGTCGTCGCGCCCGTCCCCGTCCGGCGTGAACACGGCCGGCGCCAGCGAGGTGATCGCCGGGTGCAGGCGGCGGACCTGGATCGTCCGGGCCGGCGAGGGGTGGGCGGTGTCGCAGACGGTGGCCGCGCTCGAGCAGAGCACCGCCTGGACCGTGTGCGGGCCGTCGGCGACGTTGTAGACCGGCAGGCTCGCCTGGTACGGCGCCGAGGCGTCGGTGCTGACGACCCGCCCGTCGAGCAGGAAGCGCACCGCGCCGCCCGGCGCGGTCGCCGAGACCGCAGCGGCGGTGGTCCGGACCTCCTCCGCGGGCACCGTCACGGCCGGCGCGGGGTTGCGCACCGTCACCGTGGTGACGGTCTGCTTCGGGGAGCAGGACGTCGGCGACGTGCAGCCGGAGACCCGCAGCGGCTGGGCGCCCGAGAGGCCGTACGAGGTGACGGACGCCCTGGCGACGCCGCCCGCGACCCGCGCGACGACGGCGGACTGGCCGGGCAGGGCGAAGCGGACGTACGGCGACGCCGAGCTCGCCGTCACCGCGACGGCGCCGGAGACCACGGCGCCGGCGCGCGGCGAGGTCGCCCGCGTCTGCGTCAGCGAGGCCAGCGCCGCCGGGAAGTCGACGATGCCCCGGGCGAAGCCGAGGCCGCCGCCGCGCGTCGCGCCGAGCACCGCCGCGGTGAGCTGCGGCTCGGTGGCGTCGGGTGCCGCGCCGACCAGCAGCGCGACCTCGCCCGCCACGAGCGGCGAGGAGAACGAGGTGCCGTCCCAGGGACCCCAGGTGCCGTCGGTGTTGGCCGCGGCGATGCTCGAGCCGGGCGCGGCGACGTCGACCCAGGCGCCGAAGCTGCTCCAGGACGGCCGGCCGGTGCCGTAGTGGTTCGACGCGCCCACGGAGATCACGCCCGGCAGGGCCGCGGGATAGTTCGGGACCTTGGTGCCCTCGTTCCCCGCGGACGCCACGACGACGGCGCCCTTGCTGCGCGCGTACGCGACGGCCTCGCGCTCGTACGGCTCGACGGTCGGGCCGCCCAGGCTCAGGTTGATGACGTCCGCGCCCTGGTCCGCCGCCCACCGGATGCCGCGGGCGACGTCGTCGCTCCACATGCCGCCGGCGTCGTCGGCCACCTTGACCGCGATGATGCTCGCGCCCCACCCGGCGCCGGCCATGCCGACCCGGTTGTGCGGCGCGGCCGCCGCCACGCTCGCCACCGCGGTGCCGTGGCCCTCGGCGTCGCGCACGTCCGCGTCGCCGTGCACGACGTTGCGGCGCGCGACGACCTTGCCCGCGAGGTCCGGGTGGCCGACGGCGACGCCGGTGTCGACCACCGCGATCTTCACGCCCGGGCCGCTGCGCGCGGTGTCCCACGCGGTCGGCGCCTTGAGCGCGGTCATGTACGGCTCCTGGTACCTCCACAGCGGGTCCTTGGGGACCAGGTGCGCCGAGCGCCGGTAGCCCACCGACACCGAGGCGACCCCCGGCTGGTCCTCGAGCGCCGTCGCGGCGCCCGTCGCCTCGTCGGCCGGGAGCACGACCTGGTACGCCCGCTCCCCCGCCACGGGCCGGGCGTCCTGCGCGCCGGCCGCGTCGAGCGCGGCCAGGCCGTCGGCCGCGGCCGCCGAGCGCGCCACGGGCGCGCCGGCCTCGAGCCGCACCGTGATCCGCGCCTGGTCCTCGGGGGCCTGCCGCGGCGCCGCCACGGCGGGCCCGGGGACCGGCGGCGGCGCCGGCCGGGCCGCCGGGCCGGCCGCCGCCGCCGCGCCCGCCGGCGCGAGCAGCCCCGCGAGGACGGCGGCGGCCGCGAGGACCGCGCGCGGGGGGCGTGGGAGGTTCTTCGTCACGTCCGACCTTCCTGGTCGCGTCATGGGGGCGGGGCGGGGCCGCCGGGGTGCCGGGTGCAGCGTGGCACCCGTCCATCGGCCCCGTCCCGTGGACTCCGCATCACCCGATCGGGTGAGCGGCAGGTGTCAGCGCCCCGCCAGCGGTGAAGGAGGGGGCGCGGCCGGCACCCGCCGGCGCGGAGAGGAGGCGCGGGACCCGTGGCGACGTACGAGGACGTGATCGGCCACCTCGGGGAGGTCGACTTCCCGGCGGACAAGGACGCCATCATCGAGGGCGCGGTCAAGGGCGGGGCCCCGGACGACGTGGTGCGGGCGCTGCGCGCGCTGCCGCCGGTCGAGTACGCGAGCGGGCAGGAGGTCGCGCGCTCCGCGGGCGTCACCCCGACCTGATCGGCGGGGCGCCTCCGCGGCGCCGCGGCGGGCTCGTACGGTGACCCCCACCCGGCCGGGCCCGCCCGGCCGCCGAGGAGGAGGTGCGGCATGGATGCTGGCGACCCGCAGGTGCGGGTGGAGCTCGAGCGGCGGCTGAGCGCCATCGAGCACGACGAGGCCGGGGACGTCGCGCACGGCGCCCTGCCGGCCGGGGACCTCTGGGCGCTCGCCGCGATCGTCGTCGTGGCGCTGCTCGTCGGCGCGCTGGTGGCCCTCTGATGCCCGCGCACGAGGACGTCGCGCGCGAGGCGACCTTCGGCTCGCTGCCCGTGGTGCGCTCCGAGCGCGTCTGGGGCTTCGGCGACTTCACCTGGGTCAACGTCGGCCTGGCCATCGCCACGTGGGCCTTCCTCGTCGGCGGCGCCACCGCCTCGCTCGTCGGCTTCGCCGACGGCCTGCTCGCGATGCTCATCGGCAACGCGATCGGCGTGGTGCTCATGCTGCTGGCCAGCGTCGTCGCCAGCCAGCGCTACGGCGTCGAGCAGTACACGGTCCTGCGCAGCGTCTACGGCTTCGGCGGCGTCGCGCTGCTCGTGTTCACCGTGGTGCTGTTCACCGAGATGGGCTGGTCCTCGCTGCTCGCGGTGATGTTCGGCCGCGCCACGACGCAGGTCTCCAACGAGGTGCTGGGCACGGACATCGGGCCGAACGCCCTGCCGGTGACCCTGTTCGCGCTGGTCGCGATCGCCGTGGCCTGGGTCGTCCTGGCCAAGGGCCCGCTGACGATCCGCTTCCTCAACCGGGTCGTCGCCCCCGGGCTGGCGCTGCTCACCGTCGGCATGGCCGTCGTGCTGCTCACCGAGACCAGCGTCGGCGAGATCCTCGACGCCGCACCGCTCGCGCCGTTCGAGGACGAGCGGCTCAACTTCGCGCTCGCCGTCGAGTTCAACCTCGGCGTGGGCTTCTCGTGGTGGCCCGTGATGGGCAGCCTCGCCCGGCTGACGACGAGCCCGCGCGCGGCGATGTGGCCGAGCTTCATCGGCCTGTTCGGCGCGACCGTGCTGGCCCAGGCCGTCGGCATGGCCGCCGCGCTCACCCTCGGCGACTCCGACCCGACCGTCTGGATGGTCCCCCTCGGCGGGGCCTGGCTCGGGGCCGCGGCCCTGGTGTTCATCGCCTTCGCGAACCTCACCTCGCTCGCGTCGATCGTCTACTCCACCTGCCTCGCGCTGCGCCAGGCCGGGGGCAGCGCGATGACCAGGGTCCGGTGGGAGTGGCTGTGCGCCGGGTTCTTCGTGCTGCCGGCCGCGCTGAGCTTCTTCCCCGGCCTGCTCTACGACGACTTCCTGCTCTTCGTCACCTGGACCGGGGCGTTCCTCGCGGCGATCTGCGGCACGGTGCTCGCGGACTACTTCGTCCTGCGCCGCCAGCGCATCGCCCTGACCCAGCTCTACGCGCCGGGCTCGGCGAGCGCGTACCACTTCACCGGCGGCGCCAACGTCGCCGCGCTGCTGTCGACGGGCCTCGGCGCGCTGACGTACGTGCTGCTCTACAACCCCCAGACGCTGGACACGCGCTCGGCCTTCGCCTTCGTCACCGCCTCGGTGCCCGCCGTCCTCGTCGCGGGGGTCGGCCACCTCGTCCTGTCGTGGCTGCTCAACCTGCGGGCCGGGCGCGGCGGGTACGCGCCGGCCGACCCCGCCCGCCCGAACCAGACCACGGAGGCCTGAGTGCCGCGCACCTCGCTCGCCGCCGTCCACGACGGACGGTCCGACCGGCTCGACGTCCGGGAGGTGCGGGTCGCCGACCCCGGCCCCGGCCAGGTGCTCGTGCGCCTGCGCGCGTCCGGCGTCTGCGGGTCGGACCGGCACGTCCTCGACGGCGAGTGGCAGCTGCCCAGCCCGACCGTGATGGGGCACGAGGGCGCCGGGGTCGTCGAGGCCGTGGGCGACGGCGTCGTCGACGTCGCGCCCGGCGACCATGTCGTCCTGTCCTGGTACTACCCGTGCCGCCGCTGCGCCGCCTGCGCGGCCGGGCGGGCGTGGGCCTGCACCGGCACCCGCTCGAACGACTGCCTGCTCCCCGACGGCAGCACGCCGCTCGCCGACGCCGACGGCACCGCGCTCTACCCCTACCTCGCCGTCGGCACCATGAGCGAGTACGCCGTCGTCGCCGAGTCGGCCGCGGTGAAGGTGCCCGCCGAGCTGCCGTTCGACGTCGCCAGCCTCATCGGCTGCAGCGTCACCACCGGCGTCGGCGCCGTCACCAACAACGCGAAGGTGCCCGCGGGCGCGTCGGCGGCGGTCGTCGGCTGCGGCGGCGTCGGCCTGTCCGTCGTCATGGGGCTCGCCCTCGTCGGCGCCGACCCGGTCGTCGCGGTCGACCTCAGCGACGAGAAGCTCGCGACGGCGCAGCGGTTCGGGGCCACGCACCTCGTCCGCGCCGACACCGACGTGGCCGCCGCGGTCCGCGGGATCACCGGGACCGGCGCCGACTACGCCTTCGAGGTGATCGGCCGGGTGCCGACCATCGAGATGCTCCCGGCCTTGCTGACCCCGGGCGGCACGGGCGTGCTCGTCGGCCTGCCGCCGGTCGGCGCCGTCGCCGGCATCGACGTCCTCGAGCTGGCCGAGTCGGGCAAGACCCTCATCGGCTCGAACTACGGCGGCGCCGTGCCGAGCCTGGACTTCCCGCGGCTCGCCCGCCTCTACCTCAGCGGTCGCCTCCCCCTCGACGAGCTCGTCTCGCACCGCATCGGGCTCGGCGAGGTCAACGAGGCGTTCGACGCGATGCGCGCGGGCGAGCGGACCCGCAGCGTCATCGTGCTGGACTGAGCCGTGGTCCGTACCGCCACCGTCGGGGCCGTCCAGCTCGTCGCCGCCCGCGGCGACAAGGAGGCCAACCTCCAGGCGCTCGAGGAGCTCGTCGCCGCAGCCGCCCGCCGCGGCGCGCGCGTCGTCGTCGCCCCGGAGATGGCGACCACCGGCTACTGCTGGCCCGACGAGGCCGAGGTGCGCCCGCTCGCCGAACCCGTGGACGGCCCCAGCACCCGGCGCCTCGCACGGCTGTGCCGGAGCACCGGCACCTGGCTCGTGGTGGGGATGCCCGAGGTCGACGAGGGCACCGGGCTGCTGCACAACACCTGCGTCCTCGTCGGGCCGGACGGGCCGCTCGGCGCGTACCGGAAGGTGCAGCCGTTCCTCGCCGACCCCTTCTGGTCGGTCGACGGGGACCGCCTCCCCCCGGTCTGGGAGACGCCCGCGGGGCGGGTGAGCCCGCTGGTCTGCGCCGACGTCGACTACCCGGAGCCACCGCGCGCCGTCGCGCTCGCCGGCGTCGACTGGCTGGCGCTCGCCACCGCGTGGGTCGACGAGCCCGCGCCGAGCGCGACCTGGCGGTTGCGCGCCTGGGAGGACGCGCTGCCCGTCGTCGCCGCCGACATGGCCGGGCGCGAGCTGGGGGTGCAGTTCAGCGGGGGGACGTGCGTGCTCGACCACGCCGGGAGCGTGCTCGACGCGGTCGACGCCGGGCCCGGCGTCGTCGTCGCCACGCTCGACCTCGACGCCGCGGCCCGGCGCCGCCGCGAGGTGCTCGCCGAGCGACGGCCGCGGGCGTACCGGCCCCTGGCGCTCACCACCCGGTGGGCCAGGCCGGACCGGGACCGCCTCTACGGCGAGGCGCCGCAGCAGGAGGCGCTGCACGTCGCCGTGCTGCACGGCCCGCCCGCGCGGGAGGCGCCGGCGCCGCCCGCCGGCACCGAGCTCGCGGTGCTGCCCGCCCTCCACCTCGTCGGCGGCGCGCCCGCGGACGCGGACGCCGCCGGGCGCGCGGCGGACCGGCACGACGAGGCGCTGGCCGCGCTCGGGGCCTGGGCGGCGCGGCACGGCTGCGAGGCCGTCACCTCCCTCGTCGAGCGGGTGGGCGGCGGGCTGCGCCTCGCGCTCGTCGCCGCCGGCCCGCGGGGGACGCAGGTGCGCCACGCGACCCACCTCGGGCCGTACGCCGCCTGGGCCGAGCCCGGGGACGAGGAGGAGCTGCTGCCGCTGGAGCGCCCGTGGGGACGGCTCGGCCTGCTCAGCGGCGAGGAGCTCGCGGTGCCCGAGACGTCGCGGGTGCTCGCCGTGCGCCGCGCCGACGTCGTCGCCGTGCCGGCGGCCGTCGCGTGGCCCTGGCCGGTGGACTACCCCGGCACGCGGGTGCCGCTCGGCGAGGGGCTCACGGGCCCCGACCGCACCTTCGCCCACCCGGCGCGCCTTCGGGCCGGCGACTCGCACGTGTGGGTCGCCCTGGCCAACGACGGGCCGACGACGAGCGGGGTCTTCGCCCCCGACCACGTCGCCGTACCCCGCGCGGAGGTGCTCGCGCCCGCGCCGGGCTGGGCGTCGGTGCTCGCCCCGCTGCGCGGCCCGACGGCCCTGGGGCGCCAGTGCGAGGAGAAGCCGCAGCTGACGCGCCGGCGCACCGACGTCTTCTCCCGGCCGCTGCTCGCCTGAACCGCCGTCACAGTGCACGGGCGCCGTCCAGGGGCACCGGCTCGTCCTCGGCGCAGCCGCAGGTGAAGAGCTGGTGCCCGCACGCCGGGCACTCCGCCGCGTCGCATCCCGGGTGGTGGTAGCCGCCGGGCAGGGTGCCGCAGTCGCCGCAGCGGCGCGGGAGGGGCACGCGGACGAGCGCGGGCGTGCGCCGGGGGCGGGGGCGCGCACGGCGGCCCGGGCGGTGCGGGTCGTACGCGCCCGCCCCGTCCAGCCCGTCCAGCTCGTGCAGCTCGTCCAGCTCGTCCAGCTCGTCGAGGTCCTCCTCCCACAGGTCCTCCAGGCCCACGACGTGGACGCGCTCGCGCCCGAGGCGCAGCGTCGGCAGGTCGCCGCGCGCGGTCCGCACGGCCCAGGGCCGGCAGGAGGCGGCGGTCGTCGTCTCGCGGTCGCAGTGCTCGCAGGTCGCCATGGGCCGGAGCGTGCACCGGTGCGGCGACCCGCCGCGGGCGCCGTCCACAGGCGGGCCGTCGGGGCGGGTCCCGCGGACCTGTGGACGACCGGGCCGCGGCCCCGTGCGGAGCCTGCCGGCCAAGGCGTACGGGTGCCCACCGAGGCTCGTCGGGCTGGTCCGGCACCCGTACGGGTGCTTCACGTGGTCGACACGTCAGGGCGACGCACGAAGGGCGCGAGCCGGGGAGGCGCGGCACGGGGAGGGCCGACACGGGGAGGGAGGGCGCCCGGGGGCGCTAGCGTGAGCCGCATGGTCGAGCGGGTGGTCGCGGGCGCCCGCTTCGGGGACGTGCTGGGGCCGCTGCGGGCGGCGTGGGAGACGGCGCCGGTCCACGTCATGGCGACCGAGGGGCCGGAGCACGTGGTCGCGTACCAGAACGCGCGGTCGCGCGAGGCCTTCGGCGACCACGTGGGCGAGCCGGTGCTCGCGGCGTTCCCCGAGGGCTCGCGCGAGGCCCTGGACCGGGTGCTGGCCACCGGGGAGGTCGTCGAGGTGGCGCGCCGCGCGCTGCGCGTCCGTCGGGCCGACGGGGGCGGGGTCGTCATGACGTACGTCCTCGCGCCGTGGGGCGAGGGGCGCCCGTGCGGCGTCGTCGTGACCGCGGTCGACGTGACCGCGGCGGTGCGCGCGGAGCAGGCGTCGGCGCGGGCCCGGCTGCTCGGCGAGATCTCCGACGCCATGGCCCGCGCCGCCGACCCGGTGGCCGCGCTGCAGGCGCTCGCCGACGCGCTCGTGCCCGGCACCGCGGACGTCGCCGCCGTGTTCGCCTCCCGCGGCGACGGGTCGCTGTCCGACCACGGGGCGGTGCCGGAGGGGCCCGTCGCGCTCGCCCTGGCCGCGGACCTCGCGGCCGCCGGGCACCCGCCGCCGCCCGCGGCGCGCGACGAGGCCCCGCCGTGGGACGCCGCCGTGTCGGCCGGCGAGACCGTGGTGCTCGACCTCGACGAGCAGCCGCTCGACGTGGTGGCCGGGGACGCGGCGACCGGTGCCTGGCTGCGGGCGGTCGACGCGCGCAGCGTCGTCGTGCTGCCGCTGGTCGTGGCCGGGGTGCTCACCGGCGGGCTCGTGCTCCTCACCACCCGCGCCCGCGGGCCGCTCGACGCGGACGCCCTGGCCTTCCTCGAGGACGTCGCCGCGCGGGCGGGCTCAGCCGTCAGCGAGGCCGGGCGGCGGCGCCGGCAGCGGCAGGTGGCCCACGACCTGCAGCACGCCCTGCTCCCCGCCGCGCCGCCCCGGCTGCCCGAGGCGACCGTCGCCGCCCGCTACGTGGCGGGCGCCGCCGACGTGGAGGTCGGCGGCGACTGGTGGGACGTCAGCGACCTCGGCGCCGGGCGCATCGCCCTCGGCGTCGGGGACGTGTCGGGCCGCGGGGTCCCCGCCGCCGTCGTCATGGGGCACGCCCGCGCGGCCATGCGCGCCGCCGGCTACGCCGACCTGCCCCCGTCGGCCGTGCTCTCGCTGCTGGACCACCAGCTCGTCGAGCTCGTCGACCCGCCGGACGGGCCACCGGCCGACGGCGACGGCCCGCGCTTCGCCACCGCCTGCTACGCGGTCGTCGAGCCCGGCGTGGACGTGCTCCGGGTCGCCAACGCCGGGCACCCGCCCCTGCTCGTGCGCGGCCCCGACGGGCGGGTGTCGGTCGCGCCGCTGCCCGCCGGGGCGCCGCTCGGGCTGGGGCTGGGCGGCTACGAGGACGCGCTGGTGCTCGCGCCGCCCGGGTCCACGCTCGCCCTGTTCACCGACGGGCTCGTGGAGTCCCGCCGCCGCGACCTCGACCAGGGCCTGGCGCTGCTGGCCGGCGAGCTCGAGCGGCTGCACGGCGAGCCGGACCTCGACGCGCAGGCCGACGCCGTGCTCGCCGCCCTCGCCCCGGGGCACGACGCGCCCGACGACGTCGCGCTCGTGCTCGTGCGCCTCGAGGCGGTGGCCGGCGTCCTCGCCCGCCTCGACGAGCGGGTCACGCACCCGCGCGAGGTCGCGGCCGCCCGGTCGCGCGCCGGCGAGGAGGTCCGTACGGTGGCCGGGCGCGCCCTAGGCAGCGCCGTCGAGCACGTCGTCAGCGAGCTGCTCGCCAACGCCCTCGAGCACGGCGCCCCGCCCGTCGACCTGCACCTGAGGGTCACCGGCGCCCGCGCGGTGGTCGAGGTCAGCGACCGCGGCGTGGCGCTGCCGATGCCGCGCCGGGCGGGCACCGCGGACGAGGGCGGGCGCGGCCTCGCGCTCACCACCGCGCTGTCGACGCGGTGGGGCACCCGGACGCGCATCGGCGGCAAGACCGTCTGGGCGGAGCTGCTGCTCCCCCGCGGGTGAACCGGGCGGGGGGCGGGTCCGGCAGGATCGACGGGTGAAGCCCTCCCGCGCCGCGCACCACGTCCGGACCCTCGCCGAGGCCTGCGCCGCGATGGCCGGCCGCCCGGCGACGATCTTCCCGCTGCGCGTGCAGGAGCTGTGGGTCTGGGGCGGGGCGCTGGAGCCGGGCCGCGACGTCGAGCGGGTCGGCGTCGCCCTCGCGGTCGACCTCCCCGCCGCCGACGTGCCCTGGCTGGGCGAGCCCAAGGGGGCGCAGCACTGGGCCGACGCGACCCGCATGTCGCGCACGCCCTTCACGCCGCGCTGGCGCTCGGTGCACGCGCCGGTGTGGAACCACCGCGTCGAGCGCCCCCTGCTGGTGTGGGACGCGCCCGGCGGCCCCCGCGAGGACGCGCTGGGAGCCCTGGCCGAGGGCGCGGCGCAGGCGCTGCGCGCGCCCGCACCCCCGCCCGACGCCCTGCGGGACCGCCTCGAGCGGGAGCGCGCGGTGAGCCTCGCCGAGCTCGCCGCCGCCACCGCGGCGTACGAGGAGAGGCGCTGGGCGCCCGGCAAGCTCGAGCCGCACGCGGACCGGCTCGCCCGCGCCAGCGCCGGCTACCTCGACGTCCTCGACGGCCTGGCGGGGCTGGCGCTCGCGTAGCGCTCAGTCGAGCGGCGGCGCGGGCGCCGACGCGCCCCGCGAGGACAGCGTCACCCCGACGCTCGCCAGCGAGACGAGCACGAGGGCGACCAGCTCGCGCGGGCCGAGGGCCTGGGAGAGCACGACGAGCCCGGCGAGGGCTGCGGCGGCCGGCTCGAGGGCCATGAGCACGCCGAAGACGCGGGTGGGGATGCGGCGCAGGGCCGCCAGCTCGAACGAGTAGGGGACGACCGAGGACAGCACGGCGACGGCGAGCCCGACGAGCAGCAGCGAGGGGTCCCCGCCCACCGCGGAGGCGCCCGACGCGCCGAACGGCAGCGCCACGAGGCCCGCGACGGCGAGCGCGACCGCGAGGCCGCTGGTCCCCGGCACGAGCGAGCCGACCCGGGCGCTGGCGAGGATGTAGCCGCCCCAGAAGAGGCCCGCGACGAAGGCCAGCACGAGCCCGCCCACCGGCAGGTCGTCCACGCCGCCGAGCCCGAGCAGGGCGACGCCCGCCGCGGCGAGCAGGGCCCAGCCGGCGTCGCGCCAGCGCCGGGTCTGCACGAGCGCGACGAGCAGCGGCCCGAGGAACTCCACGGTGACCGCGACCCCGAGGTCCACGGTGCGCAGCGACAGGTAGAAGACGAGGTTCATGCCGGCCATCGCCGAGCCGAGGAGCAGCACCGCGCCCCACTGCTGCCGCGTCCAGCGGTGCACCGCGGGGCGCAGCAGCGCGAGGAGCAGCAGGCTCGACAGCCCGAGGCGCAGCAGCACCATGCCCGCGGCGCCGACCTCGTCGAAGGCGGTGCGGGCGACGGCCGAGCCGGTCTGCACCGACGCGATGGCGACGAGGACGAGCAGCGGCGCCGGCACCGCGTCCAGGCCCCGGCCGGCGGGAGCCGTGCGGACCCCGCTCACGGGGCGGCCTGCCCGTGCGCGTCGAGCAGCTGGCGCTCGGCGCGGTCGAGGTAGTCCGCGAGCCGCGCCGCCGCGCCCGCGCGGTCCCCCGCCTCCAGCAGCCCGGCCAGGCGGGCGTTGTCCTCGAGGTACGGCTCGTGGAACGGGCGCAGGTCGGCCATGACGGAGAAGGCGAGGCGCAGCTCGGCGAGCAGGTGGCGCATCGACTCGTCCATGCGGGGGCTGCCGGCGAGCGCCACGAGCGCCTGGTGGAAGTGCATGTTGGCCGTGCCGACGCCGGACCAGTCGTCGCGGCGCGAGGCGGCCCAGCCCTCGTCCACGGCGGCGCGCACCCGTGCCAGGGCCGCGGGCGAGGGGTCCGCCGCGGCCACCCCGGCCTGCTCCAGCAGCCGGCGCACCCGGTAGACGTCGGCCACGTCCTCGCGCTCGAGCGAGCGCACGAACACCCCGCGGTGCAGCTCGTGCCGGACGAGCCGCTCGCGCCCGAGCAGCCGGAACGCCTCGCGCAGCGTGTTGCGCGAGACGCCGAGCGACCCGCTCACCGCGTCCTCGCGCAGCCGCGCCCCGGGGACGAGCACGCCGTCGACGACCATCTCGCGCAGCGCGTCGGCGACCCGGTCGGCCGTGCTGCCGCGCAGGAGCCCGTCGCGCGCGGCGACCAGGCGCGCCGGGAGAGCGGCGTCGGGGTCGCTGCCCGGCCCGGCGCCCGGCCCGTCGAGCGGCTCGCGCGCCGCCGCCGCTCCCTGGGGTCCCATGGCCCGAAACATACTGGTTCCACGGCACCCCCTTGTCGGATCGTTGAACAACTCCTACGTTGACGGCCACCCAGACGAGGACGAACCGGCCCCAGCAGCGCGGGCCCGCCCTCCCCCTCCTCCCGAGAGGTCGTCGTCATGGCCCTCCCCCGCCCGTCCCTGCGCCGCTCCCTCGCCGGCGCGGCCGCCGTCGCCGTGGTGGCGAGCGGCGCCACCGCGGTGAGCCTCGGCGGCGCCGTCGCCGACGAGCCCGTCACGCCCGCCGCCCCCTGCCTGCGCACCGACGCGGTGCTCACCGTCGAGGAGAGCCGCCTCGGCGAGCCCCTCCTGCCCGGTGGCGAGCCCGCCGCCCGGCGCTTCGTCGAGGCCGCCGGGTTCGACGGCCTCGTCCAGCGCTTCTACGACCGCCTCTGCGGCGCGACGTCCCTCGCGGCCGCCGAGCGGGTCGTCCGCTTCCACGGCCAGCGGCTCTGGGACGTCGCCGTCGCCCGCGCGCAGGGCGGCAACGGCCTCGGCACCATCGACCGCTACGACGACCGCCCGCTCTACTGGGCCCGCACCACCATGAGCGCCGCGGTGCGCAGCCTCGACGCTGACTACCTCGAGTCCGGCCTGCAGCGCCAGGCCCTGCTGCGCATCCTCGACCGCACGTCCCGCGGGCACGAGTCCATCGCCTGGCCCGCGGGGGACGCGGAGCGCGTGATGATCAGCGGCTTCGACACCTACAGCCTCGACGCCAGCCTGCGGAACTCCAACCCGTCGGGCGCGACCGCGCTGCAGCTCGACGGGCGCACGCTGGACACCCCCGAGGGCCCGGTCACCGTCCAGGCGGTCGTGCTGCCCGTCAACTACACCGACTTCGACCAAGGCGTCGTCGAGGACGCGTTCGGCCAGGTGCTGCGCACCGGGGAGGACCGCGCCGACCTCATCATGACCATCAGCCAGACGGGCCGTGGCCGCATGGACATCGAGCAGTGGGCGGCCAACGCCCGCGGCGGCTCCCCCGACAACAACCGCAACCAGCAGTTCGGCCCGGTGTCGCGGCCGTCGTACTGGCCGCAGCCGTACACCTCGCCGAACTGGATCGAGACCACGTTGCCGTACCAGGCGATGATCGACGCCGGCACCGGACCGTGGCCCGTCGTGCTCAACGACGGCATCTGCGAGTGGCCGGCGGGCACGTTCGACGACACCACGGGCGCGCCGGACCTGCCCGACCCGACCGAGCTCGTCTGCAAGGACGACCCCTCGCCGGGCAGCGCGGCGGCGTCGGGCCCCGGCGGCAGCTACCTGTCCAACGAGAGCATGTACCGCTCCAACCGGCTGCGCCTCGGCATGCGTGCCTGGGACGTCCCCGGCGGGCACCTGCACATCTCGGCGCTGCAGTACCCGACGGACCTCGACCTGCTGACCGACCCGGCCTTCGAGGCGGACCGCAAGGCCGTCGTCGACCAGACCATCGCGCTCGTGGCCGCGGCCGGTGCGGCGGTGGACGAGCGGTGAGCAGCACCTCGACGGCGCCGCGACGCCGCCCGCTCGCCTCCCGGGGGCTGCTCGGGGCCATGTTCCTCATGGCCACGGGCGCCATCGGCCCGGGCTTCATCACCCAGACGACGACGTTCACCGCCGAGCTCGGCGCGGCGTTCGCCTTCGCGATCCTCGTGTCGATCCTCGTCGACATCGCCCTGCAGCTGAACGTGTGGCGGGTCGTCGGCCTCTCCGGCCTGCGCGCCCACGAGCTCGGCAACCGCGTGCTCCCCGGGCTCGGCTGGTTCCTGAGCCTGCTCATCGTCGTGGGCGGCTTCGTCTTCAACATCGGCAACGTCGCCGGCGCCGGGCTGGGCACCGACGCCATGATGGGCCTGGACCCGGAGGTCGGGGCGACGGTGTCGGCGGCGATCGCCATCGGCATCTTCCTCAGCAAGGCCGCGGGCGTCGCCCTGGACCGCATCGTCGTCGTGCTCGGCCTGCTGATGATCGTCATGACGGCGTACGTCGCCGTCATCTCCGACCCGCCCGTGGGCGAGGCGCTGCGGAACGTGGTGCTGCCCGAGGAGATCGGCTTCCTCGCCATCACCACGCTCATCGGCGGCACGGTCGGCGGCTACATCACCTACGCCGGCGCCCACCGCCTCCTCGACGCCGGCATCACCGGGCGCGAGAACCTCGGGGAGATCACCCGGGGATCGGTCACCGGCATCATCATCACCGGGGTCATGCGCGTCCTGCTGTTCCTCGCCGTCCTGGGCGTGGTGGCGGGCGGCGTGACCCTCGCCGAGGGCAACCCGGCGGCAAGCGCTTTCGAGTCCGCGGCGGGCGAGGTCGGCCTGCGGCTCTTCGGCGTCATCCTGTGGGCGGCGGCGATCACGTCGGTCATCGGGGCGTCGTACACGTCGGTCTCGTTCCTCACGACCTCGGCGACCGCGCCGCGGACCCGCAACCTGCTCACCGTCGGCTTCATCGTGCTGACGACCGTGCTGTTCCTCGTCATCGGCGCACCGCCGGCGGACCTGCTGGTCTTCGCCGGCGCCTTCAACGGGCTCATCCTGCCGATCGGCATCGTCGTCGTCCTCTGGGTCGCCCTGCGGCGCAACGACCTCATGGGCGGGTACGCCTACCCGCGGTGGCTCGTGGGGCTCGGCCTGCTCGCCTGGCTGGTGTCGCTCTACCTGGCGTACAAGTCCCTGTCCGCGGTCAGCACGATCTGGGAGTGAGGGTGGACCTCAACAGCGACCTCGGCGAGTCGTACGGGCGCTGGACGCTCGGCGACGACGACGCCGTCCTCGAGCTGGTCACCAGCGCCAACGTCGCGTGCGGCTTCCACGCCGGCGACCCGACCGTGCTGCGCCGCACGTGCGAGCGGGCGGCGGAGCGGGGCGTCGTCGTCGGCGCGCAGGTCGGCTACCACGACCTGGCGGGCTTCGGCCGGCGGTTCGTCGACGTGGCGCCGGACGAGCTCACGAACGACGTGCTCTACCAGATCGGCGCCCTCGAGGCGTTCGCGAGGGTGGCCGGCACCCGGGTGGCCTACGTGAAGCCGCACGGGGCCCTCTACAACACCATCGTCCACCACGAGGCCCAGGCCGCGGCGGTCGTCGAGGCCGTCCGGCGGTACGACCCCTCCCTGCCGGTCCTCGGCCTGCCGGGCTCGCAGTGGCTCCGGCTCGCCGGCGAGGCCGGGCTGCGCACGGTCGGCGAGGCGTTCGCCGACCGGGCGTACACCCCCGAGGGGACGCTCGTGAGCCGGCGCGAGCCGGGGGCGGTGCTCCACGACGCCGACGAGATCGCCGGGCGCTGCGTGCGGATGGCCACGCAGCGGGAGGTCGTCGCGGTCGACGGCAGCGTCGTGGCCGTCGACGCGCAGTCGATCTGCGTGCACGGCGACACCCCCGGCGCCGTGGCGATCGCGCGCTCGGTGCGCGAGGCGCTCACCGGCGCGGGCGTCGAGCTGGGCTCGTTCGCGTGACGCGCCGGCGGGGAGGGAGCGCGCCGTGAGGGTGCTGCCCTGCGGCGACGCCGCGCTGCTCGTCGAGCTCGCGGACCTCGACGAGGTCCTCGGGATCAGCGCGGCGCTGCGGGCCGCGCCCCCGCCCGGCGTCGACGAGGTGGTCCCCGCGGCGCGCACGGTGCTCGTGCGGTGCGCGCCCGGGGCGCTCGACGCGGTGGCGGCGGCCGTGCGGGCCACCCGCCCGCTCGCGCCCGGCGCCGCCGCCGTCGACCAGGTCGAGGTGCCGGTCACGTACGACGGGGCCGACCTCGAGGAGGCCGCCGCCCTGCTCGGCTGGGACGGCCCGGAGCTCGTGCGGCGGCACACCGGCACCACCTGGACCGTGGCCTTCTGCGGCTTCGCCCCGGGGTTCGGCTACCTCGTCGCGGACGGCGGGTGGCCGCAGGTGCCGCGGCGCAGCAGCCCCCGCACCCGGGTGCCCCCGGGCTCGGTGGCCCTCGCCGCCGAGTTCAGCGGGGTCTACCCGCGCGAGTCCCCCGGCGGCTGGCAGCTCGTCGGGCGGACCGACCTGCCCGTGCTCGACCTCGACCGCGACCCGCCCGCGCTGCTGCGCCCGGGCGTGCGGGTCCGCTTCGTGGAGGCGGCGTGACGGCCCGGGCGCTCGAGGTGCTGCGGCCCGGTGCCCTCGCCACCGTGCAGGACCTCGGGCGCCCCGGGCTCGCCGCGCTCGGCGTCGGCCGCTCGGGCGCCGCGGACCGCGCGTCGCTGCGCCTGGCGAACCGCGTCGTCGGCAACCACGAGGGCGAGGCCTGCGTCGAGGTCACGCTGGGCGGCCTCGCCGTGCGGGCCGTCGGCGACCTGCTCGTGGCCGCCGCCGGCGCCCCCTGCCCCGGCACGGCCGGGACGGGGGTGCCGACGTACCTCGCCGACGGCGAGGTGCTCGAGCTCGGGACGCCCCCGACGGGGCTGCGGACCTACCTCGCGGTCGCCGGGGGGCTGGCCGTCGACCGCGTGCTCGGCTCGCGCAGCACCGACGTGCTCGCCGGCATCGGGCCGCCCGCCCTCACCCCGGGGCAGCGCCTGCCCGTCGGTGCGCCGCGCCAGCCGCGCCGGCTCGTCGACGTGGCGCCCGTCCCGCCACCGCCGGACGGCGAGGTCGGTCTGCGCGTCGTCCCCGGGCCGCGCGACGACTGGTTCGCCGAGGGGGCGCTCGGGGCGCTGCTCGGCGGGGCGTACGAGGTGACGGCCGACAGCAACCGGGTCGGCATGCGGCTGCAGGGGCCCGGGCTCGAGCGGGCCCGCGACGGCGAGCTGCCGAGCGAGGGCATGGTCCCCGGCTCGCTGCAGGTCCCGCCCAGCGGCCAGCCGACGCTGTTCCTCGCCGACCACCCGGTGACCGGCGGCTACCCGGTGGTCGCGGTGGTCGTGCGGGACGACGTGGACCGCGCGGCCCAGGTGCGGCCCGGCCAGACGGTCCGGTTCCGCCGGGCCCGCTGAGGAACAGCCCGCCGCGGCACCCGGTTGGGCACGGCCACAGGGGACCGACCAGGAGGAGGACGCAGCATGCGCATCGGCATCATCGGCTCCGGCAACATCGGCGGCACGCTCACCCGCCGGTTCCGGGGGCTCGGGCACGAGGTCGTCGTCGCGAACTCGCGGGGCCCGGAGTCCCTGCGGGACCTCGCGGCGGAGACGGGCGCCACCGCCGGGACGGTCGAGGACGCGGCCCGCGACGCGGCGCTCGTCGTGGTGGCGGTGCCCCTGCGGGCCGTGCCCGACCTGCCCGCAGGGCTCTTCGACGGCCTCGTGGTCGTGGACGCGAACAACTACTACCCCCAGCGGGACGGCGAGATCGCTCCCCTCGCCGAGGGGACGACGTCGAGCCGGTGGATGGCGGATCACCTCGCGGGCGCGCGCGTCGTCAAGGCCTTCAACAACATCCAGGCCCAGCACCTGCTCGAGCGCGGGCGCCCGCAGGGCCAGAACCGGATAGCGCTTCCCGTCGCGGGTGACGACGAGCGGGCCAAGGCGCTCGTGCTCGCGCTCGTCGACGACCTCGGGTTCGACCCCGTCGACGCCGGCACGCTCGACGAGAGCTGGCGCCAGCAGCCCGGCACCCCGGTCTACGGCACCGACGGCTCGGCCGCCGAGGTGCGCGGCCACCTCGCCGCCGCGGAGCGTCCGTGACCGCGGGCACCGCGGCACCGTCCCCGCAGGGCACCGCGGCGCTGTCCGGCGCGCAGGCGCGCGAGCGCTTCCGTGCCGGGCACGTCGCTCCGACGAGCGGCTGGTGCGCGGGCCTGACCCAGGCCAACCTCGTGGTGCTGCCGCGGGACTGGGCGTACGACCTGCTGCTCTTCGCCCAGCGCAACCCGGGGCCGTGCCCGGTGCTCGACGTGACGGACGCGGGGTCGCACGCGACCGCGCTCGCCCCCGGCGCGGACCTGCGCACCGACCTGCCGCGCTACCGAGTGTGGCGCGACGGCGAGCTCGTCGACGAGCCGACCGACGTCGTCGACCTGTGGCGCGAGGACCTCGTGGCCTTCCTCGTCGGGTGCTCGTTCAGCTTCGAGGGGCGCCTGCTCGACGCGGGGGTGCCGCTGCGCCACGTCGCGGAGGGCCGCAACGTGGCAATGTACGTGACCGACCGGCCGTGCCGGCCCGCCGGGCGCCTGCAGGGGCCGCTGGTCGTCTCGATGCGCCCGGTGCGCGCGGACCTCGTGCCGACCGCGGTGCAGGTCACGGCGCGCATGCCGTCGGTGCACGGCGCCCCGGTGCACGTGGGCGCGCCCGCCGCGCTGGGCATCCGCGACCTCGACCGGCCCGACTTCGGCGACCCGGTGCGCGTCGCCGAGGACGAGGTGCCGGTGTTCTGGGCCTGCGGGGTGACGCCGCAGGCGGCGGTGATGGCCTCGCGCCCGCCGTTCGCGATCACCCACGCCCCCGGGCACATGCTCGTCACGGACGCGCCCGACGCGGCGTACGCGCTGCCCTGACCCGGCCGCCCCCGCAGGGGACGGCCGGGCCGGGGAGGAGACCGGTCAGGGCAGGGGGGAGCCGCCCGTGACGCCGATCGTCTCGCCCGCGACGTAGCTCGACTCCTGCGAGGCGAGGAACACGAAGGCCGGCGCGAGCTCGGCCGGCTGCCCGGCGCGCCCGAGCGGGGTCTGCCCGCCGAACTCCGGCAGGTTATCCTGCGGCTGCCCGCCGGTGACCTGCAGCGGCGTCCACACCGGGCCCGGCGCGACGATGTTGACGCGCACGCCCTTCGGCGCGACCTGCTGCGCGAGCGCCTTGCAGAACGTGTTGATCGCCGACTTCGTCGTGGCGTAGTCGAGCAGGTTCGGCGAGGGCTGGTACGCCTGGATCGACGACGTCCCGATGATCGCCGCGCCGGGGCGCATGTGCGGCAGCGCCGCCTTCGCCAGCCAGAAGAGCGCGTACACGTTGGTCTTGAGGGTCTGGTCGAACTGCTCGGACGTGAGGTCCGCGATCTCCTCGACGGCGGTCTGCTTGCCGGCGTTGCTGACGAGGACGTCGACCCGGCCGAACGCCTCGACCGTGCGGTCCACGAGCTCGCGGCACGTCGACTCCTCGGAGAGGTCGCCCGGCACCTTGACGGCCTTGCGGCCGGCCTCCTCGACGAGGCGGGCCACCTCGTCGGCGTCCTGCTCCTCCGACGGGAGGTAGGACAGGACGACGTCGGCGCCCTCCCGGGCGTACGCGATGGCGACGGCGCGGCCGATGCCGGAGTCGGCGCCGGTCACGACCGCGACGCGGTCCTGCAGCCGGCCGGTGCCGCGGTACGTCGCCTCGCCGTGGTCCGGCTTCAGGTCCATCTCGGACGCCAGGCCCGGGGCCTGCTGCTGCTCGGCGGGGAACTGCGGCCCGGGGTACTGCGTGGTCGGGTCCTGGAGCGTGTACTGGTCGGTGGCCATGCCCCAGCCGTCCCCCGCGGACCGGGGCCCGGAACCCCCCGGGTTCCGCAGAAGGCGCCCTTGTGGCGAACTAGTCACCACGAAGGCGCCTTCTGCGGGACCGGGGTCCCGGCAGCGGGCTCAGCGGGCGGGCACCGGCGCCACCGCCGGGCTGCGGTAGCCGTTGCGCCCGACCGCGCGCACCCCGAACGACGCGTTGTCCTTCGACAGGTCGATGCGCGCCCGCCCGGAGCGCCCGACGCGCACGACGTGCGTCCAGTCCGGGGCGTCCGTGGGGCGCCACAGCACCTCGTACGCCGCCGCGTCGTCGGCCACCTCCCACACCAGCTCGGTGTCGTTGGTGAGCTCCGCGGTGAGGACCTGGACCCCCTCCGGCGTGCCCGGGCCCTGCGCCAGGGACCACAGCGCCGCCCCGTTGACCCGCGCCACCCGCGCGATGTAGCCCCAGTCGCAGAAGCGCGGGAGGTCGCCGTACTGCACGCCGTCCTCGACCCGGACGTCCTGGTGCTGGTGCGCGAAGTCCTCGTGGGGCTCGGTGAAGCGCGCCGCCGCCCAGCCCTGCTCGAGGAACGGGATGTGGTCGCCGCCGCGCAGGTAGCGGTCGCGCCGGTAGATCGTGCGCACCTGCATCCCGGTGGCGCCGTTCTCCGCCACGGAGGTCACGAAGCGGGCCAGCTGGCGCGGGGGCGAGTCGTTCTCGCCGCCGACCGAGCGCCGGACCGCCGCCTGCTCCGGCGTCTCGGCGGTGGGCACGCCCTCGGCGAAGAGCCGCACGCTGCGCGGGTCGCGCTCGCCGTCGTCGGCCCGGCTCGCGCCGATGATGTCGTTGGTGAACATGCCCTGGACGTCCGCGCCCGAGGCCGCGAGCTGCTCGGCGAGGTGGTTCGCGCCGTAGAGGCCCTGCTCCTCCCCCGCCACCGCCGCGAAGACGATGGTGGCCGCGGGGCGCGTACGGGCCATGAGGCGGGCCAGCTCCATGACGGCGGCCACGCCCGAGGCGTCGTCGTCGGCGCCGGGGGCGTCGCTCTCGGCGTCCATGACGTCCGTCGCGCGCGAGTCGTAGTGCCCGGAGACGACGTACGTGCGGGCCGACCCCTCGGAGCCGCGCAGGGTCGCGACGACGTTGGTGATCCGGGTCGCGACGGGGATGCGCGAGGCGGGCTCCTGCACGTACGACTGCAGCTCCACCGTCATGCGCCCGCCGCTGGCCGCCGCGTAGCGCTGCATCTGCGCGAGGATCCAGTCGCGGGCCGCGCCGATGCCGCGCCGCGGGTCGTCCTGCGCCGAGAGCGTGTGCCGGGTGCCGAAGGACGCGAGCTTGCGCACCGTGGCCTCGATGCGCCGCTCGTCGACCCGGCGCAGCAGCGCGCGCAGGTCGGCGTCCGGGGCCTGGGGCCGGTACGGGCGCCCGGGGCCGGCCGGCCAGGCGTCCTCACCGTGGCCCGCCGTGACCGCGACCGCGGCGCCGGCGGGCAGCGAGGTCGCGGCGGCGGTGCCGGCGAGGAGCGCGGCGCCGCCGAGGAGGACGCCGCGGCGGGAGGTCCCGGCGTCGTCGCCGGTCGTGCGGGTGCGAGGCATGTGCCGGTTGTATTGCGCTACGCCGTGCTTGTCCATGCACCGTGAGTAAAGATCCGGCCACGGGGGACGGTCGCGCCACACGTCCCCGTGCACCGGAGGTTGCTGTGAGCGACGCGAGCGGCCGGGCCAGGCCCAGCGTGAGCACCGAGCGCTGCGAGGCCTGCGGCGCGCCCGGCGTCGTCCTGCTCGACGTCATGGCGCCGCCCGGCGAGGAGCCGACCCAGATGCGCTCGTGCAGCCGCTGCGAGACCCGCTCGTGGTGGCGCGGGGGCGAGCGCGTGCCGATGGCCGAGGTGCTCGGCAGCGCCGCCCGCACCCCCTCGCGCCCGCGCAAGAAGCGCTGACGGGGGCGCCGCGCCGCTACCCGCGCGGCGGGCGGAGCAGCCCCCAGCACCGCAGGCCGTCGACCTGCTGCTTCGACACCGGACCGAAGCCGTGGCGGGCGTAGAAGGCCAGGTTCCGCTGCAGGTGGGTGTCGAGGTACACCGGCGTCCCCGCGGCGTCGGCACGGGCGAGGACCGGGGCGAGCAGGGCCGCGCCGACCCCCTGCCGGCGCCGGCCGGGGTCGGTGCCGAGCAGCCAGAGGTACCAGTGGGGCCCGGTGACGGCCCGGTGCCGCTCGCGCTCCATCGCCCCGACGACGGCGGCCGTGCCGCGCACCGCGCGGGCCCCGAGGCGCAGCGTCTGCAGCGCCATCCCCGAGCGCAGCATCCGCAGCGCACCGACCTCGGTCTCCCCCGGCGGGAGCCAGCAGGCGACGCCGCCCACCTCCGGGGTCGTCGAGACCTCGCCGTACCGCAGGCAGCAGTCCTGGATGCTCCCGAGCACGCCCGGCAGCCGGCGACGGCGCCGCTCGGGGTCCGGCACCAGGTGGACCATCATGGGGTCGTCGCGGAAGGCGGCCGCCAGGACCGCCGCGGCGGCGGCGCGTCGGTCGCGCGGCAGCGGGACCACGGGGGGCGACGTGGGCACGGGCCCACTGTGGCACCGGCGCCGAGCGCTGTCAGCGGGCCCCGGCCGGTCCGCGCAGCCGCTCCAGCAGCCCCATCGCGTCGAACGGCGCGCGCACCTTCACGTCGTTGTCGAAGTAGACGTGCACGTCCCGCGGCGCCGCGGGCCGCGGCGGCGTGAGCAGCCGGGCCCCCGGCGGGTCCTCCCCCGCCGCCCAGGTGCGCGCCCTCGCTGCCCAGGCGTCGAGCGCCGGGGGGTCGTACCCGCTGACGTAGAGCTCCTCGCTGCCGTGCAGGCGCACGTAGGTGAACCCGGCCGTCTGGTCCTCGACGAGCGGCCACTTCCCCGCCGTGTCGGCGACGACGAGCGCGACCCGGTGCGCGCGCAGCTGCTCGACGAGCGCCGGGACCTCGTACGAGGCGTGGCGCACCTCGAGCGCGTGGCGCACCGGCCGGTCGGGGTCGTCGGTGGTGGTCCAGGCGCGCCCCTCGAGCCGCCCGTCGTGGCGGCCCGCGAGCTGGGCGGCCTCGCCCGCGGTGCGCGGCAGCTGGCGCAGGAAGCCCTCGAGGCGGTCCGGGTCGTAGTGCAGCTGCGGCGGCAGCTGCCAGAGCACCGGCCCGAGCTTGGCGCCCAGCGCCAGCACCCCCGAGGCGAAGAAGTTGGCCAGCGCCGTCTCGACGCCGGCGAGCTTGCGCAGGTGCGTGATGAAGCGCCCGCCCTTGACGCTCAGCACGAAGCCGTCCGGGGTGCGCTCGGCCCACGACCGGTACGACTCCGGGCGCTGCAGGGAGTAGAACGAGCCGTTGACCTCGATCGAGGTCGTCCGGGCCGCGGCGTGCTCCAGCTCGAGGCGCTGCGGCAGCCCGCGGGGGTAGAACGAGCCCCGCCAGGGGGCGTACGTCCACCCGGAGATCCCCACGTAGTAGGCCGCCACGGGGACCTCCTGCCCGCGGGGGGCGCCACCTGCGCATGATCACGGCAGGGGAAGGGGCGGAGGGCGCGCGCGGCGCGCCGGCATGGGCGAGAGTGGGCGGGTGACCGACGCCCCCGCCCTGCTGCTCGGACCCGCGCTGCGCCACGTCGACGACCGCACGGCGACGGTCTGGGTCGAGGCGTCGCGGGCCGGCACGGTCGGCGTCGACGCGGGCGGCGCGCACGCCGAGGCCGCCACGTTCTGCGTCGAGGGGCACCACTACGCCCTCGTCGTCCTCCACGGGCTGGAGCCGGACCGCGAGCAGCCGTACGCCGTCACCCTCGACGGCGAGCGGGCCTGGCCGCTGCCCGGGGACGACCGCCGCCCGCCGACGATCCGCACGCTCGGCGAGTCCGGCGAGCCCGGCACCCACGACCTCGACGTCGCCTTCGGCAGCTGCCGCGCGGACCGGCCCCAGGAGGAGCCGTGGACGCTGGAGCCCGAGGAGCACCCCGACGGCGTGGGGCCGGACGCGCTCGTCGCGCTCTCGCGCGACTGCCAGGCCGGGCGCCGCCGGGTGCCGGACCTGCTCCTGCTCCTCGGCGACCAGGTCTACGCCGACGAGGGCCTGTCGCCGCGGGTGCGCGAGCGGCAGGTCCGCCGCCGCGGGGCGCACAGCGACCCGCGGCAGGAGGTCGCGGACTTCGAGGAGTACACCTGGCTCTACCGCGACAGCTGGGGCGACCCCGACGTGCGGTGGCTGCTGGCGACCGTGCCGAGCGCGATGGTCTTCGACGACCACGACGTGCGCGACGACTGGAACACCTCGGACGTGTGGCGCGACGAGGTGCAGCGCCTGCCCTGGTGGGAGGAGCGCATCACCGGCGCCTACATGTCGTACTGGGTCTACCAGCACCTCGGGAACCTCTCCCCCGCGGCGATCGAGGAGGAGGGGCTGCTGCGGCGCATCTGCGAGGCGGGCGCGCAGAGCGGCGACGGCGGGGCCGTGCTGCGCGAGTTCGCCCGCACCGCGGACGAGGAGGTCGACGGCGAGAAGCGCTCGCGGTGGTCGTACCGCCGCCACCTCGGCCGCAACCGGCTCGTCGTCATCGACACCCGCTCCGGGCGGGTGCTCGAGGACGACCGGCGCGACATGCTGTCCGAGGGCGAGTGGCGCCAGGTCGAGGAGTGGCTGACCGGCGACGTCGAGCACCTCGTCGTCGCCTCGTCGCTGCCCCTCGCCCTCGAGCCGGCGCTGCACGACGTGGAGGCGTGGAACGAGCGGCTGTGCGCCGGCGCCTGGGGCCGTACGGCCGCCCGGCTCGGCGAGCGCTTCCGCCAGGCGGTCGACCTCGAGCACTGGGCGGCGTTCGAGCGGTCGTTCCGCCGGCTGACCGGTCGCCTCGGCGAGGTCGCGGAGGGGCGCCACGGCGCCGCACCCGCCACCGTCCTCGTGCTGTCCGGCGACGTCCACCACTCGTACGTCGCGCCGATCACCTACGCCGGCGGCGCTGAGCGGGCCCCCGTGCTGCAGGTCGTCAGCTCGCCGCTGCGCAACGCGGTGCCGCGGACCGTGCGGCGCGGGTTCGCCGCGGCGAGCTCGGGCCCGCTGCGGGCCGTCGGGCGCGCCCTGCGCCGCAGCGTCGGGCTGCCCCCGCCCCCGGTGTCGTGGCGCCTCACCACCGGACCGCTCTTCGGCAACGGCATCGGGTCGCTGCGCCTGTCGGGGCGCACCGCCCTCGTGCGGCTCGAGCGCGCGCTGCCCGCCGGGCGCGGGCCGGGGCTGCGGGTCGTGCACGAGGAGCGGCTGGGCGAGGGGACCCGCGCCCCCTCGCCCTCGCCCGTCCCCTGACGCGCCGGTGCTGGGGGGTCAGGCCCCGCTCGGCCCCGCCCAGAGGTTGATCCCGCCCTCGACCGCGTGCTCGTCGATGGCCGCGAGCTCGTCGTCGGTGAAGCCGAGGCGCTGCACCGCCGCGACGCTGTCCTCCAGCTGGCGCACGCTCGACGCGCCGATGAGCGCGCTCGTCACCCGCTCGTCGCGCAGCACCCACGCGATCGCCATCTGGGCGAGCGTCTGCCCGCGCTGCTGCGCGATGTCGTTGAGGGCCCGCACGTGCGCGAGGTTCTCCTCGGACAGCAGCGACGGGTCGAGCGACTTGCCCTGCGCCGCGCGCGACCCCTCGGGCACGCCCTGGAGGTACCGGTCGGTGAGCATCCCCTGGGCCAGCGGCGAGAAGCCGATGCAGCCCACGCCCTCCTCGCCGAGCACGTCGAGCAGGCCCTCCTCGACCCAGCGGTTGAGCATCGAGTACGACGGCTGGTGGATGAGCAACGGCGTCCCGAGGTCCCGGAGGATCGCCACCGCCTCGCGGGTGCGCTGCGGCGAGTACGACGAGACGCCGACGTACCGCGCCCGGCCGCTGCGGACCGCCCGGTCGAGGGCGGACATCGTCTCCTCGAGCGGGGTGCCCGGGTCGAAGCGGTGGTGGTAGAAGACGTCGACGTGGTCCAGGCGCATCCGCCGCAGCGACTGGTCCAGCGAGTCGAGCAGGTACTTGCGCGAGCCGAGGTCGCCGTACGGGCCGGGCCACATGTCCCAGCCCGCCTTCGTCGAGACGACCACCTCCTCGCGGTGGCGGGCGAAGTCCTCGGAGAAGACGCGGCCGAAGTTGATCTCGGCCGAGCCGTACGGCGGTCCGTAGTTGTTGGCGAGGTCGAAGTGCGTCACGCCGAGGTCGAAGGCCCGGCGCAGCACGTCGCGCTGGGTCTGCAGGGGCTTGTCGTCGCCGAAGTTGTGCCACAGGCCGAGGGAGACGGCGGGCAGGTGCAGGCCGCTGCGCCCCACCCGGCGGTAGGGCATGCGCCCGTCGTAGCGGGCGGGGTCGGGGACGTACGTGTCGAGGATCGCCATGGGGCGCATCCTGCCCGCCGCGCCGGCGGGTCGACCCACCGGTGCGGGAAGCAACCACCGCCCGGCCGCGTTGGCCCCCGTACGTGACCTCCCCGGCCCTGGCCCCGCCCGCCCCCGCACCGCCCCGCCACCGCATGACGACCTGGCGGCTGGTGCTGCTGGGGCTGGTGACGGCGCTCGGCCCGCTGTCCATCGACCTCTACCTGCCGGCCTTCCCGGAGCTGGCCGACGAGCTCGCCACGAGCGAGGCCGCCGTGCAGCTCACGCTCACCGCCTGCGTCGTCGGGCTCGCGCTCGGCCAGCTGGTCGCGGGGCCGTGGTCGGACGCGCGGGGGCGCAAGGCGCCGGTCGTCGCCGGGCTGCTCGCCTGGTCCGCCGCGTCCCTGGCCTGCGCGGTCGCCCCCTCGATCACCACGCTGACGCTGCTGCGCCTCGCCCAGGGGCTCGCGGGCGCGATCGGCGCCGCGGTGGCCCGCGCCGTGGTGCGCGACCTCGCCGACGGCGACCAGCTCACCCGGGCGTACGCCCGCCTCATGCTCGTCGTCGGCGTCGTGCCCATCGCCGCCCCCTCGGTCGGCGGCCTCCTGCTCGGCACGACCGACTGGCGCGGCCTCTTCGTCGTCCTGGCGCTCGCCGGCGCGCTGGTGACCGTCCTCGTCGCCGTCGGCCTGCCCGAGACGCTGCCCGCGCACCTGCGGCGCTCCGGCGTGCGCCGGAGCCTGGAGAGCTACGGCGTGCTGCTGCGCGACGCGCGCTTCGTCGGCCCGGCGCTCGTCGTCGGCCTGGTCTTCGCCGCGATGTTCAGCTACGTCAGCGTCTCGCCCTTCGTGCTCCGCGACGGCTACGACCTCAGCGCCGCCACGTACGGCCTGCTCTTCGGCGTCAACGCCGTCGGCCTGGTGCTGGGCACCCAGGCCAGCGCCGCCCTCGTCGCGCGGGTGCCCTCCGCCGCGGTGCTGCGCGGCGCCCTGCTCGCCGGGGCCGCCGCCGGGCTCGCCATGCTCGCCGCCGCGGCGACCGGCGCGCTCGGCCTCTGGGGCGTCGCGGTGCCGCTGCTCGTCGTGGTCACCAGCGTCGGCGTGGGCATGCCCGTCGCCTCGGCCTGGGCCATGCAGGGCCACCCCGAGCGGGCGGGCGCCGCGTCCGGCCTGCTCGGCGTCTTCCAGTTCCTCCTCGGCGGGGTGCTCGCGCCGGTCGTCGGCGCCTTCGGCGGCGGCAGCGCGGTGCCCCTCGCCGCGGCGGTCGTGCTCCTGCTGGGCGTGGCCCTGGCCGCCAGCCGGCGCCCGGCGCCGGCCGCCGCCTGAGCGGGTTCGCCGGGCGGCCCCGCGGGGCAGGACCCGGGGCGTCCCCGCCCACCCCCTCGAGGAGCAGCATGCCCATCGCCACCGTGGACCCGGCGACCGGCGAGACGGTCACGACCTTCGACGCGCTCGGCGCGGAGGAGCTCGAGCAGCGCCTCGCCCGCGCCGACGAGACCTTCCGCACCTACCGGCGGACCTCGTACGCGCAGCGGGCCGGCTGGATGCGCGCCTTCGCCGACCTGCTCGACGGGGAGGCCGACCAGACCGCCGCGCTCATGACCCTCGAGATGGGCAAGACCCTCAAGGCGGCGCGGGCGGAGATCGCCAAGTGCGCCGCGGGCGCGCGCTACTACGCCGACAACGCCGAGCGGTTCCTCGCCGACGTGCCGTACGACGCCGACGCGGTCGGCGCCGAGCAGGCGTACACCCGGTACCAGCCGCTGGGCCCCGTGCTCGCGATCATGCCGTGGAACTTCCCGCTCTGGCAGGTCGTGCGCTTCGCCGCCCCCGCGCTCATGGCCGGCAACGTCGGCCTGCTCAAGCACGCCTCGAACGTCCCGCAGACGGCGCTGCGCCTCGAGGAGCTCATCACCCGCGCCGGCTTCCCCGCGGGCGCCTTCCAGACGCTGCTCGTCGGGTCCTCCGCCATCGAGGGGATCCTCTCCGACCGCCGCGTCGTGGCCGCGACGCTCACCGGCTCGGAGGGCGCGGGCCGCTCCGTGGCCGAGGTCGCCGGGCGGCAGCTGAAGAAGACCGTGCTCGAGCTCGGCGGCAGCGACCCCTTCGTCGTCATGCCCTCGGCGGACCTCGAGCGCGCCGCGCAGGTCGCCGCCACCGCCCGGTGCCAGAACAACGGCCAGTCCTGCATCGCGGCCAAGCGCTTCATCGTGCACCGCGACGCCGCGGAGGAGTTCCAGCGGCTGTTCGTCGAGGCGATGCGGGCGCTCGTCGTCGGCGACCCCACCGACGACGCGACCGACGTCGGGCCGCTCGCCACCGAGCAGGGCCGTACGGACGTCGAGGAGCTCGTCGCCGACGCCGCCGCGAAGGGCGCCGACGTGCTCTGCGGCGGCACCCGGCTCGACGGGCCCGGCTGGTACTACCCGCCGACGGTCGTCGCCGGGATCACGCCGGACATGCGGATGCACCACGAGGAGGTCTTCGGGCCCGTCGCCTCGCTCTACGTCGTCGAGGACCTCGAGGCGGCCGTCGCGCTGGCGAACGACACCCCCTTCGGCCTCGGCTCCAACGCCTGGACCGAGGACCCGCAGGAGCGCGAGCGCCTCGTCGAGGGCCTGGACGCCGGGCAGGTCTTCGTCAACGGGATGACGACCTCGTACCCGCCGCTGCCCTTCGGCGGCGTCAAGGCCAGCGGGTACGGCCGCGAGCTCGCCGACCTGGGCATCCGGGAGTTCTGCAACGCCAAGACCGTGTGGGTCGGGAAGGCCGCGGCCCCCGACGCGGGCACCGCGGCCAGCGAGTGACGACCGGGCAGCAGACCCGCCCGGCGGCGCCCGACGAGCGCCTGCGGTGGCGCGCGCTCGCCGTCGCGCTCGTCGCGTCGTTCATGACGCTGCTCGACGTCAGCATCGTCAACGTCGCGCTGCCCTCGATCGAGGGCAGCCTCGGCGCCACCCAGAGCGACCTGCAGTGGATCCTCTCCGGGTACGCCCTCACCTTCGCCCTCGCGCTCGTCCCCGCCGGGCGGGTGGGGGACGCCCGGGGCCGGCGCACCGTCTACCTCGTCGGGCTCGCGGGCTTCGTCCTGGCCAGCGCGGCCTGCGGGGCGGCCCAGACGAGCTGGCAGCTCACGGCGGCCCGCCTGGTGCAGGGCGCCGCCGCCGGCGCGGTCATCCCGCAGGTCAGCGGGTTCATCCAGCAGCTGTTCCAGGGCGCGGACCGCGGGCGCGCCTTCGGCGTGCTCGGTGCGACGATCGGGCTCTCGACCGCGGTCGGCCCGGTCCTCGGCGGCGTGATCCTCGCCGTCGCCGGCGAGGACCAGGGCTGGCGCTGGATCTTCCTCGTCAACGTGCCCCTCGGCGCGGTCGCGCTCGTCCTCGCCCGGCGCTACCTGCCCGCACCGCGCCCGCACCGCGGGCCCCGCGAGTCGCTGGACCCGGTGGGCGTCGCGCTGCTGGGCACCGCGCTCGTGCTCCTCCTGCTCCCCCTGCTCGAGCAGCGCGAGTGGGAGGGCGCCGCGAAGTGGCTGCTGCTGCCGGCGGCGGCGGTCGTCCTGGCCGGGTTCGTGCTGTGGGAGCGCCACCACGCGCGGCGCAGCCAGCCCCTCGTCGACCTGCGGCTGTTCCGCAGCGCGTCCTACGCGTTCGGGACCGGCCTGGCGCTCGCCTACTTCAGCGGCTTCACGGCGATCTTCTTCGTCCTCGCGCTCTACTTCCAGTCCGGCGAGGGCTACTCGCCCCTGCTCTCCGGCCTGGCCATCACCCCCTTCGCCGTCGGCTCGGCCTTCGCCAGCGCCGCCGGCGGGCGCCTCGTCGGGCGGTACGGCCGCGCCCTCGTCGTCGTCGGCCTGGCCACCGTGGCGGTCGGCCTCGCCGCCGCGGACCTCGTCATCGCCGGCGACCCCGAGCGGGTGGGCCTGCTCACCGCGCTGCCGCTGCTCGTCGCCGGCCTCGGCAGCGGGCTGGTCATCACCCCGAACCAGACGCTCACGCTGGCGACCGTCCCGGTCGAGCAGGGCGGCGCGGCGGGCGGCGTGCTCAACACCTTCCAGCGCATCGGCGCCGCGATCGGCATCGCGCTCGTCGGCGGCGTGGTGTTCAACCGGCTCGAGTCCAGCGGCGGGGACTGGTCCGAGGCCGTCGCCACGGGCCTGCGCTGGTCGATCGCGCTCTTCGCCGTCGCCCTCGCCCTCGGCGTCGCCGAGCTCGTCCGCGACCGCCGCCGCCCGGCCCCCGCCCGGCCCTGACCCCGCCGGCGCCCCGACCCTGAGCCCGCCGCGGGCACCATCCGCGCATGATCGCCGCGGGGTGGGGCGGCGGCGACGGCCCCACCCACCGCTCCTGCGGCGATCATGCGCTGATGGCGCTGCCGGTGCTCAGGCGCCGATGCGCGGGTCCCCCGGGGCGGTGCGCCAGACGCTGACGACGCTGGGGCGGGGCAGGCCGCCGTACGGCCAGGTGGACATCGGCGACGCGTAGGTCGAGCCGTCGCCCTCCCCCGGGTGCTGCACCGCGCACAGCGCGGTGCGCCCGTCGGCGGTGATGAGCGGGCCGCAGCACTCCGCGCCGACCGGCACCGTGAGGAACTGCTTGAGCACCCCGCGGTCCGGGCCGCTGACCGGTGCGGCGAACATGCCGTCGTTGGCGCCCAGCGCGTTGCCGTCCGTGGCCAGCCACAGGTTGCCCGCCGGGTCGAAGGTGAGGTTGTCCGGGCACGAGATCGGGCTGACCCGGCTCTTGTCCGCCCCCGCGAAGTACGTCTGCGGGTCCGCCGGGTCGCCCGCGAGCAGGAAGATCTGCCAGCGGAAGCCGAGGGCCCCCGGGTCGCGCTCGGTGATCTCGATGGTGTGCCCGTGCCGGTTGACCGGGCGCGGGTTCGCCTCGTCGGGGCCGGGGCGGCCCTCGGTGCCGCGCTGGGTGTTGTTCGTGAGGTTGACGTAGACCTTGCCGTTGACCGGGTTGCGCTCCATGTCCTCGGGCCGGTCCATCCTCGTCGCGCCGACGCGGTCCGCGGCGGTGCGGGTCAGGACGAGGACCTCGTCGACGCTCATCCCCGGGACCCGGCTCTCGCCGTCGACCACGAGCGGCACCCAGCGGCCGCGGCCGTCGTACAGCCCGTCCTCGGGCAGGTCGCCGGCGTCGCCGAGGTCCGGGCTGTCGCCGTCGTAGCGCGCCACGTAGAGGTCGCCCTCGTCGAGCAGCGCCATGTTGTGGCGCCGGGCGGCCGCCCCGCCGCCCGCGCGGAACCGGCCCTTGGAGATGAACTTGTACGTGTACTCGAAGCGCTCGTCGTCGCCCATGTAGACCGCGACCCGCCCGTCGCGCGTGATCGCCGTCGTCGCGCCCTCGTGCTTGCAGCGCCCGAGCGCGGTGAGCTTGCGCGGGGTGCTCGTCGGGTCCCACGGGTCGATCTGCACGACCCAGCCGAAGCGGTGCGGCTCGTTCGGCTCCTGCGTCATGTCGAAGCGCCGGTCCGCCCTGGCCCACTCGCGGGCGAACTCGGTGCCGGTGGGGGCGCCGACGCCGTACCGGGCGTAGCCCTCGGCGAGGTCCGGCGGGAAGGAGCTGTAGTCGGGGACGAGCTCGCCGTCCTGGTCCAGGCCGGGGACGGTGAAGTAGCCGTTGAAGTTCTCCTCGCCGGTGAGGACCGTCTCCCACGGCGTGTGGCCGCCGGCGCAGTTGTTGATCATGCCGACCGGGTGCAGGCCGCGGCGGTCCTCGGAGGTCCGCAGCAGCGGCGAGCCCGCGGCCGGGCCGGTGAAGGCCATCGGGGTCATGGCGGTGATGCGCCGGTTCCACCGCCGCCCCTTCGCCCGGCGCCACTCCCCCGTGCGCCCGACCCGCTCGATCTCCACGACGGACCCGCCGTGCGCCGCCATCGAGGTGCGGATCTGGCGCACCGTGGCGGAGGCGGCACCCTCCCAGCCGGGGAACATGAGCTCCTCGTTGGTGTACTCGTGGTTCACCCAGAGCAGCGCGCGGTCGGGGTCGCCCGGGAAGGCGAAGACGGTGACGTAGTCGCAGTTGTAGCCGAACTGCTTCGCCTGCGCCTGCGGCGACTGGCGCTCGGGGTCGAAGTGGGGGGCGCCCTCCTCGACGGGGTCGCCCCACGCGACGAGGACCGACCAGTCGTACCCGTTGGGCACCACGAGCGTGTCGAGCGTGTTCACCCCGACCGGCGAGAAGGTGAGCCCGCCGGCGCGGGTGGCCGCCGCGGCGCCCTCCGCCGCGCCGGACGCCCCCTCGGCCGCGGCGGCCCGCCCACCGGCCGCCGTCGCGGCGCCCGTGCCGAGGACCAGCGCCGCGGCGCCGGCCTTGAGCACGCCGCGCCGGCTGACGGCCTCCGCGACGAGGTCGCCGAAGTACGGGTTGCCGCTCGTGTTGGGCACCGCGTGGAAGCAGGCGTCGGCGCAGCGGTAGCGGCAGGTCGTGCGGCTGCGCCCGGAGTGGGCCTGCAGGAGCGGCAGGAGCCGGCGGGTCGCGCGCTCGGGGGTCTCGGTCACGGGTCCTCCAGGTGTGCGCAGGACGGGCGCCTCGTCGCGCCCGCCCCGTTCCGTGCGTCCGAGGACCCTAGACCGGTGTCCGGCCGGTGAACAGGGGGTGACGCCCGGGCGGCCCCTGCGCCGGCGCGGCCCGCGGCCCCTCCAGCCACGCGAGCACGGCGGGGGCGAGGGCGCCCAGGCCCTTGTACGCCGCCAGGTCCCCCGGCAGCGCCCGCAGCCAGCCGGCCACCCGGGCGCGGGCCCCGGCGTCACCGTCCAGCGCGGCCAGCGGGTCGACGTGCGTGCGGATGGTGAACACGACCGCGCCGCTGACCGGCATCCGGCGCAGGGTCTGGCGCTCGACGCGCAGCACGACGTCGTCGGGGACGCGCGGCGGCGCCTCGCGGTGCGGCCGCCGCGGCTGGAAGAGCGCGGGGTGGTCGAGGACGCTGCCGTTGAGCCGCCACAGCCCCCGCGCGGGGTCGAGCCGCTCCAGCACCCGGTCGACCGGGGTGCCGATGGCCGCGGCGTAGCCCGGCACCGGCGCGTGGATCTCCGCCACCGGCCGTCCGACCTTCTCGGCGAGCACCCAGCGCGAGGGGAACGCCACGCTGGCCGCGACGAGGCGCAGGACGCCGTCGCGGCCGGGCAGGTGCAGGCACAGGTCCTCGGGCACGAGCCGGGCGGCGAGGTCCACCGGGTGCAGCCCGTCCCGCTCCGCGGGCAGGTACGCCGCCCCGTCCCGCGGGTCGACCACCTCCCCGCCGCGCAGCGCGTAGCGCTCGGGGTGGTGCGCGAGCAGGTGCCCGACGAGGGTGTCGAGCAGCTCCCGGCCGGCGGCGCGCACCGCGGCCGGGCCCGGGTCGGCGTCGGCGACCGCCACGACGTCGGCGTGCCGCCCGGCGAGCAGCCGGCGCTTCTCGGCGAGCTGCGCGTCCGCGTCCGGGCCGAGCTCGACCCACGTCGCCGGGTCGAGCGTGCGGGTGCCCACCCGGAGCCGGTGCGGGCCCGGCTCGAAGGGCAGGTAGCGCGGCACCGGACGAGCCTAGGCGCTCGGCTCCTCGCCCACCGCGCCGTCGGCGAGCTCGCGGAGCAGGTCGAGGTGGCCCAGGTGCCGCGCGGTCTCCTCCACGAGGTGCAGGAGGATCCAGCGGAGCCGGAAGCCGCCCGTCGAGGACACGTCGTCCAGCGACGCCGCGGCGACGACGGCGTCGCACCGGCGCGACTCCTCGGCGTAGGCCGCCAGGAGCGCGGCCATCGGGACGCCGACGGGCACGTGCAGCTCGCCGTCGGGGTCCTCGTCGGTCCAGTCGAAGGCGAGGCCCTGCTCCCCGGCGAAGACGCGGCGGACCCAGTCGCGCTCGACGTTCTCGAGGTGGCGCACCACGCCGTGGGCGGTGAGCCCGGTCGGCGTGGCCACGGCGCGCAGCGCCGCGTCGTCGGCGCCGCCGACCTTCCACGCCACGAGGTCCCGCTGGCGCTGCAGGAAGCCGAGGAGCGCCCCTGCCTCGTCCGCCCGGTGCCCGGGCTCGGCGACGCCGTGCCGCCGCCCCGTCGTCGCTCCGCCGCCGTCGTCGCTCACGGGGACAGGGTGCCCTGCCCGAGCGCCGGCGGGCAGCGCAGGGCGGCGAGCGCGAGGGCCTCGAGCACCGCGCCGGCCCGCGCCCGCCCGCGGGCGCTGCGCGGCGTGGAGTTGAGCAGGGCGAAGACCGCGACCACGCGCACCCGTGCCTCCTCGGCGCCGAGCCCGGGGACGTCCGCGCGCAGGGCCGCCACCCAGAGGTCGACGTACGCCCGCTGCACCCGCCGGACCCGCCGCCGCTCCGGCTCCGGCAGTGAGGGCAGGTCGCGCTCCTGCACGACGATGAGCTCCGGCTCGCGCAGGGCGAAGTCGAGGTGGGCCGCGACGAGGCGCGGGAGCCGGTCGGGGCCCTCGACGGCCCGGGCGCGCTCGAGCAGCTGCTCGCTGGTGCCCACGAGCATCGTCGTGAGCACGGCGTCCTTGCCCGGGAAGTGCCGGTAGACGCCGGGCCCGGAGATGCCGGCGGCGCGGCCGAGGTCCTCGATCGACACCCCGTGGAACCCGCGGGCGGCGAACAGCGGCGCGGCGGCCCGCAGGATGTCGTCCCGTCGTGCCACGGCCGCCCCTCCTGGACAAGCGGTGCGGCCCTGCCTACGCTCGGGCCGTGTTAGCGAACGCTAACAGCAGTCGATGCCCGTGAGGTCCCGTGGACAGCGCCGTCCTGACCAGCCGCACCGACCCCCGCAGCGCCGAGGCGCAGCGGCGCGAGTCCGCGCACCGGGCCCTGGTGGCCGACCTGCGCGCGCGCCTGGCCCGCGCCGCCCTGGGCGGCCCGGAGGCGTCGCGCGAGCGGCACGTCGCCCGCGGCAAGCTGCTGCCCCGCGAGCGGGTGGACGCCCTGCTCGACCCGGCGAGCCCGTTCCTGGAGCTCTCGCCGCTGGCGGCCGGCGGGATGTACGGCGACGACGCCCCGGGCGCGGGCATCATCACCGGCGTCGGGCGGGTGTCGGGCCGCGAGTGCGTGGTCGTGGCCAACGACGCGACCGTGAAGGGCGGCACGTACTACCCGGCCACGGTGAAGAAGCACCTGCGGGCGCAGGAGGTGGCGCTGCAGAACCGCCTGCCGTGCGTCTACCTCGTCGACTCCGGCGGCGCCTTCCTGCCGCGCCAGGACGAGGTCTTCCCGGACCGCGAGCACTTCGGGCGCATCTTCTACCACCAGGCGACGATGTCCGCGCGGGGCATCCCGCAGGTCGCGGCCGTCCTCGGCTCCTGCACCGCCGGCGGGGCGTACGTGCCCGCGATGAGCGACGAGGCCGTCATCGTCCGGGACCAGGGGACGATCTTCCTCGGCGGGCCCCCGCTGGTGCGGGCCGCCACCGGCGAGGTCGTGACGGCGGAGGAGCTCGGCGGCGGGGTGCTGCACGCCCGCACCTCCGGGGTCGTCGACCACCTCGCCGACGACGACGCCCACGCGCTCTCCCTCGTCCGCGCGATCGTCGCGGGCCTCGGTCCGCGCCCCCCGCGCGCCTGGGAGGTGGCCGCGCCGGAGGAGCCCGCGGTCGACCCCGCCACGCTCTACGCCGCGGTCCCGACCGACGGCCGGACGCCGTACGACGTCCGCGAGGTCGTCGCGCGGCTCGTCGACGGCAGCCGCTTCACGGAGTTCAAGGCCGAGTACGGCACCACGCTCGTCACCGGCACCGCGCGGGTCCACGGGCACCCCGTGGGCATCGTCGCCAACAACGGCGTGCTGTTCGGCGAGTCCGCGCTCAAGGGCGCGCACTTCGTCGAGCTGTGCGACCAGCGCGGCATCCCGCTGCTGTTCCTGCAGAACATCACCGGCTTCATGGTCGGGCGGGACTACGAGGCCGCGGGCATCGCGAAGCACGGGGCGAAGATGGTCACCGCGGTCGCCTGCGCCCGGGTCCCCAAGCTCACCGTCGTGGTCGGCGGGTCCTTCGGCGCCGGCAACTACTCGATGTGCGGCCGCGCGTTCTCACCGCGCTTCCTGTGGATGTGGCCGAACGCGCGGATCTCCGTCATGGGCGGCGAGCAGGCGGCGTCCGTCCTGGCCACGGTGCGCCGCGAGCAGGTCGAGGCGCGCGGGGGCACGTGGGACGAGGCCGAGGAGGAGGCGCTCAAGGCGCCGGTCCGGGCCCAGTACGAGACCCAGGGCGACCCGTACTACTCCACCGCCCGGCTGTGGGACGACGGCGTCATCGACCCGCTCGACACCCGTACGGTCGTGGGCCTGGCCCTGTCCGCGGTCTCGCGCACCCCGCTCGAGCCCGTCCGCTACGGCGTCTTCCGGATGTGAGCCGCGTGTTCGACACCGTCCTGGTCGCCAACCGCGGCGAGATCGCCGTCCGCGTCCTGCGGACCCTGCGCCGGCTCGGCGTGCGCGGCGTGGCCGTGCACAGCGACGCCGACGCCGGCGCGCGCCACGTGCTCGAGGCCGACGCGGCCGTGCGGCTCGGCCCGGCGCCCGCCGCGGCGTCGTACCTGTCGGTGGAGCGGGTCGTGGCCGCCGCGCTGGCGAGCGGCGCGCAGGCCGTGCACCCCGGGTACGGGTTCCTGTCGGAGAACGCCGCGTTCGCCGCGGCCTGCGCCGACGCCGGGCTGGTGTTCGTCGGGCCGCCCGCGCACGCCGTGGAGGTCATGGGCGACAAGATCCGGGCCAAGGCGACCGTCGCCGCCGCCGGGGTGCCCGTGGTGCCGGGCCTCGCCGAGCCGGGCCTCGACGACGACGCGCTCGTGGCGGCGGCGCAGGCCGTCGGCTACCCGGTGCTCGTCAAGCCGTCGGCGGGCGGCGGCGGCAAGGGCATGCGCCTGGTCCACGAGCCGGGCGCGCTGCGGGACGCCCTCGCCTCGGCGCGCCGGGAAGCGTTGTCCGCGTTCGGGGACGACACGCTGTTCCTCGAGCGCTTCGTGCTGAGCCCGCGGCACGTCGAGGTGCAGGTCCTCGCCGACGCGCACGGCGGCGTGGTGCACCTGGGCGAGCGCGAGTGCAGCCTCCAGCGGCGCCACCAGAAGGTGGTCGAGGAGGCGCCGTCACCGCTGCTCGACGCGGCGACCCGCGCGCGGATCGGCGGGGCCGCCGTGGAGACGGCCCGGTCGGTCGGCTACGAGGGCGCCGGGACGGTCGAGTTCATCGTCTCGGCCGACCGGCCCGACGAGTTCTTCTTCCTCGAGATGAACACCCGGCTGCAGGTCGAGCACCCCGTCACCGAGCTGGTGACGGGCCTGGACCTCGTCGAGCTGCAGCTGCGGGTCGCCGCCGGCGAGCCCCTCCCCCTGCGCCAGGAGGACGTGCGCCTGGACGGGCACGCGGTGGAGGCCCGGGTGTACGCCGAGGACCCGGCCCGGGGCTTCCTGCCCACCGGCGGGCGCGTGCTGCTGCTGCGCGAGCCGGCCGGCGAGGGGGTCCGGGTCGACTCCGGCCTCGTCGCGGGCGCGGAGGTCGGGACGACGTACGACCCCATGCTCGCCAAGGTCGTGGCGCACGGCGCCGACCGCGCCGCGGCCCTGGCCCGGCTCGACCGCGCCCTCGCCGGCACCGCGGTGCTGGGCGTCGGCACCAACGTGCCGTTCCTGCGCGCCCTGCTGGCGCACCCCGACGTGCGGGCCGGGCGGCTCGACACCGGGCTCGTCGAGCGCGACCTCGACGCGCTCGTCGCGCGGGACGTGCCCGAGGACGCCCTGGCGGCGTACGGCCTGGCGCGGCTGCACGAGCTCGAGCCGCAGGGCCCGGCCGACCCGTGGGACGTCCCGAGCGGCTGGCGCCCGGGCGGACCGGCCTGGACGACGTGGCGCGTCGCCGCGCCCGGGGCGGACCCGGTCCCCGTCGCCGTACGGGGGCGGGCGCAGGCGGCGGACGTGCGCGTCGGGGACGGCCCCGCGCGGGCCGCCTCGGTCCGGGCCGCGGGCGACGGCCTCCTCGTCACCCTCGACGGCACGGCGAGCCGCTGGCTGGTGGCGCGCGACGGCGCCACCCTCTGGCTGGGCCGCGAGGGTGCGGCGTGGGCCCTCGCCGAAGCCCCCCGCGCGCCCCGCGGCGCGGCCGCCGCGGCCGGGGGCGGCGAGCTGCGCAGCCCCATGCCGGGCACCGTCGTCGCCGTCCTCGTCGAGGACGGCGCCCGCGTCGCGCAGGACCAGGCCGTCGTCGTCGTGGAGGCGATGAAGATGGAGCACGCGCTGCGCGCCCCCGTCGCCGGGACCGTCGCCCTGGCCGGCGTGCCGGTCGGCGGCGCGGTGGCGCTCGACGAGCTGCTCGCCACCGTCGAGCCCTGAGGGCCGGTCGCGGCGCGGCTCAGGCGCCCCGCGACTCCTGCGCGTGCTGCTCGCGCAGCAGCCCCGCGCCGTGCTCCCCGCCCGGCTCCTGCCCCAGGGCGGAGAGCACCTGCTCGACCTCCTCACCGGGACGGCGCGGGGCGAGCACCGGCACGTCGGGGTCGACCACGGCCTCGAGCACGCAGGGCCGGTCCGCCGCCAGCGCCTCCTCGACGGCCGCGTCCACCCCGCCGGGCGCGTCGACGCGCACCCCGCGCAGCCCCAGCAGCTCGGCGTAGCCGGCGTAGGGGAACGGCGGCACCTCCTGCGACACCGGGTAGCGCGGGTCACCCTCCATCTCCCGCTGCTCCCACGACACCTCGGACAGGTCGCCGTTGTGCAGCACGAGGACGACGAAGCGCGGGTCGGCCCACTCCCGCCAGCGGTGCGCCACGGTGATGAGCTCGAGCAGCCCGTTCATCTGCATCGCGCCGTCGCCGGCCATGGCGACGACCGGCCGGGACGGGTCGGCGAGCTTGGCCGCCACCCCGTACGGCATCGCCGAGCCCATCGACGCCAGGGTGCTCGACAGGTGCGCGGGGGCGCGCGGCGGCAGCCGTAGGTGGCGGGCGTACCAGTAGGTGACCGAGCCGACGTCCACGGCCACCTGCACGTCGGCCGGCAGGCGGCGCGACAGCGCGTCGACGACGCGCTGCGGGTCGAGCGGCACGGCGTCGCGGGCGGCCCGCTCCTCGCGGACGGCGTGCCAGCGGCGGACGTACCCCTCGACCTCGCCCGCCCAGGCGCCCCCGCTGCGGTCCGGCAGCAGCGGGAGCAGGGCGGACAGGGCCTCCCGCGCGTCCCCGACGAGCGCCGCGTCGACCGGGTGCTTGGCCCCGACGTTGCGGGCGGCGACGTCGACCTGCACGCAGCGGGCCTGCCCGGGCACCGGGTAGAACTCGGTCCACGGGTCGTTGCTGCCGACGATGAGGAGCGTGTCGCAGCCGCCCATGAGGTCGGCGGACGCCGTCGTGCCGAGGTGGCCCATCACCCCGCAGTGCCGGGGCAGCCCCTCGTCGAGCAAGGGCTTGCCGAGCAGCGAGGTGCAGAGGCCCGCGCCGAGCCGGTCAGCGACCGCCAGCACCTCGGCCTCCGCGCCGCGGGCGCCCTGCCCCACGAGCAGCGCCACCCGCTCCCCCGCGCCCAGCACCTCGGCGGCACGGCGCAGGTCCTGCTCCTGCGGCAGCACGCGGGGCGTCCCGGTGACGGCCGACGTCAGCACCACGCCGTGCCCGTGCGGCGGCTCCTCGGGGAGCTCGGCGCGCTGGACGTCGTGCGGGACGATGACGCAGGTCGGGCTCGACGTGGCGATCGCCGTGCGGAACGCGGCGTCGAGCACGTGGTCGAGCTGCTCGGGGGCCAGGACGGTCTGGACGTACTGCCCGCAGACGTCCTTGAAGAGCGTGTGCAGGTCGACCTCCTGCAGGTAGCCGCTGCCGAGGGCGGTGGTCACCACCTGGCCGACGACGGCGACGACCGGCTTGCGGTCGAGCTTCGCGTCGTAGAGCCCGGTCAGCAGGTGCACCGCGCCGGGGCCCTGGGTGGACAGGCACACCCCGACCTCGCCGGTGTACTTCGCGTGCCCGGTCGCCATGAAGGCGGCCATCTCCTCGTGCCGGGCGGTGACCAGGGCGGGGTCGCCGCCGCCCCGGTGGAACGCCGCGAGGAGGGGGTCGATCCCGTCGCCGGCGTAGCCGAAGACGCGCTGCACCCCCCAGGCGCGCAGGCGGGCGACGAGGGCGTCGGCGACGAGCACGGGCGTACCTCCCGGGGTCGGGTCCCGCGGCCGCTGCCCGCGGGCGGGCTGCGGGAAACCGGGCGTCAGCCGACGGCGGCGAGCACCGCGTCGGCGAACCGGTCGGCCGCACCCTCGCCGTGCGGCAGGAACAGGCTCGGCTCGGCGAGCTCCAGCTCGAGCAGCAGCGGGCCGCCGTCGGCCTGCACGACGTCCACCCGGGCGTAGAGCAGGTCGGCGCCCTCGAGCGCCTCCCCCGCCGCCGCGAGGGCCCGCCGTGCGAGGTCGAGCTCGGCCTCCCCCGCCGTCGCGCCGCGCAGGTCCTCGCGCGAGAAGCGCTCGACGTCGGTGCCCTCGTCCGGGCGGAGCAGCGCCGCCTTGCGCACCGCGTGGCTGAAGGCGCCGGCGAAGTGCAGCAGGGCCGTCTCGCCCGCCTCGTCGACGGACGCCACGTAGGGCTGGACCATCGCCGTCCGCCCGCCGTCGGTGAGCGCCCGCGCGTGGCGCAGGGCCTCGGCGGGGTCGCTCCAGCGGCCGGTGTCGCGCGAGCCGGCCGAGACCGACGGCTTGACCACCCACTGCCCCGCGGGCGACACCGGGAGGTCGTCGACGGTCGCCGGGTCCCACGCGGTCGGGACCACCGGTACGCCGCGGCGCGCGAGGTCGTCGAGGTAGCGCTTGTCCGTGCTCCAGCGCAGGACCTCCGGCGGGTTCAGCAGGCGCGGCACCCGCGAGGCCCAGTCGAGCCAGTCCGCGCGCCGGTCGAGGTAGTCCCACGTGGACCGCACGACGACCAGGTCGAAGGCCCCCCACTGCACCGACGCGTCGTCCCAGACCTCGACGGCCACGTCCGCGCCACGCGCGTCCAGGGCCGCGACGGCGGGGGCGAGGTCGTCGTCGAGGCCCGCGGCGCGGACGTGCTCGGCGGTGGCGAGGGCGATGCGGCGCACGGGGCCTCCCGGTGGTCCTGGCGGGCGTCCGACCGGCTGCGGGGGCGCCTGCGGCGGGTCCCCTCCCGGTCGCACGGACCGTACCGCCGCTCCCGCCGGCGCGCGGCGGGGGACGTCCGCGGAGGAACCGGACGGCGGGCGCGCGCGGCGCACGCACGGCGCCCGCGCGGCGGTACGGTGCGGCCGTGGTCGCCCTCCGGCTGCTCGGCCGGCTCGAGCTGGCCGCGGACGGGGAGCCCGTCGCGCTGCCGGCGAGCCGCCGCGCGCGGGCGCTTCTCGCGTGGCTGGCGCTGCACCCCGGGCCCCGCACCCGGGCCGAGGCGGCCTCGGCCCTGTGGCCGGACGTCCTCGACGCGACGGCGCGCACCAGCCTGCGCGGCGCCCTCGCCGAGCTGCGGCGCAGCGGCGCGGGCCCCGTGGTGGTCGCCGGGCGCGAGGACCTGCGCCTGCGCGAGGACGTCGAGGTGGACGTCCGGCGGGTCGCGGAGCTCACCGCCGCCGGGCGCTGGGAGGAGGCCCTGGGCCTGGACGCGGGTCCGCTGCTGCCGGGCCCGCCCCTCGTGCCGGGGGCCGAGGAGTGGCTGGAGCCGCACCGCGACGAGCACCGGGCCCGGCTGCTGGAGGCGCTGGCCGGCGCGGCGCGGGCGGCCGAGGAGCGGGGCCGGCTCGACGACGCGCTCGCCCGGGCGCGGCGCCGTGCCCGGCTCGACCCGCTGAGCGAGGACGCCGGGCGCGAGGTCGTGCGCCTGCTCGACGCCGCCGGCGACCACGCGGCCGCGCTCGCGGAGGCCCGCGGCCTGGCCGAGCGGCTGCGGCGCGAGCTCGGCGTCGGGCCCGGCGAGACCACCCGGCGCCTCGTCGCGCGGGTCCGCGCGGCCACCGTCCCGTCGCCCCGGCCCGCGGCCGCCGACCCCGCGGTGCCGCTGCCGCCGCCGGTCGCGGCCGCGGACCCGTCCCGGCTCGTCGGGCGCGACGGCGCGCTGGACCGGCTCGTCGGCGACGCCCTGGCCCCCGGCCCGGCGCCGCGCGTGCTGCTCGTGGCGGGCGAGGCGGGCGTCGGCAAGACGAGCGTGGTCCTCGCCGCGGCGGCGCGGCTGGGCGCGGCCGGCTCGCTCGTCCTGCACGGGCGCTGCGACGAGGAGGGGATCCTCCCGTTCGGCGCCTGGGTCGAAGCGCTGCGCCACCTCGTGGCCCACCTCGACGACGAGCACGCCGCCCGGCTCGCCCGCGACGCCGGGCCGGAGCTCGCGCGGCTGCTGCCGGACCTGCGCCGGCGCGACCCGGCGCTGGCCGCGCCGGACCGTGCGGAGCCCGACACCGAGCGCTGGCGGCTCTTCGAGGCCGTCGCCGGGCTGCTCGCGGAGCTCGCCGCGGACCGCCCCGTGGTCCTGGTCCTCGACGACGCGCACTGGGCCGACCGCTCGACGCTGCTGCTCCTGCGCCACCTGCTGCGCACCCGGCGGGGCGCCCGGGTGAGCGTGCTGGCGACCTGCCGCGAGGACGAGGTCGGTCCCGCGACGCCGCTGCGCGCCCTGCTCGGCGACCTGCGCCGCGACGGGCTGCTGCACGAGACGCACCTGCGCGGGCTCGGGGAGGACGACGTGCGCCGGCTCGTCGAGCGCCGCCGGGGGCCGGGCGCCGACCCCGCCCTCGTCCGGGCGCTGCACCACGAGACGGAGGGCAACCCGTTCTTCGTCGAGGAGGTCCTGCGGGGCATGCCCCGGGCCGCGCCGGGGGCGCGCATCGACGTGCCGCCGGGCGTCCAGGACGTCGTACGGCGCCGGCTCGCCCGGCTCCCGGCCCCGGCCCGCGACGCGCTCGTGCTCGCCTCGGTCGTGGGCCGGGAGGCCGACCTGCCCCTGCTGGAGGCGCTGCACGAGGGCGAGGGCGACCTGCTCGACGCGCTCGACGCCGCCGTCGCCGCCGACCTCGTCGTCGAGGTCGACGTCGGCCGGTGGTCCTTCGCGCACGCGCTCGTGCGCTCCGCGGTGTACGAGGGGCTCTCGCGCACCCGGCGCGCCCGCCTGCACCTGCGCGTCGCCCGGGCCCTCGAGCGGGTCGCGCCCGACGGCAGCCGGGTCGCCGAGGTCGCGCACCACCACCTCGAGGCGCAGGACCCCCGGCACCTCGGCGCGGCGCTCGACGCCGCCCTGGCGGCGCACCGGCGGGCCGTCGCCCAGCTCGCGTACGAGGAGGCCGCCGCCGTCGCCGAGCGCGCGGTGGCCGTGCTGGGCGCCCTCGCGCCGGACCACCCCCGGCTGCTCCCGCTGCTGCTGGCCGCCGGCGACGCCCGCTCGCGCGCCGGGGACTCCGCGGCGGCGCGCGACGCGTTCGATCGGGCCGTGCGGGTCGCCGGCGAGCGCGACGACCCGGCGGCCGCGGCGGCCGCGGCCCTCGGGTTCGCCGGTCCCTCCTGGCAGTCCTTCGGCCGCGTCGACGACGCGGCGGTCCTGCGCCTGGACGCCGCCCTGGCCCGGCTGCCACGGGGCGAGCGCGCCCTGCGCGCCCGCGTGCAGGCGCGCCTCGCCGTGGCGCTGTACTTCGCGCGCGTCCCCGAGCGGGTGCGCGCGCTGACCCGCGACGCCGAGGCCACGGCGCGCGACCTGGGCGACCCCGCGGTGCTCGCCGCGGCGCTGGAGGCGCGGCTCTGGGCGGACTGGCACCCCGACGGCGTCCCCGGCCGGCTCGCCACCGCGGCCGAGCTGCTCGCGCTCGCCACCTCCCACGGCGACCCGGAGCTCGCCGTCCTGGCCCGCCGCTGGCGCGTGGTCGCCCTGCTGGAGGACGGGCGCTTCGACGAGGCGGCGGCCGAGGAGGCCGAGCACGCCCGGGCGGCCGGCGCGCTGCGGCTGCCGTACGAGCAGATGTACGCCGCCGTCTTCGCGACGATGCGCGCCCTGCTCGCCGGCCGGCTGGAGGAGGCGGTGCGCGGCTCCGCGCGCGTCGCGGCCTTCGGCGAGCTGCGCGGCGGCGCCGACGCGCTGCAGTTCGGCGGCGTGCACGCCCTGACCTTCGCCCAGCTGCAGGGCGACCTCGGCCCGGCGGCGGACGCGCTGACCCGCTTCGCGCGCGGCTACCCGGCGCTGCCGGCGTGGAGCGCGGGTCTCGCGGCCGCGCTCGCGCACGCCGGCCGCGAGGACGAGGCGCGCGCGGAGGTGGAGCGGGTGTGGCCGCCGGAGGAGCGCCTGCCGTTCGACGCGGTGTGGCTGCCCGGCACGGCCTTCCTCGCCCTCGCGGTGGCGCGCCTCGGCGACGTCGGGCGCGCCCGGCACCTGCACGCCCTGCTGCTCCCCTACGCCGGGCGGCCCGTGGTGCTCGGCGCGGGCGGCGCGGTCTGGGCGACCACCTCGTCGTACCTCGGGCTGCTGGCCTCGGTGTCCGGCGACCAGCGGCTCGCGGCCCGGCACCTGGACGAGGAGGTGGCCCTGCTGCGCGCCGCCGGCGCCGCGCCGTGGCTGGACCTCGCCGCCCGCGCGCGGCTGGCCGTGGGCTGAGGCACGCCGCCCGCGCTCCCGCACGGCCCGCGCACGCACGCCGCACGCTCCCGGCACGCCGCCGGGAGCAGCGTGCGCGCATGCCCTCCACCTCCACGCTCCTCGTCTTCGCCGCCGCCACCCTCGCGCTGCTGGTCGTGCCTGGCCCCTCCGTCGTCTACGTCGTCGCGCGCAGCCTGGAGCACGGGCGCGCGGCCGGCCTCTGGTCCGTGCTCGGCCTCGAGACGGGCGCGCTGCTGCACGTGCTCGGCGCCACGGCCGGGCTCGGCGCGCTGCTGGCCTCGCACCCGCTGGCGCTCGGCGCGGTGCGGTACGCCGGGGCGGCGTACCTGGTCCTGATGGGGGTGCGGCAGTTCCTGCGCCGGCACGCGGCGCCGGGGGCGGCGGGGGCCACGCCGGCCTCACGGCTGCGGCTCTTCCGCGACGGGGTCCTCGTCGACCTGCTGAACCCCAAGACGGCCCTGTTCTTCCTCGCGTTCCTGCCGCAGTTCGTCGACCCCGCCCGCGGGCCGGTCCCGCTGCAGGTCGCGGTGCTCGGGCTCTGCTTCGTCGCGCTCGCGCTGACGACGGACGCGCTGTACGCCCTCGCCGCCGGCGCCCTGTCGACCCACCTGTCCTGCAGCGCCGCCCGGCGCCGCCGGGTCGGCACGACGACGGCCGGGGTGTACGTCGGGCTGGGCGGCGTCGCGGCGTTCGTGTGACGGGTGTGCTGCCCGGGCACGCCGCGTGGTGTAGTTTCCCCACCGAGTTACTAGGGAAGGGACCGCCACCGCATGACCCCACCCGTCACCCGCCGCTCGCTGCTCGGCGCGGCCGGCGCGGGCGCCGCCGCGGCGCTCGCCCCCGGCGCGACCGCCGCGGCGACGGCCGAGCGGCCGTTCGCCGCCCGTGGCGAGCGGCCCCGCCGCCGCCCCAACCTCCTCGTGGTCCTCGCCGACGACATGGGCTGGGCCGACCTGTCCTGCTACGGCGCCCCGACGATCCGCACCCCCAACCTCGATCGGCTCGCCCGCCGCGGCGTGCGCTTCACCCAGGGGTACTCGGTGGCGCCGGTGTGCTCCCCGACGCGCATCGGGCTCTACACCGGCCGCTACCCGGGCCGTCTGCCCGCGGGGCTGCGCGAGCCCATCAGCGCACCGAGCGCGGTGGACGGCATCCCGCTCGACCACCCCACGCTGGCCTCCCTGCTCCGCGACGCCGGCTACGACACGGCGATGATCGGCAAGTGGCACTGCGGCTTCCTGCCGTGGTTCAGCCCGACCCGCCTCGGCTGGGACTCGTTCTTCGGCAACTTCAGCGGCGGCATCGACTACTTCTCCAAGCTGAGCGGGTCCGGCGCCTACGACCTCTACGAGGACGAGGTCGAGCACGAGGACCTGCGCTACTACACGCACGTCCTCACCGAGCGCGCCGAGGAGTTCCTCGAGGCCCCGCACGCGCGGCCCTGGCTGCTCAACCTCAACTACACGACGCCGCACTGGCCCTGGGAGGGCCCGCGCGACCGCGGGGTGAGCGACGAGCTCAGCGCGCGGGTGCGCGCCGGCGACCGCTCGGCCCTGGTCCACCGCGACGGCGGCTCGGTCGAGAAGTACACCGAGATGGTCGAGGACCTCGACCGCTCCCTCGGCCGGGTCCTCGCGGCGCTGCGCCGCACCGGCCAGGAGCGCGACACCCTCGTGCTCTTCGCCAGCGACAACGGCGGCGAGCGCTTCAGCAACACCTGGCCGCTCTCCGGCGAGAAGCTCACGGTCCTCGAGGGCGGCATCCGGGTCCCGACCATCCTCACCTGGCCCGCGGGGCTCGACGGGCAGCAGGTGAGCGACGTCCCGGTCGGCACGCTCGACTGGCACGCGACGCTGCTCGAGCTCGGCGGCGCGCGCCCCGACGTCGACCACCCGCTCGACGGCGTGAGCCTCGTGGACCACCTCCTGCTCGGGCGGCGCCCACCGCGCCGCGACCTGTTCTGGCGCCTGCGCGACCAGGGTGCGCTGCGCCGCGGCCGGCTCAAGTACGTCCGCGACAGCGCGGGGGCCGAGCACCTCTACGACGTCGAGGCCGACCAGCGCGAGCAGGCCGACCTCGCCGCGCGGCGCCCGGAGGACCTCGCCGCGCTGCGCGCCGCCTGGCGGGCGGTCGACGCGACCCTGCTGCCGTACCCGGCCTGAGGGCCCCTGGACAGCCGGCCGGGACCGCGGGAGGGGGTCTCAGCGGTCCCGGTCGGCGGGCAGCGCGCCGCGCTCGACGGCCCGGACGAGGGCGGCGTGGTCGGCCTCGGTCTGGTCGGCGTACGCCCGCGCGAACCGCGCCAGCGCCTCGTCCGCCTTGTCGGAGGAGCCGAGGTAGCCGGCGATGGTCGACGCGCCGCTGGTGCGGGCGTGGCCCTTGGCCAGCAGCGCGCCGCAGACCCCGGCGTAGTCCACGAGCGCCTCGTGGTCGATGCCGTCGACCTCGATCGCGCCCTTCATGTCGCGGAACTGGCGCACGTAGAACTGGTGCCCGCCCGCCGTCGCCCAGCCCAGCAGCGGGTCGCTGACCGTCTGCAGGGCCTGCTGGTACTCCACGACCCGCTGGCCCTGGTGCTCGTGCCGGGGGACCTGCCCGTGCACCCAGGGCGCGAGCACCGAGCGCCGGGCCTGCTTGAGCTGCAGGAAGACCACGTCGTCGGGGCTGCTGCCCTCGCACAGCGCGACGTAGGCCCGCAGCCCGACCGAGCCCACCCCGACGACCTTGTGCGCGACGTCGACCAGCCGGTAGCCGGCGAGCATGCGGGCCCAGTGCGGCGGCAGGGTCCCCAGGTACACGTCGAGCGCCTCGGCGAGGCCCTCCGCCACCTCCTGCGGCGGGTGCGTGATGAGCGGCGGCTCCTCGACGATGCGCCGGCCCCGCTCGGCGTGCTCCTCGGTGAAGCGCGGCAGGGCGCGGTCGCTCGTGCGCCTGCGCGCCCGCTTCGCCGCCCGGTCCACCTCGTCCTGCAGGGCCGAGCCGCTCGTGCCGCGCAGCGCCTCCACGTCGAGCCGCTCGTAGGAGCGCTGCACCAGCGGGAGCTCGGCGAGGCGGTGCACCTGCTCGCGGTAGGCGCGCAGGCACGTCAGCACCGCATCCTCGCAGTGCCCCTCCTTCGCGCCGTTCTGCCGGCCCGCCACCCAGGCGCTCGTGGTGAGGCGGCGCAGGTCCCACTCCCAGGCGCCCGGGTGCGCCTCGTCGAAGTCGTTGAGGTCGAAGACGAGGTTGCGCTCCGGCGAGGCGTAGAAGCCGAAGTTCCCCAGGTGCGCGTCGCCGCACACGACGGGCGTGATGCCGGTGCGCGGCAGCGCCGCGAAGTCCGCCGCGTGGGTGGCGGCCGCCCCGCGCAGGAACGCGTACGGCGAGGCGACCATCCGCCCGACCCGGATCGGCACGAGCTCGGGCAGCCGGCCCTCGTGCGCCGCGCGCACCTGCTCGACGGGGTCGACCCGGTCGGCCGGTGGCTCCCAGTCGCCCAGCGACGACCGGGGTACGGTCTCGCGCAACCGCTTTCCCAGAGCGCGCCGCTCCTCGCGGGGTATCGCCGCCTGCCGCAGGCTCGAGAACCCGCCGTCGTCCGTACCGGCGATGACGACGTCCCGGAACGGTCCCTCGGTGCGGATGGGGGGCACGCCGCGAGGGTAGCCCGCTCGACGGGCGCGTCCGGGCGGTGGGAGGGTCCTCCCCGTACGACCGCCGACGGCGAGACGGAGGACGCTCATGGCACCCCTGCTCCAGCAGGTCCTGCGACGCAAGCCCGTGGAGGCGTACGCCGCGGAGGGCGAGGCCGGCGGGCTCCGCAGGACCATCGGCCTGGCGCAGCTGTCGATGTTCGGCATCGGCGCGACCGTCGGCACCGGCATCTTCTTCGTCCTGTCCGAGGCCGTGCCGGTCGCGGGCCCCGCGGTCATCGTGTCGTTCGTCATCGCCGGCGTCGTCGCCGGGCTCACCGCCATCTGCTACGCCGAGCTGGCGAGCGCCGTGCCGGTGTCCGGCTCGTCCTACTCGTACGCGTACGCCACCCTCGGCGAGCTCGTCGCCATGGGCGTCGCGGCGTGCCTGCTCCTCGAGTACGGCGTGTCCGCCGCGGCGGTGGCCGTCGGCTGGTCGCAGTACCTCAACGAGCTGCTGGACAACGTGGTGGGCGTCGCCATCCCGGAGGCGCTGTCCGCCTCTCCCGAGGCGGGCGGCGTGGTGAACCTGCCGGCGGTCGTCCTCGTGGCGCTGTGCTCGCTGCTGCTGGTCCGGGGGACGAGCGAGTCGGCCCGCGCCAACGCCGCCATGGTCGTCGTCAAGGTCGCGGTGCTGCTCCTCTTCGTCGTCGTGGCGCTGGCCGGCTGGGAGAGCGACAACCTGTCCGACTTCGCCCCCTTCGGGCTGGACGGCGTGACGACCGCCGCGGGGATCATCTTCTTCAGCTACATCGGGCTCGACGCGGTCTCGACGGCCGGCGAGGAGGTCGAGGACCCCCGGCGCACGATGCCGCTGGCCATCCTCATCGCCCTCGTCACGGTCACGTCCCTCTACGTCGCCGTCTCGGTGGTGGCCGTGGCCGCGCAGCCGCAGGAGCGCTTCGACGGGCAGGAGGCCGGTCTCGCCGCCATCCTCGAGGACGTCACCGGTTCGACCTGGCCCGGCACCGTGCTGGCCGCGGGCGCCGTCGTGTCGATCTTCAGCATCACGCTGGTCGTGCTCTACGGGCAGACCCGCATCCTCTTCGCGATGGGCCGGGACGGCATGGTGCCCCCGCTCTTCGCGCGCGTCGACCGGCGCACGCAGACGCCGGTGGCGGGCACGGTCGTCGTGGGCGTCGCCGTCGGCCTGCTCGCCGGCCTGCTGCCCATCGACTTCCTCGCCGAGATGACGAGCGTCGGGACGCTCGTCGCCTTCCTCGTGGTGTCCGTCGGCGTGATGGTGCTGCGCCGCACGGCGCCGGACCTGGAGCGCGGCTTCCGGGTCCCGCTCTACCCCGTCCTGCCGCTGGCGTCGGTGGCCGGCTGCCTGTGGATCATCTCGAGCCTGCGGGGCATCACCCTCGTCGTGTTCGCGGTCTGGGTCGCGGCGGTCCTCGCCTTCTACTTCGCGTACGGCATCCGCCACTCCCGCCTCGCCGGGACGGAGGTGGGGCGGTGACCCTCCTCGTCGGCGTCACCCACGACGAGCGGTGCGCCGCCGTCGTCCACCTCGCCGCGCAGCTGGCCCGCTCCGCCGGCGAGGACCTGCTCCTCGTCGCCGTCGTGCCCACCTCGTGGCCCCCCGGGCCCGGGCGGGTCGACGCGGAGTTCCGCCGCCACCTCGCGGCGTCGGCCGACGCGGCGCTGGGGCGGGCGCGCACGCTGCTGCCGGACGACGTACCGGCCCGGCTCGTCGTCCATCACGCGCGCTCCGCCGCCGCCGGGCTCCTCGAGGTCGCCGAGGGCGAGAGCACGGCGCTCGTCGTCCTCGGGTCGTCCGCGGCCGGCCCGCTCGGGCGGGTCGCGCTGGGCAGCGTCGCCGACCGGCTGCTGCACAGCTCGCCGGTGCCCGTCGCGCTCGCGACCCGCGGCTACCGGGGCGAGGAGCGGGTCCGGCGGGTCACCGCGGCGTACGGTGCCACGGCCGGCGGCGACGACCTCGTCGTCGCCGCGGCGGGGGTGGCGGCCCGGGTCGGCGCGCCCCTGCGGGTCGCGTCGTTCGCGGTGCACGGGCCGACCATCGTCACGGCCGGGGCCGGCTTCCGCGCCGAGGACGACGTCGTCGGGACGTGGGTGGGTGAGGTGCGCCGGGCGCAGCAGGACGTGCTCGCGCGGGTCGCCGGGCTCCCCGTGGTGCCGCCCTCGGTCGACACCGTGGTCGGCCAGGGCGCGGACTGGGGCGCCGCGCTGGGCGACGTGCCGTGGGACGGCGGGGACGTGCTGGTCGTGGGCTCGAGCGCGGTCGGGCCGGTCGCCCGGGTGTTCCTGGGGTCGCGGGCGTCCAAGGTCGTGCGCCACTCCCCCGTGCCGGTCGTCGTCGTGCCCCGCCGCTCCGCGGTGTCGCTGGCGGAGCGCGCGGGCCACCCGGCCGGGGCCTCCTAGAGCTTGCAGAGGCGCGCGTCGTTGGGCACGCGCACCCGCTGGCTGCCGAAGTCGACGACCACGACGCCGCGCGGCTCGAGGCCGACCACGGTGCCGATGCCGAAGCGGTCGTGGTTGACCCGCTCGTCGACGGCGTACTCCTCGCGCACCACCGCGGGCGGCGCGGCGAAGGGGCTCGTGGCCAGGGCGGGGCGGGCCGTGCGGTCTCGGGTCATGCCGCAGTGTCGCACGCCCGCGGGCCCCGCCCGCACGGCGGCGCGACCGGGTGTGCACCATCGAGGGGTGGGCGACGGGGTGCAGGACCTGCGACGGCGGCGCGGGGCGGGTCCCCTCGGGCTCCCCCGGTACGCCCTGCTCGCCCTCGGCCTCCTCGTCGCGTTCGGGCTCGTCTTCCTCGCCGTCGAGGCGCTCGGGCTGGACGTGCTGACCGACCCGCGGCCGTGGCTGCGCGAGCACCGCGGGCAGGCGGCCGTCGTCGGGGTCGGGCTGCTCGTGGCGGACGTCCTCGTGCCCGTGCCCTCGAGCGTGGTCATGACCGCGCACGGCGCCGTCTTCGGGCCGGCGCTCGGCACGCTGCTGTCCCTCGCCGGCGGCCTCGGCGCGGCCGTCGTGGCCTTCTGGCTCGGCCGGCGCGGCGGGCCCCTGCTCGACCGGCTCGTCCCGGCGTCCGAGCGCCGCCGCGCCGACGCCCTCCTCGAGCGCTGGGGCACCCTCGCGATCGTCGTGACGCGCCCGGTCCCGCTGCTCGCCGAGACCGTCCTCGTGCTCGCCGGGGCGAGCCCCCTCGGCTGGCGCCGCGCCCTGCTCGCCGCGCTCCTGGGCACGGTGCCGGCCGCGCTGCTGTACGCCCTCGCCGGGGCCGCCGTCGGCTTCCTCCCCGGCCCCGCCGCCGTCTTCGCCCTCGTCCTGCTCCTGGCCGCCCTGCTCTGGTGGGTCGGCTGGCTCACCGACCGCCGCCGCTGACCCGGCCCGCCACGAGCGCATGATCACGGCCGGGGTCGTGCATGATCGCGGCCACGACGTGCGCGATCATGCAGCCCCCCGGCCGCGATCCTGCAGCCCTCCTGCCGTGATCATGCGCTCCCCGGACCGCGACCATGCGCTCCCCCCGAGCCCGCCCGGGGGGGGTCAGGCGCCGGGGGGCTCGTACCGGCCGTCGACGGCGGTCCAGCCGCCGTCGACGGTGAGGACGCTGCCGGTGACGAAGCTGCTGGCGTCGGAGGCGAGGTAGACGACGGCGCCGGCGAGCTCCCCGGGGCGGGCCCAGCGGCCGAGGGCGCTCTTGGCGGCGTAGGCGCCGTACCAGGAGGGGTCGGCCTTGATCTGCGCGGTGAGCGGGGTCTCGACGACGCCGGGGGCGACGGCGTTCACGCGCACGCCGCGGGGGCCGAGCTCGGCGGCCGCGGTGCGCAGCAGCTGGACGAGGCCGGCCTTGGTGGCCGCGTACACGCCCTGGCCCGGCTCCACGGTCACCGCCCGGATCGAGGAGAACCCGACGACCGAGCCGCGGCCCCGCTCGGCCATGGCGCCGCCGAAGGTCCGTACGAGGTCGAACGACGCCCGCAGGTTGAGCGCGACGACCCGGTCGAACTCCTCCTCGGCGTAGTCGAGCAGGCGCTTGCGCACGTTGGTGGCGGCCGTGAAGACGAGCACGTCGACGTCGCCGAGCTCCCCCGGCGCCGCGGCGACCGCCGCGCGGTCGAGGACGTCCAGGGGGTACGCCGTGCCGCCCGCCCCCTGCGCCGTCCGGGCGGCCGCGTCGGCGTCCCGGTCGGCGCACACCACGTCGGCGCCGTGCGCGGCGAGGGCGAGCGCCGCCTCGCGGCCGATGCCGCTGCCGGCGCCGACGACGACGGCCCGGCGGCCGTCGAGGCGGAAGAGGCGGGTGTAGTCCGGGGCGGGGTCCACGCAGGGCTCCTCAAGCCGGCCGGATGACGGCCATGCGGGTGACGGTGAGCTCCTCGACGGCGAAGCGCGGGCCCTCGCGACCGGCCCCCGAGTCCTTCACGCCGCCGTAGGGCATGGTGTCCGACCGGAAGCCGGGCACCTCGTTGACGACGACGCCGCCGACCTCGAGCCGCTCCACCGCCGCGAAGGCGCTCGCCAGCGAGCGGGTGAAGACGCTGGCGTGCAGGCCGTAGCGGGAGGCGTTGACGGCGTCGTACGCGGCGTCGAGCGACGGCACCGCCCGCACGCACACGACCGGGCCGAAGACCTCCTCGTCCCACGCGGCCACGCCGTCGGGGACGTCGGCGAGCACGGTCGGCCCCAGCGGGTCGTCGTCGGGCCCGCCGGCGAGCACGCGCGCGCCGGCCGCGACCGCCTCGCGCACCCAGGAGGCGACGCGCTCGCGGGAGCCGGCGTCGATGAGCGCCGAGACGCGGGTGGCGGGGTCGCGGGGGTCCCCGACCCGCACGTCCGCCACGCCCGCGGCGAGCCGGTCCAGGAACGCCCCGGCGACGCTCTCCTCGACGAGGACCCGCTGCACGGAGATGCACGCCTGGCCGGAGGCGTAGAAGCCGCCGCGCAGGACGGCCGCAGCGGCCGCGTCGAGGTCGGCGTCGGCCGCGACGACGAGCGCGGCGTTGGAACCGAGCTCGAGGAGGACCTTGCGCGGGGCCGCGTCGCGCGCGATGCGGTGCCCGACCGCGGCCGAGCCGGTGAAGGACACCGCCGCCACCCGCGGGTCGGTCGTGAGCGCGCTGCCCACGGAGGCGTCGCCCGTGACGAGCTGCACCGCGGCCGCGGGCGCGCCGGCCGCCTCCGCCGCCTCGCGCAGCGCGTGCACGAGCCAGAGGGTCGCCAGCGGCGTCTGCGGCGCGGGCTTGACGACGACGGGGCACCCGGCGGCGACGGCGGGCCCCACCTTGTGGGCCGCGAGGAGCAGGGGGTAGTTGAAGCCCGCGATCCCGACGACGACCCCGACCGGCTTGCGCACCCAGAAGCCGATGAGGCCCTCGCCGGACGGCAGCAGGTCGAGCGGCACGGTCTCCCCGTGCAGCCGGGCGACCTCCTCGGCGGACGCGGCGAGGGTCACGAGCGCGCGGTCCACCTCGACCCGGCAGTCCACGAGGGGCTTGCCGGTCTCGAGGACGAGCAGCTGCTCGAGGTCGTCGCGCCGCGCCGCGAGGGCGTCGCGGGCGCCGAGCAGGACGGCGCGCCGCACGTGCGACGGCAGCGCGGCCACGGCGCCCCGGCAGGCCGCGGCGGCGGCCACCGCGCGCTCGGCCAGCGCCGCGTCGCCGACGGGCGCGGGGGCGACGGGCGAGCCGTCGTACGGGAAGCGCACCTCCCGGGTCCCTGCGGCGACCCACGCGTCGCCGACGGGCAGGCCCTCGGGGAAGGGCAGGGCGACGCCCTGCGCGGTCCGGCGGGTCACGGTCGGCCTCCTCGGCGGGCGGACGGGACGAGGTCGAGGTACGACGGCCACTCCCCCGCGGGCGTGCGCGTGGTCGTGGCGGCCAGCACGGCGTGCACGACGGCGCGGGTGACGCAGTCGGCCGCCACGGTCAGCAGGCCGTGCAGGGCCTGCGCGTCGGGCGCGGGCCGCGCCGCCGTGGACAGGCCGAAGAGCGTGTCGCCGTCGAACATCGTGTGCACCGGGCGCAGCGCCCGCGCGAGCCCGTCGTGCCCGATGCCGGCGAGCTTGGCGCACTGCGCCTTGGTGAGCGCGAGGTCGGTGGCGACGACGCCGATGGTCGTGTGCAGGTCGCCCCGGCGCTGCGCCCGCTCCGGTGCCGTGACCGCCGCGGCGTCGGAGGGGTCGGGGGTCCCCAGCCACGCCAGCTCGCCGGGGAGCAGGTGCCGCGCGCCCCAGAGCCCGCCGGTCCGCGGGTCGGCCGGGGATCCGAGCGCGTTGACGACGACGAGGGCGGCGACCGTCGCCCCGCCCGGCAGGACCGCGCTCGCGGAGCCGACACCGCCCTTGAACCGCCCGGCCAGGGCGCCCGTCCCGGCGCCGACGCACCCCTGCTGCACGGGCCCGTCCCCCGCGGCGTCGTGCGCGGCCGCGCCGAAGGATGCGTCGGCGCGGCGCGCCTGGTCCCCGCCCCGGCCCAGGTCGAAGACGACGGCGGCGGGGACGATCGGCACCACGACGTCGCCGTCGGCGCCCACCCGCAGCCCGGTCCCGGCCTCGGCCAGCCGGGCCATGACCCCGTCGGCGGCGCCGAGGCCGAAGGCGCTGCTGCCACCGAGGACGACGGCGTGCACGCGCTCGACGACGTTGCGCGGGTCGAGCAGGTCGGTCTCGCGGGTGCCGGGGCCGCCGCCGCGCACGTCCACCCCGCCGACCACCCCGCCCTCGGGAGCGAGGACCACGGTCGTGCCGGTGAGCCAGCCGTCGCCGGCCGCGGTGCGGTGCCCGACCCGCAGCCCGGGCACGTCGACGAGGCTGTTGCTCGGCCCGGGGCGGACCTCCGGCTCGACCGGGCCGACGCTCACGGCCGGCCGCCGCGCAGGAAGCGCCCGGCGGCCTCGGCGTAGACCCGGGCGCAGGCGACGATCTCGTCCACCTCGACGTACTCGTCGGCCTGGTGGGCGATCCACTTGCCGCCGGGGCCGTAGACGACGGTCGGCATCCCAGCGTCGCGGGTGAGGATCGTGCCGTCGGTCGCCCCCGGCACCCCGCCGTACCGCGCCGGCTCGCCGAGCACCGCCTCGTGCGCGGCGGCGAGCGCGGTGACGAGCGGGTGGGCGGGGTCGACCTCGACGGCCGGCCGGTCGTCGACGACGGTGACCTCGGCGCGTACGCCGTCGGGGGTGCCCGCCGCCTCGGCCAGGGCCCGGACCCGCGCGACGAGCGCGCCGTGGTCGACGTCCGGCAGGGTCCGCACGTCGAGGCAGACCGAGGCCCGGGCGGGGATGACGTTGATCTGGTCCGCGTCCCCGGCCCCGAGGACGGTGGGCGTGAGGTACACCCGCCCGAGGTGCTCGTGCTCGCCGAACGCCTCCACGAGCTCGCGCTGGTAGTCCGCGAGCGCCGCGAGCAGGCGGCCCACGGCGACGACCGGGTTGCGCGCGTGCTGCGGCATCGCCCCGTGCGCCATGCGCCCGTGCAGGTCGACCCGCAGGCGGACGGCGCCCTTGGCGGCGACGCAGACCTCGCCGGCCTCGGGCTCGCAGACGATCGCCCCGTCGACCTCGCGAGCAAGCGCTGTCCGCGCGAAGTGCTTCGCGCCGAGCATCAGGCCCTCCTCGTCGACGAGGGCGCACACCGCGACCCGCCCCGGGAAGGGCCCGGCCTCCTGCAGGGCGCGCACCGCGTAGAGCATCGCGGCGACGCCCGACTTCATGTCGGCCGAGCCGCGCCCGTAGAGCCGGCCGTCGCGGACCTCCGCGCCGAAGGGGTCGACGGTCCAGCTCGAGAGGTCCCCCTCGGTCACGACGTCGGTGTGCCCCTCGAAGGCGAGGGTGGGGCCGGGCCCGCCGCCGCCCTCGACGACGGCGACGACGTTGGGCCGCCCCGGCGCGACCTCGGTGACCTCCGGCTCCCAGCCGAACGAGCGCATGCGCTCGGCGACGAGCGCGGCCGCCTCGCCCTCGGCGGTCCCGGCCCGCGGGTCGTGGACGCTGCGGCACCGCACCAGCTCGCGGGTGAAGGCGACGACCGCCTCGGCGTCGACGTCGTACGGGCTGCTCACGAGACGGCCTCCTCGGTGCCGGGGGCGGTGGCGCCGCGCGCGAGGTCCGCCGCGGTCACGCCGTCCAGGGCCTTGCGCAGGGTGGGCACGGCGGCCACGAGCCGCCGGGTGTACGGGTGCCGCGGGGCGCCGTGGACCTGCTCGGTGGGCCCCAGCTCGACGATGCGGCCCTCGTGCACGACCGCGACGGTGTCGCAGACGTGCCGCACGACGCTGAGGTCGTGCGAGACGAAGACGAGGGTGAGCGCGTGCTCCTCGACGAGGTCGGCGAGCAGGTTGAGGATCTGCGCGCGCACCGACACGTCGAGGGCGCTCACCGGCTCGTCGGCCACGAGCACCTTCGGCCGCGTCGACAGGGCCCGGGCGATCGAGATGCGCTGGCGCTGGCCGCCGGAGAACTGGTGGGGGTAGCGCTCCCCCGCGTCCGGCGGCAGGCCGACGTCCGCGAGCAGCTCGGCCACCCGGGCCCGGGGGTCGCGCTCGCCCTGGGCCACGAGCGGCTCGGCGACGATGTCGCGCACCCGCATGCGCGGGTCGAGCGAGCCCATCGGGTCCTGGAAGACGACCTGCAGGTCGCGGCGCAGCCCCCGCAGGCGCCGCTCCGGCAGGCCCGAGACGACCTCGCCGTCGAAGGCGACCGTGCCGGCGGTCGGGGTGTCCAGGGCGCAGAGCAGGCGGATGAGCGTCGACTTGCCGGAGCCGGACTCCCCCACGATGCCGAAGCGCTCGCCGCGGGCGACGTCGAAGCTGACGCCCCGCAGGGCGTGCACCTCGGGCGGCGGGGAGAGCAGGGACGTCCGCGAGCGCCGGTACGTCCGCTCGAGGTCGCGGACCGCGATGAGGGGCTGCCCGCTCACCGCGGCTCCTCCACCGGGTGGCGGCAGGCGTGCCCGCGGGCGCGGTCGCCGTACCAGGGGGGCAGCTCGGCGCAGTCGTCCTGCGCGCGGGGGCAGCGGGTGCGGAAGACGCAGCCGTCGGGGAACCGGCCGGCGGCGGGCACGGCCCCGGCGATGGTGCGCAGCCGGCCGCGCTCGTCGCTGCGCTCGAGGTCGGACGAGTCGAGCAGGCCGCGCGTGTACGGGTGCCGTGGGCGCGTGAAGACCTCGTCCACCGTGCCGGTCTCGACGATGCGCCCGCCGTACATGACCATGACGCGCCGGCACACCGTGGCGACGACGGCCAGGTCGTGCGTGATGAAGAGCAGGGCCGAGCCGAGCCGCTCCACGCCGCGCAGCACCAGGTCGAGCACCTGCGCCTGCACGGTGACGTCGAGGGCGGTCGTGGGCTCGTCGCAGAGGAGGACCGACGGGTCGTTGGACAGCGCCATCGCGAGGACCACCCGCTGGCGCTGCCCGCCGGAGAGCTGGTGCGGGTACGCCCGCGCGGCCCGCCCGGGGTCGGGCAGCCGCACGAGGTCGAGCAGTTCGACGGCCCGCGCCCGCGCCGCCCGCCGGTCCGGCACGGTGCGGTGCAGCAGCATCGCCTCGGCGACCTGGTCGCCGACGCGCATCACCGGGTTCAGCGCGGTCATCGGCTCCTGGAAGACCATGGCGACCCTGTCGCCCCGTACGCGGGACAGCGCCTTCTCCGAGGCCCCGACGAGGTCGTGGTCCACGCCCGCGAGGCGCACCGAGCCCTCGGCCCTCACCCCCTCGGGCAGCAGGCCCATGACCGCCGACGCGGTGAGGGACTTGCCCGAGCCCGACTCGCCGATGAGGCCGACGCGCTCGCCGGCGGACAGGCTGAACGAGACGTCGCTGACCAGGCGCAGGCGCGAGGTGCCGACGTGCAGGTCGCGCACGTCGAGCACGGGGGCACCCGCTGCGGGCGCCGCGGCCGCCGCGCTCACCGGCGGTCCTGCAGCCGCGGGTCGAGGTGGTCGCGCAGGCCGTCGCCGAGCAGGTTGAAGCCCAGCACGGCCAGGGCGATGGCCAGGCCGGGCCAGAGCGCCAGCCGCGGCGCCGTGAACAGCAGCTCCTGCGACTCCTGCAGCATCCGCCCCCAGGACGGCGTGGGCGGGCGGGTGCCGAAGCCGAGGAACGACAGGGCGGCCTCGGCGAGCACGGCGATGGCGAAGCTCACCGACGCCTGGACGATGACGAGGCCGGCGATGTTGGGCAGCACGTGCCGGCCCGCGACCGCCGGCGGCGTGCGCCCGGCCGAGCGGGCGGCGAGCACGTACTCGGTGCTCATCACCTGCAGCGTGCCGCTGCGGGCGAGCCGGGCGAAGGACGGCACGGTGGCGATGCCGATGGCGACCATCGCGGTGAGCGTCGAGGCGCCGAAGACGGCGCCGAACATGATGGCGAGCAGCAGCGCCGGGAAGGCCAGCAGCAGGTCGTTGAGCCGCATGAGCAGCTCCCCGAGCCAGCGCGGCGCCATGCCGGCGAGCACGCCCAGCGGCGTGCCCACGACCGCCGCGACGCCGACGGCGACGATGCCGACGAAGAGCGTCGTGCGCGCGCCGACCATGAGCTGGCTGACGACGTCGCGGCCGAACTTGTCGGTGCCCAGCCAGTGGTCGGCACCGGGGGTGAGCAGGCGGGCGGCGGGGTCGACCCGGGTGGGGTCGTACGGGGTCCAGACGAACGACACCAGCGCGGCGACGACGACCAGCCCGACGAGGGCACCGCCGACGACGAGGGAGGCGTTCGCCCGGCGCCGGTCCCCGGTGGGCGCGAGCGGCTCCAGGCGGGCGTCGGTCACGCGGCCCTCCGCAGCCTCGGGTCCAGCACGGCGTAGAGCAGGTCGACCACGTAGTTGACGAGCAGCACGGCCAGCACGAGCACCATGACGACGCCCTGCACGAGCAGCAGGTCGCGGTTGCCGACGCCGTCGAGCAGCAGGCTGCCGAGGCCGGGGATGACGAAGACGCGCTCGACGACGACCGCGCCGACGAGCAGCGTCGCGAGCTGCAGGCCGAGGACGGTGACGACGGGGATCGCGGCGTTGCGCAGGCCGTGGCGCACCAGGGCGCCGTACGGCCCGAGCCCCTTGGCCCGCGCGGTGCGCACGTAGTCCTCGCGGAGCACGTCGAGGACCGCCGAGCGCACGTAGCGGGTGAGGACCGCGCCCTGCACCAGGCCCAGCGACAGCGCGGGCAGCACGAGGCGCCGCAGGAACTCCCCCGGGTCCTCGGCCGGCGGCACCCACCCGCTGGAGGGGAGCCAGCCCAGCCGCACCGCGAAGACGGTGACGAGCAGGATCCCCGCGAGGAACGACGGCACGGCCACCCCGACCTGGCTCAGCGCCGAGACCGCGGCACCGGCGGCGTCGCGGTGCCGCACGGCCGCGACGACGCCGAGGGGCAGCGCGACGAGCAGGGCGAGCACCATCGCGGTGAGCACCAGCCACAGCGTCACCTGCAGGCGGTCGAGCACCTGCGGGCCGATGCCCGCGCCCGAGACGTACGACCGCCCGAAGTCCCCGCTGGGCAGGCCGCCGACCCAGTCGAGGTACTGCACGACGAGCGGGCGGTCCGTGCCGAACCGCTCCCGGGTCGCCTGCACGGCCTCCTCGGTCGCGTTGACGCCGAGGGCGACGCGCGCCGGGTCGCCCGGCAGCACCGCCATGAAGGCGAAGACGACGACCGAGGCGAGCGCGAGGCTGACGAGGAAGACGAGGGTCCGCCGGAGCACCTGCAGGAGCACGCGGCCTACCCGCGGGACAGGGTCGTCAGGTCGAAGGATTCCCCGATGCGGTTCTCCGGCAGGCCCTGCACGTCGGCCTCCGCGACGATGAGGTTCGGCAGCAGGAACAGCCAGTCCGCGGCCGCCTGCTCGGAGATGCGCCGCGCGGCCTGCTGCAGGTCGGTCACCTGCTCCTCCGGCGTGCCGCGGTCCGCCTGCGCGAGCAGGTCCTGCACCTGCGGGTCGTCGTAGCGGAAGTAGTAGTCGGGGTTGCCGAAGGCGGAGATGTCGCGGGGCTCGACGTGGGCCACGATCGACAGGTCGTAGTCCGCGTTGGTGAAGACGTCCTCCAGCCAGCGGGCCGGGAACTCCAGCGGCTCGATCTCCGCGGTGATGCCGACGTCGGCGAGCTGGGACTGCACGACCTGCGCCGAGGCCACCGCGTAGGGCAGGTTCGCGATGCGCATCCGCAGGCTGACGTCCTGGGCGCCGGCCTCCTGCAGGAGCTGGCGGGCCCGGTCGGGGTCGTACGGCGCCACGCCGGTGAGGTCCTCGTACCAGGGGTCGGTCGGCGGCACCATGCTGCCGATGAGCTCGCCGCGCCCGGCCCAGGCGGTGTCGAGCAGCGCCTGGTGGTCGATCGCGTGCCGCACCGCCTGGCGCACGCGCACGTCCTGCAGCGGCCCCGCCGCGCCGTTCATGGAGAGCACGACCTCGCCGTTCGTCGTGCCCTCGATGACCTGGAACCGGTCGTCGCCCTCGAACTGCGCGAGCGTCTCGGGCGCCTGCACGGTGCCGACGACGTCGATGCCCCCGGACAGCAGGGCGTTCGTCGTGGCGGTGGCGTCCTCGAAGTACTGCAGCGTCACCTGGCCCACCCCGGGCGCCTCGCCCCAGTAGTCGTCGCGGGCGGTGAGCTCGAGGGTCCCGGAGTTGTCCCACTCGGTCACCTCGTACGGCCCGGTGCCCACGGCGGTGCTCTGCAGGTCGTCCACCCCGGACTCGCTGAACATGGCTCCGATGCGCGTGGTCATGCGGAAGAGCCAGTCGTTGCTCGGCTCGGACAGCGTCACCCGCAGCTCGGTCGGGGAGACCGCCTCGACGGTGTCCACGACGTCCATCCCGCTCTTGAGCGACACGGTCCAGGCGTCGGACTTCACCCGCTCGATGCTGAACTTCGCGTCCTCGGCGGTGAACTCCTCGCCGTCGGAGAAGGTCACGCCCTCCTGCAGGGTGAAGTCGTACGTCCGCCCGTCCTCGGAGACCTCCCAGCTCTCCGCGAGCAGCGGCACGACCTCGCCGGAGTCCTGGTCGAGCTTCACCAGGCCCTCGTAGACGTTGACGAGCAGCGCCTCCGGGATGGCGGCGCCATCGGTCGTGGTGAAGTCGAGGTTGGCCGGCTCCGCGGTCAGGCCGACCACGAGGCCCTCGCCGCCGCCGTCGGGGGCGCCGCTGGGGCCGCCGACCGGGTCGTCGGCGCTGCTGCCCGCCGAGCAGGCGGCCGTCGCCAGCAGGGTGGCGCTCGTGGCCAGGGCCGCGAGGAGCCGGGGGGTGCGTCGCCTCACGAGGGGGTCCTTCCGCCGGTGGTGCAGGGGGTCGTGCCGTCGTACGGGGGCATCATCACCCGCCGGGGTGCCGAGCGCTGCGGGGTGGGCGCGCGGCGGCCGGCGGCCCTGCGGTCACCCGGCTCACGCGACCTCCTACTGGTCCGACCAGTGGCTGTCGGCGTACCTTCGCAGAGGTCCGAGGGGCGGTCAAGGACGGAGCGTGGGGCGTGGCGGGCAGCGAGCCCTTCGAGCGGGTCCGGCCCGTGCGGGCGTACGAGCGGATCGTCGAGCAGGTCGAGGACCGCGTGCTCGGCGGGCGGCTGCTGCCCGGAGAGCGGTTGCCGAGCGAGCGCGAGATGATGCAGCAGTTCGGCGTCAGCCGGTCCACCGTCCGCGAGGCGCTACGGGTCCTCGAGAGCGGGGGCTTCGTCCGCTCGCGGCCCGGCGACCCCAACGGCCCCGAGGTCCTGCCCTTCTCCCCCGCGTCGCTGCGCAAGTCGATGACGCGGCTCGTGCAGGTCGACGAGATCGGGCTCGGCGACCTCGTGCACTTCCGCATGCTGGTGGAGGGCGCGGCGAACCAGCTCGCCGCGTCCCTCGCGACGCCGGCGCAGCTGGAGGCGATGGACGCGGCGATCGCGGCGATGGCGGAGGCGGTCGAGCTCGGGTACGAGCAGTTCAGCCGCGCGGACGTCGCCTTCCACGACGCGGTGGCGCGAGCCAGCCGCAGCACGCTCCTGCAGGTCTGCAGCGAGGTCGTGCGGGGCGCCGTGCTCGGCCTCATCGCCGCGAAGATCGCCGAGGCCGGCGACCGGCGCGAGCTCATGCTGCGCTCACTCCAGCACCACCGCGAGGTCCTGGCCGCCGTCCGGGCGCGCGACGGAGCCCGCGCGGCCCGCCTGGCCCGCGAGACCGTCCACGACTACTACGTCGGCTACGTCCCGGTCGCCGAGCGCCCCCTGCTCCGCGCCCTCCTGAGCGCCGACGGGGTTCCCAGCGGCCGGTCGGACCAGTAGCCTCCGCGTCACACCGCGGCCGCGGACCCACTCCCGCCCCTCCTCCGGTGGGGGCGCGCCGACCTGCGCGCGCCCGCCACCTGCCGATCGGAGTCCGCATGCCCGTGCGCCCGCTCGCGGCGGCCGCGCTGCTCGTCGCGCCCCTCGCCGCCGTCCCCCTCGCCGCTCCCGCCACCGCCTCCACCCCTCCCGCGGCGGAGGACGTGGCGGGCCGTCCCGGTCGGCACAACGCCGTCACCGACGTGCCCGGGGTGCACGTCGGGCAGGTCCAGTCGACGACCGCGCCGTACCTCACCGGCACGACCGTCGTGCACTTCCCGCGGATGTCCGTCGCGGGCGTCGACCAGCGCGGCGGCGCGCCGGCGACCAAGGAGACCGACCTGCTGAGCCCGCTCAACTCGAACCCCGGCGTCAACGCCATCCAGCTCGGCGGCAGCAGCATGTACGGCCTCGCCGCCAGCGACGGGATCGTGCGCTGGCTCGAGGACCGAGGCGAGGGCGTGCCCCTCGGGGTGGGCGTCGCGCCCATCGTCCCGGCCGCCGACATCTACGACCTCGCCCGCGGCGGCGACATCAAGGCCCGCACGACGCCCGAGTGGGGCTACCTCGCCGCGCAGGCGTCCGGCCCGGGACCGGTGCGCCAGGGCGTGGTCGGCGGCGGCACGGGGGCCCGCGGCGGCGGACTCAAGAGCGGCCTCGGCACGGCGAGCGTGTACCTCGGCGACGGCGTGTACGTCGGTGCGATCGTCGTGGTGAACCCCGCCGGCAACCCGGTCGACCCGGCGGACTGCTCGCTGTGGGGGGTCCGGTACGGCCTCGGCGACGAGTTCGAGGGCTACCGCGCCCCGCGCGCCGCCGAGTGCCCGCAGCCGGCGGCCGCCGCGGCCCCCGCGGCCGACGAGGCGCTCAACACGACGATCGCCGTCGTGGTGACCAACGCCCCGCTGGAGAAGGCGGCCGCCGCACGGCTGTCCGGGAACGCGCACGACGGCATGGCCCGCGCCATCGACCCGATCCACACCCTCGGCGACGGCGACACGGTCTTCGGCGTCTCGACCGCCCAGGGCGCCACCTCCATCACCGAGCCCCTGCAGGTCAACGACCCGGCCGACGGGCGCCAGCTCAACGCCATCTTCAACGCCGGGGCGCGCACGCTGTCCCGGGCCATCGCCAAGGCCGTGCTGTCCGCGGAGTCCGTCGGCACCCAGCAGTCCTACTGCGACCGCTACCCGTCGGCCTGCCGCCGGATGCCGCAGCTCGAGGAGTGGCGCACCGCCGGTACCGCACCGGACGTCACGCCGCGGGCGTGGCGCCAGGCGCGGCGGGCGCTGGAGGTGCTGCCGGTGCCGTCACCGTCGGCGCCCACCGCCGCGGCACCGGCCGCTGCGGGCGCCCCGGCCGGCACCCCCGACGAGAGCGGGGCCGCCCCTGCCGCCGGCGGCGGCTCGGGGCTGCCGCCGGCGGCCGCCGGGGCCGCCGGCGCGCTCGGGGTGCTGGCGGCGGCCGCCCTCGCGGCGGGCGGCGGGCTGCTGCTGCGCCGCCGGCTCACCGTGGCGCGCCCCTGACGGGCGCGCCGCCCACCGCCCGCCGGGTGCCGTGCGCCGTCCTCCCCCCGGGCGCACGGCACCCGCCCGGGTCCGCCCCCGCCGCTCAGGCGTCGGCGGGCGCGACCTCGCTGCCCCGGTACGCGTACGCGGCCTGGCGCACCGCCGCGTCGCTCTCCAGGCCCGCGCCGAGCGCGCCGCCCACCGTGGCCAGCGAGGTCGTCAGCCAGGCCACCTCGAGGTAGTCCCCCGGGCCGGCGCCGTGCCCCAGCGCCGCGGCGAGCAGGTCGGGGACCACGAGCACGCCGGCGCCGAGGAGCGAGAGGGCGAGCAGGACGGCGTACAGGGTGAGCACGCCGAGCAGGACCGTGGCGGTGGTGGCGAGGTTGAACAGGGCGACCTGCTTGCGCACGCGGCGGTGCGGCGCGCGCTCCCAGAGCCCGGCGCCGACGACGAGCGTCGCGGCCGTGGCCCCCACCGCGACGGCCGCGACCGCCGCGTGGCGCAGCGCGCCGAACGCGTCCGCCATCGCCCACAGGTCGGGCGTCACGAGCGCGAACACGCCGGCGGCGAGGGCGCCGGTGAGTGCGCGGGAGAGCCCGTACGCGAGCCGCCACGGCCGGTTGGCCCGCACCATGCCGGCGAGCAGGCGCAGGTTGCCGGTGAGCACGCGCGCGGTGAAGCGCAGCTCGGCCTCCCCGCCGTCGTCGCGCGGGTCGGCCGCGAGCTGGCGCGCGCGGTGCCGCAGGCGGCGCCCCCGCGCGCGGTCGCCCTCGCCCGGCACGTCCGGCGCACCCCCACCGAGGAGCTCCTCGACGAGCTGGACGGCGAGCGCGAGGCCGCGCCGGCGCAGGCCGACGGGGCCGAGCGCGGGGACGCTGACGAGGGCGACGCCGTGCACCGGGCTGGCGTGCGCGACGACCGGGCGCCGCGCGAGCTGCAGCGGGAGGTCGGTCAGGCACACCGCGAGGTCCCAGCCGGCGGCGAGCAGCCGGTCGCGCGCGGCGTCGACGAGCTCGTCGTCGGTGGCCGGCGGGACGACGAGCGCATCGACGACGGGGACCACGTGCCAGCCCGTGCCGGGGTAGCGCCGGGCCAGCTCCTGCTGCAGCGCCGCGGGCTCGACGGCGGACCCGGCCGGCCCGGGGGCGGCCACGAGGCCGACGACGACGTCCTCGGGCCCGGGCCCGTCCTGCGCGTCCACCGGCAGGAGGGTACGGCGCCGGGCGCCTGCCCCTGACGACGGTCGCGCCCGCCGTCAGCCCAGGGCTGGACGTGACGCGAAGGGGCCGCGGAGCACGGACCACTACAGCAGCACGATCGTCTTGGCGTCGGCGATCCGCCCGTCGGCGACCATCGCGAGCGCCGCGTCGACGTCGAGCTCGACCACCTCGACGTCCTCGCCCTCGTCGGCGAGGCCGCCGCCGGCGCCCGTGCGGTCCCGGGGCGTGTACGGCGCCGCGTAGCAGTGCAGCCGCTCGGTGACCGACCCCGGGCTCGTCCACATCGTCGTGACGTGCTCGAGCGGTCCGACGGCGACGCCGAGCTCCTCCGCGGCCTCGCGCCGGATCGCCGTCTCGGGGTCGTCCGCGTCGAGCAGGCCCGCGGCGACCTCGAGGAGCAGGCCGTCGGGGTGCCCGTTGACCCGCGCCGGGTAGCGGAACTGCCGCGCGAGCAGGACGGTGCGCCGGTCCGCGTCGTGCAGCAGGACCGCGGCCCCGTCCCCCCGGTCGTACGTCTCGCGCGCCTCCCGGACCACGGTGCCGTCGGCGCGGCGGCGGTCGTACGTGGTGCGGCGCAGGACGTGCCAGGCCGCGGCGAGCAGCTCGACGTCGCGCACGACGACGTCGGGGCCGGTGAGCTCGCGGCCGGCGCGGTCCAGGCCGGTGCGGCCGCGGTGGTCGGGGACGTCGAGGCCCGGCACGCCGGGCGCGGCGGTGGTGGCGGTCATGGCTCCGAGTGAGCCACACTGTGCAGCAACGTGCAAGACCTTTGATGAACTTCGACGAGTACGGAGGACCGTGCATGCTCGCCTCGCAGCGCCGCGACCTGCTCCTCGCCCGGCTGCGCGACGACGGGCGCGTCGTCGCCAAGGACGTGGCCGCGGAGCTCGGGGTGTCGGAGGACAGCGTGCGCCGCGACCTGCGCGACCTCGCGGCGGCCGGGCTGTGCCAGCGGGTGTACGGGGGCGCGCTGCCCGCCTCCCCCGCCGTGGCCGACCACCGGGCGCGACGGCAGGTGGCGACCGGCAGCAAGGAGCGCGTCGCCGTGGCCGCGGCCCGGCTCGTCGCCCCGGGCAGTACCGTCCTGCTGGACGGGGGCACCACCGCGCTGGCGGTAGTGCGGGCCCTGGCGCCGGACCTCGAGGCCACCGTCGTGACGCACAGCCCGGTCGTCGCCGCAGCGCTCGTCGAGCACCCCCGGGTCGACGTGCTCGTGCTCGGGGGGCGGCTGTTCAAGCACTCGGCGGTCGCGTGCGGGGCGGCGGCGGTCGAGGCCGCGCAGGCCGTGACGGCGGACGTGTTCCTGCTGGGCGTGACGGGGGTGCACGCGCAGAGCGGGCTGACGACGGGCGACCCGGACGAGGCGGCGATGAAGCGGGCGCTCGCCCGGCGCGCCGCGGACACGTACGTGCTGGCCAGCCGCGAGAAGGTCGGCGCCGCGTCGCCGTTCGCCGTGCTGCCGCTCGACGCGGTGGCGGGCGTCGTCACCGACGTCCCCGCCGAGGACGAGGCGGCGCGCCGGCTCGTCGAGGCGGGGGTCACCCTGCTGCCGGCGTGAGCGCGGGGCGGCCCTCGCCTAGGGTCGAGGCCGTGGAGCGCCGCCGCCGAGCCCTGTCCCTGCGCGTCCTGGGGCCGCTGCTCGCGGGCGCCCTGCTCATCGTGCTGGGGGCCTCGGTGGTCGACGGCGCCCCGGGCTCGGTGATGCTGGGCGGCGGAGCCGGCCTCGCCGTCGAGGCGCTGGTCTACTTGTGGCGCGGGCGCTCGCTCTTCGACGATGCCGGCGGTCGCTGACGGTCGGCGGGGGCCCGCGGCGCGGGCCAGCGCTCAGCCGAGCAGGATCGCGAGGACGCGCTCGTCCACCGCGAACCACAGCACGACGCCGCCGACGATGAGCAGCACGAGCAGCGCGCTGGCGAGCGCCCACGAGCGGACGGCGCCGTCCCAGGGGGAGTCGACCCGCCGCCCCGCCGGCCGCTGCCCGTCCACGCGCCCTCCGTCCGGTACGGCACCCGCCGCACCCCGGCGGGCAGTGTGCCAGGTCACGCTCCCGGGACCCTGCGGGACGCGGGGACCGTCCCTCGGGCGGGTGCACGCCCTCGACGGGCGGCACCGCGGGCGGTACGCCGCGGGGGCGGCACCGGTGCTCCG